>JAEDCM010000046.1 GCA_016294165.1 Anaeroplasmataceae bacterium
TTAGGAGAGCGTCGCTCTATACAGCTGAGCTACGAGGACATATTAAGTTTTTCAACATGGTTTATTATACTAGATACTTGCTGATTTTTACATACATCATACCCCGTTTTGTGTGATGAAATGTGCAAATCCGTTGGGTAACTCGTTGGGTAAATGACATTTCCTATATTATATATATTAGGATAAATGGCTTCATATCAAGATTTTTTGGATTTTATGCTTAACATACAACTTCCCCTTAGGAGAGTAAATACCAACTGTTTTATTACAAAACAGAGCTCGTTGAATAAGGAAGCAAACAAAAAAACTATAGTATTATAGAGTTCTATAGGTTTTGTTGAACGGTAGCATCTAATGATGATTCTAATAAGTCAAATTTAGTGAAAAATATTTTAACAGATGAAAACAAGAAAAAAATTATACATGGATTAAAGATTGCTGCAGTTATTTTAGGAATAATGGTTATAGTCGATATTATTTCGATGATTGTATATTTTTCTTTATATGGTTTCCCACAATAATTTTCAAAAGATTTGAATTTACAAGACTCTTTATAAATCGACATAATCGCTAATAATGTTTATAAAAACTATGGAAAAAATATTTTTTACAATTAAAAACCTAATTTATTACAAAGAATATTTGAATTATCTTGCAATATTTTGTAAAATAAAATAAAGACTAAAAAGTATTGCGGGGCGATAATGTGAAAAGAGTTAGTTCTATATTAAAAAAACTTTTTATATGTATAGTTGTTGGTACAGTTTTTACGTCTTCATTCCTAGTGATAAATAAATGTGTTAATTATAATGAAAGTGAATATAGAATTTCTAGGAGAGCTAATAATGAAGATGAAACTTTCAATATAAATAAATATGAATATTCAGTAAAAAACTCTGCAAAGTATATGGTAATAACTGATTATGTGTTAATGATTGTGATTATATCTGAATTAATAATTATCAATGAAATTAATAGTAAAAAGGATATGAAAATGAGGTCAACTCTAATACCTGTTTTATTAGCATCAACATCTTTATTTGCAGTTGAGGCTATAACAGCACTTGTTTTAGGAATCCATATTAAAAGATTGAAAAGACCTCTAAAGAAGAAAAGGGATCATTCGTTATATTTTGATAGTAAACGTGCAAATCAGTTTAATTTCTTAGAGGAGGCTAAACAAAAGCCAATTGTGGAAAAAAAGAAACCGGAGAAGGTTGTTAAAGAGAAAAAACGTATAGAAGCAGTTGATGAAACAGTGGTTGAAGAAAGTAAACCAGTATATGTTCAAGCTATTCATCGTCCGGTTGATGAAAATCAAAAACCAAAGGTTGAAAAGCCAAAGGAATCAGTTGATAAGATTAGTGAAGTCGAAGAGTATATCGATAAATGGATTTTTGAGGAAACAGAGCAATCTAAATATAATAATCCAAATGCGATTATTTCGGAATATTATGAGATTGAAGAAGTTGAAGATATTGATATTAAATACTTAAGAAGAGCTCAAAATACTTTATTAAGAGACACTCAAGCAAGATCTAAAATGTATGCCTTTATGCCAATTGCATATGAAGATGATGAGGTCTTGGATGTTAAACTTAAGAAGGATGAAGATGAAATAGTTGACATTGAAGAATACATTATGGATCAAATTGATGATGTGTTTGATGATCGTTATGCAGAAGAAGAATTTGATAAGAAAATTATTGATGAAGCGAATGGTATTGACCGTAGCATTCAAGCAAAATTAAGTTTATCAGATGTTGAATTACAAAACTATTATGAAACAATTAAAAATCATATTTTAAGTTTTGAACTTGTAAGATCAAAAATCAGTTGGAATTTTGATATATTTAAACGTGGAGCTGTTACATTAGCTAAAGCCACAATTAAAGGTAACACATTATCTTTATATTTAGCGCTTAATCCAAAGGAATATGTTGGTAAACGACATGAACTTGAGGATTTCTCAATGATTGAGGCTCATCGTGAGACACCATTGAAGATTGATATTAAAAATAGCAGATACTTGAGTAAAGCTATTGAATTAGTTGATGAAATGATGGAAAAAGCCGAAATTCCATATGTTGAAAAACAGGATACTAATTATCATACTATTCATAAACTTGACGAGACTCTTATTGATCAAGGATTGGTTAAAGAAAAAGAAAAAACACATGGATATGATAAGGTTGTAAATTAATGCATCTTTTGATGCATTTTTTTAATGGTTGAAATCGCATTCTTTACTGAAGTAAAGTATTGTAAATGTTTTTATTGTATAGTATAATATAATAAATCTGTGGAAAAAGGAGAAATGAAAAATGGCAAAGATTAAAATGGCTAATCCAATCGTTGAGATGGATGGAGATGAAATGACAAGAATTTTATGGAAGATGATAAAAGATGAATTAATTTATCCTTTCGTTGATTTGAATACTGAATATTATGATTTAGGGTTAATTAACCGTGAAAATACAAAAGACCAGGTAACAATTGATAGTGCTAATGCTACAAAGAAATATAAGGTTGCGGTTAAATGTGCGACAATTACGCCTAACAAACAAAGAGTTGAGGAATATAACCTATCTGAGATGTGGAAAAGTCCAAATGGAACAATTCGTGCAATTTTAGATGGTACAGTTTTCCGTGCGCCAATTTTAATTGATAGTGTTAAACCTGTTGTTAAGAATTGGAAAAAACCAATTACTATAGCTAGACATGCTTATGGTGATGTTTATAAGGCAACAGAAATGCGTGTTACTGATTTAGGTAAAGCAGAATTAGTTTTCACTGATAAAAATGGTGTAGAAACTAGGCAAACAATTTATGATTTTGAGTGTGGAGGAGTATTACAAGGGCAATATAATAAGGATTCATCAATTGTTTCATTTGCTCATTCATGCTTTAAGTATGCTATTGATACTAAACAAGATTTATGGTTTAGCACTAAGGATACTATTAGTAAAAAGTATGACCAAACATTTAAATTATTATTTGAAGATATTTATAAAAGAGAATATAAGGCTAAATTTGATGAACTAGGGATTGAATATTTCTACACTTTAATTGATGATGCTGTTGCACGTGTAATCAGAAGTGAAGGTGGATATATTTGGGCATGTAAGAATTATGATGGAGATGTCATGAGCGATATGGTTTCAACAGCCTTTGGTTCATTAGCAATGATGACTTCAGTATTAGTTTCGCCAGAGGGAAACTATGAATATGAGGCAGCTCATGGAACTGTAACAAGACATTATTATAAATATTTAAAAGGAGAAGAAACATCAACAAATCCAATGGCAACTATTTATGCTTGGAGTGGTGCTTTACGTAAGCGTGGAGAATTTGATGATAATGAATCATTGATTGATTTTGCGAATAAATTAGAGGAAGCATGTATTGCGACATTAGATGATGGAATCATGACTAAAGATTTAGTTGGTTTAGTTGAACCAGGATTTAAAGCGACAGCTGTTAATTCATTAGATTTTATTAAGGCTATTAGAACTCGTTTAGAGACTAAATTAAACTAACATGATTAAGGTAATGTTTGTATGTCATGGTAATATTTGTAGAAGTCCAATGGCAGAATATATGTTTATTGATATGATTAAAAAAAAGGGGATAATAAGTCATTTCTTAGTTTCTTCATCCGCAACATCCTATGAAGAAATTGGAAATGGAGTTCATTATGGAACAAGAAGAATTCTTAATAACTTGGGAATAGATTGTAATGGGAAAAAAGCAATAAAATTAGAAAAATCAGATTATGATAAGTATGATTATTTTATTGGGATGGATGATTACAATGTGTTAAATATGCAAAGATTATTTAATACGGATAAGAAGATTTACAAGTTGTTAGAGTTTAACAATACCAATAGGGATGTTAAAGATCCTTGGTATACTGGCAATTTTGATGAGACTTTTGAGGATATCAAAGATGGTTTAAACGCGTTTTTAAATTATTTGCTAAAAAAGCATAATATTTGAACTTAGTTTAAGCAAATAATATAATAGAGATAAATTAAGGAGGAACAATTATGAAATTTTTTAAGGACGAAAACAATAATATTTTGGAAGGTGTTGTTTTAAACGAAACAGGTTTAAAAGAAATTATTCCAAATACAGTAGATGCTGCTAAAGAAAAGCATGTACCAGTAGTAACAGTTGAAGGGAATGTAGTAACAGTTGTGGTTGGAGATGTAATCCATCCAATGACAGAGGCACACTATATTACTTTAATTGCATTGGAAACAAATAAAGGAGTTAAAAAGGTTTATTTAACACCAAATGATGAGCCAAAAGCAACTTTTGCACTATTAGATGGTGAAGAAGTAGTTGCGGCCTATGAGTATTGTAATTTACATGGGTTATGGAAAAAATAATTGAAAACATAAACAAATTATAATATCATAATATTATATACAAGATTAAGTGGAGTGAAAGACATGACAAGAATTGCAATATTAGGATATGGGACAATCGGTAAGGGCGTAGCTAAAATGATCGATTTGTTAAAAGATAAATATGATTTAAAATTAGCTAAGGTTTTAGATTTACCAAGTAAAAAGGATGAATTAGGAGATTTATTAGCCGCCAATATTGATGAGATCGCTAACGATGAATCAATAGATATCGTTGTTGAGGTTTTAGGTGGAAATGATTTTGCCTATATGTGCACAAAAAAATGCTTATTAGCTAAAAAAAGTGTTGTTACAGCAAATAAAGAAGTTGTAAGTAACAATATTAAAGAGCTATATAAGCTTGCACAAGAGAATGGTGTAAACTATTTGTTTGAAGCATCTGTTGGTGGAGGAATTCCTTTAATAAGGCCATTAATTGAAAACATTAAAATAAATGATATCACAAGCATTTGTGGCATTTTAAATGGTACAACAAACTATATGCTAACAAAAATGCAAGAGGATGGATTAACATTTGCTGAAGCATTAAAGTTAGCGCAAGTTAACGGGTTTGCGGAGGCTGATCCTTCTGCGGATTTAAAAGGATTAGATATGGTTAGAAAGATTTCAATCCTTACTAATATTGCATATAAAACATATATTGATCCAAAGAACGTTTACCATTATGGAATTGAAAATGTAACAAAGGATATTTTAGCAGATATTAAAACTAGAGGATATGTTTTGAGATTTGTAGCTCAATCAAGTTTAGTTGGGAATGATGTAACTGTTAGAGTAGAACCAACTTTAGTCAAACCTACACATCCATTTGCAAGTGTGTGTAACGAGTTTAACTCATGTATGCTTGATTGCACAACCAACGATAAGATTTTATTCTATGGTAAAGGTGCAGGAAGTATTCCAACGGCGACAGCTGTTGCGGGGGATATTATTCAAATTGTTGAGAATAAAGCATTCTATGAATATAATCCAGTAAATGATTATGAAGTAAATAAATTAAGCAATAATGGTAACATGTATTATGTTGTAGGTGATACTTCAGATATTAAACCTGACCTTAGTGATGAAGAATTATCTAAGTATAAATTTTATGCAAGGATTTTTTAAAAGGAGTTTTTACTCCTTTTTATTTTTATAAAAATGTAGGAGATTTGTTTGTGTTATGGTAGAATTATTATGAGGTGATAGATAATGCTTAAGCTTCTTCGTTTTTTGAAAAAACGACTATTCCTTCCGTTAATTGCAATTGGATTTTTGATTATGGCATTTATTGTTGATAGTCCAAAAAATATATTTACTGGATATCTAAAAATCATTCAAAGTCCGAGCATTTTGATTACTGATTATATTTACGTTGGAGGATTAGGTGCAACACTATTTAATGTTTCTACAATTTTAACTTTAAACATTGTAATGGTGTATTTTTTAAAATTGAGGGTTAGTGGTCCGATTTTTGCTGGATTAATGACAATTGCTGGATTCTCTTTTTTTGGTAAAAACATTTTAAATACATTGCCTATATATTTAGGAATATATTTATATTCATTAAAAAATCATACAAAATTTAAAAATTCCATTATTGTTGTATTATTTTCAACAGGAATATCTCCAATTGTGAGTTATCTTATCTTTGGAATCAATTTAGAATTATATCTTTCCATTCCTCTAGGAATAGTTGTAGGTTGTGTAATCGGATTTATTTTACCTTCTATTGCTTCTAATACAATCAAGATTCATGGAGGATATAATCTATTTAATGTTGGTTTTGCATTAGGGATCATTTCTTTAGTCGCAACATCGATCATTAAAGCGTTTGATGTTCCAGTCGAGCTAGAATATCTTGTTAGTAAAAATGAACACTATACTTTATTATTTATGCTATTAGGAATTTCGACATTATTTATTTGCGCTGCAGTTATTGATGATATTAAGGAAATAAAAAAATATCCCAATATTTTAAAGAGAACTGGACGTTTAATCACGGACTTTATTCGTGATAATGGAATAGATGCAACTTTATTTAATTGTGGCATTGTTGGATTGATTTGTTTTATTGTAATTGCAGTCACTGGAATTGAAATGAATGGGCCAGTAATTGGAGTGTGCTTTACAGTGATTGGATTTGCGGCGTATGGTATCCATGCTAGAAACGCCATACCAGTTATGATTGGTGCAGTTGTTACTTGCTTATTAATGGGCTTGGATTTTTCTAATCCATCTGTGGCGATGTGTGTAATCCTAGTAACTGGCTTAGCACCAATATCAGGAAATTATGGATGTATAGTTGGATTTGTGATTGGAATGATTCATGTTTCCTTAGCAACAAACCCATATGTTTGTCTACTACAAGGTGGTTTTGATTTATATAATAATGGCTTTGTGGCGGGATTTGTCGCTGCTTTAGCAATACCAGTTTTAGAAATGTTTAAGGAGGAATAATATGAATATACATGAACAAAAAAAGACATGTAAAATCATTGATGAATTTGCTTTATATTTGATGCGAAAAGGCCAAAAAAAGGTTAATGTGGATATTAATCTTGATAATGAAAATGAAACAATAATTAAGGTTAAGACAACTAATCTACAACCTGAAGTAATTGATAAATTAATGACCTATATTAATCAAGAACGTGAACTTGAAATTGAAGAATATGGTTGGGAGCTAATGGGAGAAAGTGATGTTTCTAATGAATTGGAATTAGTAGGATTATTAATTGACCGTTTAGATATTGAATTCGAAGGAGAAAATTGTATTTTAATTTTAAGAAGAAAGCATTAAAAAAAGCCTGCAAAGTTTTTTAAAATAGACCCTATAAAGTAGACACATAAAAAAAACATGTGATTCTATTTTATA
>JAEDCM010000047.1 GCA_016294165.1 Anaeroplasmataceae bacterium
TGCCAATGAACGAACTTCGTCTAGATATAGTATACGCTTGGGACTAATGCTCATTATATCACTTATGATTATATCTTTTTGTTCGTATTAATAAAGATATTTAATATTTTTAAGTTTTTCATTCTTTTTATAATACATTATTTTAAATATTCTAAAAATAAATATTAGTTTAGTAAAATATTTTTAAAAGTTTCTTTTGGAGAATTTCGATGAAATATAAAGTTAGTGTTATTATTCCCACTTTCAATGATGGAGAGCATCTGTTAAAATCTTTAGAATCTATAAAGAATCAAACAATAGGTTTTGATTATATAGAGACTATTATTGTAGATGATTGCTCAAATGATAATACTAAAAATATTTTAAAAGATTTATCTTCTGATTTTGAAAATGTAAAAACTATTTTCTTAGAAAGTAATAGTGGTTCTGCAAGCGAACCTAGAAATGTGGGAATACAACATTCTTCTTCAGACTATATCATGTTTTTAGATAGTGATGATAGTTATTCTCCGGAAATGTGTGAAAAAATGTATGATGCTATAACAAAAAATGATTCTGATATCGTTTGTTGTAGATTCTATAAATTAAAAAATGATGTTAAATCTGTGCCTTACTTCTTTTTAGATGATTTTAACTTTAATAATTATTCCAATTTCAAAGGGCAATATGATGAAAAAGATCAAATTCTCTATTTAAAAAATATTGATGATTTTCCTGAAATAATGAGCTTAGGAAATCCAAGTATGGTTTGGAATAAAATATTTAGAAAGAGTGTAATTTTAGAAAGAAATATTGAGTTTCCAAAGGGAAATTACTATGAAGACATATATTTCTCAATGAAATTTTTATTGCATGCTAAGAACATTGTCTTTTTAAATGATTTCTTTGGATATAATTATGTTATTAGAAGTGGATTAGATTCTTCTGTTAGTCAAAATTTCTCACAATCAATGTTAATAAAGCAATTAAATGGATTTAAAAATATTATGGATCTATTTGATGAGGAAAATTATCATAATGATAGATTAAAATCAGAATTAATAGTTGATATGACTAAAATTTATATGTTTGCTGATATTGAAGAAAAATGTCAAAAAAACTTTTTGAATACTATGAAACAATATTATAAGAATTATAAAATTAATACAAGAATCAATACTGCAGGGTTAGTCTTTAATATGGTAATTAATATTTTTATTAAGTTATTTTCATTAAATAATTTTATAACTATTTTTATTAAAAAGTTATTTTTTAAAATTAATGTGGTTAATTAAAAATTTGAGGTGTTTTTTTTGAGTTTAATAGAAGGATTCACAATTTTTAGGAAAGGAATAGAAAATTGGTTTTCCGTAGCTTTGAACATGTTTATATTAAAAAGAGAAGTTAATTGTAAAATAAAAAATATTGGTTCAGTTAAATTAAAAAAAGGTAAAAATTATCTCAATTCCCCATTATTTAGAGCATTGGTATTTTCTAGTACAAAAGATTTATCTGCTGAGCAATGTGATTTACTGAAAACATATTTGCCTCAAATTGATGAGGATATAGTTACTATTACAAACTTTGAAGATAAAAATCAATTTAAATTTTTAAATAAGGAAATTGGTATTATTTTTGAAAGTTTTCTTTATGGGGACTATGATTATATTTCTTACTCTGACGGAGAATGTTTGGTAGATATCGGGGCTAATGTTGGTGATACTGCTATTTATTTTGCAAATAAAGGGTATAATGTTTTTGCATTTGAACCTTTGCCCCATATCTGTGAAATTGCTAAAAAGAACATTGAATTAAATCCATCTATTAAAGAAAAAATTACTTTTATTAATAAAGCAGTTTCATGTAAAAAAGGTACCCTCACTATTAATTTTAATGAAGGGAATACAGGAGGAGCAAGCCAATTTACAAAAGCAAGCCAACAAATCGATGTGGATACTGTGACTATTGAAGATGTTATTAAAGAATATGATATTAAGCCACATATATTAAAAATAGATTGTGAAGGTTGTGAAGTAAATATAATCCAATATTCAGATTTATCTATGTTCAATCAGATAATAATGGAATATCCTACAAATGTAACAGGGGTTGATGAAAATATTTTAATTGATGCTCTAGAAAATCAAGGTTTTGAATTAAAAAGCCAAATAAAATTAAAATATGATGGAATGGGCATTGTTTATATGATAAAAAAATAATTGATCTAATTTATTTTCCTAATAATTCTTTAATTATATATTTGTCCGTATCATCTATGGATTTTGTTAGGAATAATGCTGCCACATAAACTATTAATCCAATAGGGATTGCTAACCAAAGGGAAACATTGATTAAATGTAATACGATTGCTAATATGATTCCACAAATTACTAATTTTATAACGGTTTTCAATAAGGAAATATCAGGTTTATATTCTGTTTTTGAAATTGAATACATCATTAATCCTAAAATCAATATTTCACTTAATACAGTAGCTATTGATGCACCGATATAGGTATATTTTGGGATTAAGAAATAATTCACAATAATGTTGAAAATCGCTGCAATGATGTAAATCTTGGTTACATCATATTCTTTTCCAATTGAATTAAGTAAGGATGTTGCTACACCATTGATGAATAGGAATACAACAGTCCAGATTAATATTTGCATTGGAACAGCAGCTAAAGCATATGTGCTACCATAAATGAGAGTAATTAAGTACGGGGAATATAAATAAACTCCAACGATAATTGGTAATAATATCAATAATGAATACTTAAATGACTGCTCAAAACTGATTTTAAGCAATGTTGTATCTTCAGTATATAGTTTGCTCATTAATGGGAAAATCACATATTGGTAAATCACATAAAATGCTGCAAAAACTGAAATAACTTTGTATGCAGAGTTATAAAGTCCTGTTGCATAATCTCCTGCAAGCCATGAGATCATTACAACATCTATTGAGAAATAGATTGTATAAAAGAACAAAGTTAAACCAAAAGGCAAGGATCTAATAGTTGCTTCTTTCCAAAAAGATAAATCCATTTCAAATTTTGGCAGTCCGAATTCTTTTATAAGTTTACTTGCAACGTAAATTATGCCTAATAAATAACCAAGGGCATATGCGACAGCTACAGCAATTATTCCTAAGTCTAATATTGTTATGATAAAGACCAAGCTTAATAGAGATAAACTATATATTATAATTCCAATTGAAGGTGTTTTAAGTCTTTCATGAGCTTGGAAAACACCATTGATGAAATTAAACATGGTTACAAAACTGGCTTCAATAAACATGATTAAAGTTAATTCTACAACTAGGTTGCTGTAACCTAATAAATAGACTATCAAAACAGTAAATGCACATAAAACTATTGAAAGAAGTATCTTGTAAATAATCAGATTATTTATGAATTTCTTAGTTTTAGAGTGATCCTGAGCCAATTCACGTGTGGTAAAAGTAGTGATTCCAATATCTGTACCCATACCAATAAGTACAGTAAATGAAATAACAAATGAAAGGGTTCCGTAATCACTTACGCCAAGATAACGGGCTATTAATATTGTCCATAGAAATGCACAAATATTTGTTATTACTTGTGAAATGGTTACCCAACTAACATTTTTGAATAAGGTTTGAATTTGACTCATTTAATCACTAAATTAATGTTTTCTTTTTATATGTATATTATATGTAATATTAATGTTTTTTAAATTTTGCTTTAAAATGAAAAATTCTTTTCACTTTATAGTTAAACTTATAAACTAATATACAAAGAATATAATTTATTTATAGAATTTTTTTTATTAGATTAATCAATCCTATGGAGATAAAATGTCTGGTTATAAGTTGAGTGTCATCATCCCCACATATAATGCTGAAAAGTATCTATTGGGAGCTATTGAATCCGTAAAAAGCCAAACTATTGGTTTTGAAAACATTGAACTTATTTTAGTTGATGATAACTCTTCAGACAATACAAAATCTATATTGGAAGGATTAAATGCAAAATATGAAAATGTCAAAACTATTTTTTTAGAGGATAACAGCGGATCTCCATCTAAACCACGTAATATTGGAATTCAAAATTCTTCAACAGATTACATAATGTTTTTAGATAATGATGATAGTTTCTGTGACGATTTTTGTGAAAAGATGTATTCTACAATCAGCTCCAATGAAGCAGAAATTGTTACATGCAGGAATTATGATGTAACTGATGGAAAAGTAGAAAAATATCACTCCATATTGGATGAAAAAGATAAATTCATTTATTTAAATTCAATTGAAGAGGATACATCGTTATTATCTACAACAGCTATGCTGATATGGAATAAAATCTATAAAAAAAGCTTATTTTTGGATAATAATATTCTGTTTCCAGAAGGCACATTATATGAGGATGTTTATTTTAATTTACAGGCCTACCTTAATGCCCATGGAATAATATATTTAAACGATTATTATGGGTATAATTATAATATCAGGACTGAAGGGGAAGACAAATCAACTTCTCAAGATTTTAAAAAGGAAAATCTTCTTAAGTTTTATAACGGCTTGAAGAATATTTTCAATTACTTGGATAATAATGACAAATATTATAAGAATTTTGAATCAGAGATGTTGATTGGATTTTCAAAATGGTTATTATTCACTGATTGTGATTTAAAAGAAAAATTAGGATTTTTCAGAGATTTTAAGAAATATTATAAGAGATACAGTCTATTTGTTCGTCTGTATCATATTAAACTGATTCCTAATGTACTAATTAATTTAGGAATTAAATTCATTTCATTAAATGATGTTTGTTTTAAAATTTTAGCACGATTATTTAATCTTATTTTCAAACATTAATAATTACTTTTTTTCGTCATCATCTTAAAAACTTAAAACTTATTATTTAGTATTGCTATATATTAATATATCAATATTATTTTATTATTTTAAATTACAATATAGGAGTTAAAATATGGGCTTATTTGATAATATTAGAAGTTTAGGCAGTCGCCAATCCAAAAGTAATTCAAGACCAGTCATATATGCTTCTACTATAACCAAATTGAACAGAAAGTTCAAAAATAGGGAAAAAGCAACCTCATATTTAGCTTCTAATATGCACAATTTTTATATTTCCTCATCCAAATTCAACAAAGGTCTTCAAATCAAGAACCTTTTAAGGAAAGTTGAAATTGTTGTTCCGACAGAATGTTTTGTTTACTTTTTGGATGAATTTAAGAATTTGAATTTTGATGGCAAGATTATAAGTGGTGTTACAATAGACTATTCTAAAGTTTTAGATAGTTCAATCTATGACTTTAATGAAATTTATTTCCACCCTAAAGGTGGTCGTGGATTTGCTCGTGATTTAAGTTCTGATTTTAATAAGAATCAATTGGATATGCTTGATGGTATAGAACTTCTCATTTATGAAATTTCTAAAAAATTAAGAGATTCAAATCATAGTGAAAGGGCTAAATATGCTCGCTATTTTGAGGATATGATTGATCAAAAAGCTGAACACTTTGAAGAGGCTTTGCAAAGAATTCTCTTTTGGAATCAACTCTTATGGCAAACAGGCCATACTGCAAATGGTCTTGGCAGATTGGATAAGATTCTTGAAGATTACTATTTTGATGATTTGAATAATGGATTCATCACTCAAGAGGAAGTATATGAATTGATTAAATCATTCTTAAAAACTTTACATTCCTATAATTGGTATAAAAGTGATAAGTTCCTTGGAGATACTGGTCAGGTAATTGTGCTTGGAGGCAAATACTATGATGAATATGGGGAATATTACTTCTATAATGATTTGACCTATATGTTTATCCGTGCACTTAGTGAACTTCAATTAACAGATCCCAAGATTGTACTTAGAGTAAGCAATGAAACTCCAAGTGATTTGATTAACCTTTCATTAGATGCTCTCAATACTGGAATTGGCAGCCCATTATTTTCGAATGATGAAATTATTATAGAAAAACTGATAGGATTTGGTTACGATAAGTCAGATGCTATAAATTATATTATTTCTGATTCTTGGGAACCTACTACAGTATCTTATGGTTTGGAACAGAATAATATAAGTTCATTTTCATTTTTAAAACCGTTAAATGAGTTTTTTGATGGTGAAACAAAAGAATTTTTAGCCAATATGCTCACTTTTGATGAGCTGATGAATTCATATAAGTATTACCTTAAAAAAGATGCTGAATCCTTGATTCAAACATTGGATAATATGGAATGGGATGAAGATCCATTGCTTTCCTTATTCATAGATGATTGCAATGATAATGGATTGGATATTTCAAAACTTGGCGCTAAGTATAATCATTATGGAATAACTGCCGTTGGGCTTGCAAATGCGGTAAATAGTTTATACAATATTAAAAGTCTTGTTTTTGATGATAGGTTATACTCAATGAATGATTTGAATGACATGAGGAAAAGGAACTTCAAGAAAGACAAGCATCAGGATGCTTTTAAATTATTGAAATCTGTCTATCCTCGTTTTGGTGTGGATAATGAAGAAATATTGTCCCTTACAAATGAGATTATCCAATTCTTGGAAGATTGCTTCAAGGATTACACCAATAAATTCGGTGGAAAAATCAAATTCGGTTTAAGTTCCTCTGAGTATATTAATGCAGGGTCTGAAGTCTCTACATCCTTTGATGGAAGACTTGAAGGAAAACCTCTCTCTACAGATATTTCATTGGATTCCGATAAGGATTTTGCAGAAATAGTGTCTTTTGCATCAAAGCTTGATTTTGGAGGATGCAAATTCAATGGTAATTCAGTGGATTTAATCTTCACTCCAGACTTTATTAAAAATCATATGAGTGAATTTACAGACTTCATTTATTCCAGCATAAACTTGGGATTTTTCCAAATGCAAATGAATGTATTAAGCAGCAAAACCTTAATTGAAGCAAAGGAAGACCCACTCTTACATCCTAAATTAATTGTAAGGGTTTGTGGTTTTAGTGCATACTTCAATGATTTATCAGAAGAGTATAAGGATTTGCTTATAGAAAGAGCTTTAAAGAATGAAGGTAAAATCGACAGTTAATTTTTTTACACATTCTTTATTTTTTATTTTTTTAAACCTATTTTTTACAATTTTAATTAAAATATAAATAACAATTAATCTAATATTAAAATAGAAATTATTTTTAAAGTGATTAAATGAGCTATGTTGAAGAGTCTACTGTAATTGATGAAACCATTTAT
>JAEDCM010000048.1 GCA_016294165.1 Anaeroplasmataceae bacterium
CTATGAACGTGATGATAATAATAATCTTGTAGAAGTAGCACTTAATAAAGCTACCTTTCACATATTGAAAGAACGACTTTGATACAATACGGCAAAGTATTTTTTTGCTCACAAGGAGATTTTAACTAGGAAAAATAAGCGTTTCCGATTGATTTAAATTATTTTTTGGATTTTAGAGTTTTTTCAGCTACAAGTCATCAAAAAATATAGAAGAAATGGTGTGACTGGGTAAAAATCATTATCACAATTACACGAAAGGTCTAATGTTCTTTATATTTTTAATTAGAAATCACTTTTTTTAATTTTTAAAAAATGATATAATTTAAATATAAAAGGAGGTATGATTGAAATGAAAAGATTAGAAAATAAAGTTGTTATTGTTACTGGTTCAACAAGTGGAATTGGTGTAGGCATTGCAAGACTTTGTGCTTTAGAAGGTGCTAAGGTTGTAGTTTGTGGTAGAAGAGAAGAAAAAGGAAATGCAGTTGTTGAAACTATTAAAAATGAAGGCGGAGAAGCATGGTTTCATCAATTTGATATTACAAAATTAGAAACTATTGATTCTCTTTTAAAGGACACATTTGATAAATATGGTCATATTGATGTTTTAGTAAATAATGCTGCTAATGTTGCTTTAAAGGATGGTAGTGTTAGTGAATTAACAGTTGAAATGTGGGATGCTATTTTTGAATGTGATTTAAGAGGAACATTCTACGCCATTAAGTCAGTTATTCCATATATGGAAAAGAATGAAAATGGTGGTTCTATTATTAATATTGGTTCAATGGCATCAATCAATGGTGATATTTCCTCAACAGCATATGCATGTGCAAAAGCAGGTGTTGATATGCTAACAAAATCAGTTGCTTTACAATATGGTAAGAAAAAAATTAGATGCAACTGTGTTAGACCAGGTTTAATTGTTACTCCAGAAAATGATTCACGCGTTTTACCGTTTATTAAAAACATTTTCCTAGATAACATTATGGTTGATAGATATGGATGCCCAGAAGATATTGGATATATGTGTGTATACCTTGCAAGCAATGAAAGTGCTTATGTTACAGGACAAGTTATGACAGTTGATGGTGGATTAAATTCTCACGTTCCAACAGTTGCTCAATTTAGAAATTTAAACAAAAAAACTTGGTAATAAAGTTGATTATCTTATAAAAGTTTTAATATAAGCATATATTGGCCCATTTGACATTTTTGTCAATGGGCTTTATTATTTAAATAAATTAATGTTTTAATAGGAAAAATATTTTTAAATGTTTGATCAATAATAAAAAACTATATAAAACATGTTGCTGCTATTATAAGTTGACAAATTTTAAATTCATAATTTATGTCATTTCATATCTATTGATTTCCAATTTTAAATCTTTACTATATTTTTTTCATAAAAAAACCTCCAAAGTAGAATTACAATAATTTGGAGGTTTGCACTCTTAATTATTTTATTTGTCTACTTTGGAGATATCATATCAATTATTTACTCCTGAAATAGAAGAATAGTTTATTCTTCATACATACAAAATTGATTTCTACCTTTTTCTTTGGCTTTATATAAGGCTTTATCTGCTGCTACATATAATTCGTCAAAGGTTTTAATGTCATCTAAGGTGCTAGCTGAACCTACAGATAGATCAAATCCTTTATTTGCTTGTATTGCAATGCTAATACTATTAAATATTGCATTTAAATCATTAAATGTGGCTATATTAAATATTGCGATTGCAAATTCATCTCCACCCATTCGGCAAGATAAACCATTGTTCATAGAAGCTGAATCTATTGCTTGAGCTATTTTTATAAGGAATTCATCCCTTGCTTTATGCCCATATGTGTCGTTATATCTTTTGAAATAGTCTAAATCAATAATTAATAATGTAACTGGAGTATTTTTTAAAATTCATATTTTTGTTATTACAGTTATATCATAATTAAAGATATGTTAGACTTATATGTTTAAACAATTATTTTATATTATTCTTGTTTGCTATAATTTGCTATAATATAATAAATAATGTATTGACTCTCCCCTAAGGAGTATAGTGTATATTAGTTTCGTAAAAGGAGATGATTATATGCATGATAGTATTATTATTAGAGGGTTAAATCAAAATAACGCCAAGAATATATCTTTAAATATTCCTAAAAACAAAATTGTTGTGTTTACTGGATTATCTGGTAGTGGTAAGTCAACGATTGTTTTTGATACAATTGCGGCAGAATCACAAAGACAAATGAATGAAACTTATTCTAGCTGGGCAAGAACTAGACTTCCAAAGTATGAAAAACCAAACGTTGAGTTTTTGGATAATTTGTCTGCTTCTGTAATTATCAATCAGGATCGATTAGGAGGAAATGCACGAAGTACGGTTGGAACCGTTAGTGATATGTATTCATTACTAAGATTGTTATATTCAAGGATTGGGACTCCAAGTATCGGACCGGCATCACTATTCTCATTTAATAATCCAAATGGAATGTGTGAAAACTGTTTTGGTATTGGTAGAACCTATGACTTTGATGTATATAAGGTTATTGATGAAAATAAATCACTTAAGGAAGGTATGATTAATCTACCGGCCTTTAATCCTGGTAATTATTATTATAAGGTTTATACTAGTGAGGGTTGGTTTGATGAGGATAAAAAGTTTAAGGATTATAGTGAAGAAGAAGTTAATCTTTTATTATATGGTAGAAGAACAATAGATGGAGATAGATTGAGCAAGAAAATTGAAGGAATTAAAAATCAATTTCAGAGATTAGTATTGATGAAGGGTGAGGCTGAACAAACAGATACAACACTAAAAAAGATTGGAAAGTTTGTTAATCAATGTGAATGTCCAGTGTGTAAGGGTAAGAGATTAAATGCAAAAGCACTAAGTGTAAAGGTATTAGGGTATACTATTTCTGAGATGTGTGAAATGGAGTTTACAGAGTTAGTATCAGTATTAAAACAAATTGATGATCCAAGAGGAAAGTCAATCGTTGATGCACTAATTGTTTCTTTGAATAGAATGATAGATATTGGTTTACCTTATCTTTTTATGAATAGAGAAACGGAAACGTTATCGGGAGGAGAAGCACAACGTGTTAAGCTTGTTAGATATATGGGATCAAATTTAACAGGTATGACTTACATCTTTGATGAACCTTCAGTTGGAATGCATCCAAGAGATGTTTACCGAATGACAGATTTGCTAAAAAACCTTAGAGATAAGGGAAATACCGTTCTAGTTGTTGAACATGATAAAGATATCATAAGCATTGCAGATCACATTATTGATATTGGTCCTAAGGCAGGTAAATATGGTGGGGAGGTTATGTTTGAGGGAACATATGAAGACTTGCTTAAGAGTAATACAATTACAGGAGTTGCATTGCGTAATAGAATAGAATTAAAAAAATCAGTAAGAATTCCTAATGATTTTTATTCGGTTAATAATGCAAGCATTCATAATCTAAAAAATGTGAGTGTTAAGATACCTAAAAATGTTTTAACGGTAGTTACTGGCGTGGCTGGTTCTGGCAAATCATCTCTAATTAGAGATGTTTTCGCGAAAAAATACAAGGATGATGTAGTGCTAGTAGATCAATCTAGCGTTACAGCTACTAATCGTTCGACAATATGTACATTCCTTGGATTCTTCGATGATATTAGAAAGGCATTTGCTAAAAAAAATAATACTGATGCTTCATTATTTTCTTTTAATTCCAAAGGAGCATGTCCTAAGTGTAATGGTCGAGGATATATCACAACAGAATTAATATTTATGGATCCTGTAACTACAACTTGTGAATATTGTAATGGTAACAGATATAGTGAAGAAACCTTAAATCATAAATATAATGAGAAAACTATTGTGGATGTCTTAAAAATGAGTGTAAAGGAAGCTTTAAACTTCTTTAAAGATAATAAGAAGATTTTTAATTCTTTATCGGCATTAAATGAAGTTGGTCTAGATTATATATCATTAGGACAACCATTAAGTACCTTATCAGGTGGAGAACGTCAGCGTGTTAAGCTTGCCAAGGATTTATATAATAGTGGAAGCATCTATATTTTAGATGAGCCTACTACAGGTTTACATAAATCAGATATTGAAAAGCTTATTGCATTATTTGAAAAACTAGTAGATAGAGGAAATACAGTAGTGGTAATTGAACATAATACTGATGTAATGAAACTTGCGGATTATATTATTGATGTAGGACCTGATGGTGGTTCAAAGGGTGGAGAAATTGTATTTACCGGAACACCTGCTCAATTATTAGAAAGTAATACTATTACGGCTGAGTATTTAAGAAATGATTGTTTGGAAGAAAAATTCATGGGGAAATAAAATGAAAGAAGATATTATAGAATAATTGACTTCAAAGGATGATAAATATGCATGTTCTTTTGCGGATAAAATCATTTCAGAAAGTCAGGAAAGCGATGAATGGTATGAATATTTTGATGAATTTGTTTTTTTGCTAAATCGTCCTAAATCATTGGTGCGAAATCGTGCGATAAACATTCTTGCATCTATTGTAAAGTGGGATGAAGAAAATCGCTTTAATAACGTAATTTCTGATTTTCTTAAGCACATTACAGATGAAAAGCCGATTTCTGCAAGACAATGTATTAAAGCCCTTGCGAAGATTGGTTTAGCAAAGCCACAGTATATTCCTAGGATAATATATAACCTAGAAAAAGCGGATATATCACAATACAATGATAGTATGCGACCGCTGATTAAAAATGACATTTTAAAGTCTAAAGAGTCTCTAAAGAGTCATTGATTCAATATCATAATAAATTATTAGAGGTTACAAATTATTGGGTACCCAACAAATGTGACTTCTTTTTTTTATCTGTATTTATTAAATTATATTAAAATATGATAAAATATTAATAAGTAAGTTTATGATGAGTATATGTGAATATGGGTAGTTTAATCATAAAACTTATAATTGTATTAATAGGGGGATATTATGGATAAATTAATTGCGTGCTGTGGATTAAATTGCGAAGAATGTCAAGCAAGATTAGCAACATTAAAGGATGATGATAAATTAAGAATAAAAGTTGCTAATGAATGGTCAAAATTAAATAATGTTTTAATTACCAAAGAAATGATAAATTGTCTTGGATGTCGAGTGCAAGGAGTAAAAACACCATTTTGTGATAAACTATGTCCCATTCGTCAATGTGTAATTAAAAAACAAATTAATACTTGTGGGGATTGTCAAGAATTATATTCTTGTGAAAAAATCAAGATGATAATTTCTAATAATAAAGAAGCGTTAGATCGATTAAAAAACAAATAATTTTGGAGGCCAAATATGCCAGCAATATTAGTTTCAATTGTATTTTTATTTTTAATAGTTTTAAGTATTCTTATAATGTGTGGTTTACCATTGGGAGAATTCACAATGGGTGGAGCATATAAAGTATTTCCAAAGAAGATGAGAATTGTTTTAATAATACAAGTTGTTTTACAATTGTTTTTTGCCATCATCATTTTTCAACAAGAAAATATGATCCCATTATGGTTTTCTAAAAAAACTACAAGGATTATTTGTATAGTAATTGCCACATATCTTTCGCTTAATACACTTATGAATTTGTCATCTAAAAGTAAAAAAGAAAAGTGTGTAATGACGCCTTTATCAGCTTTTGCTGCAATATGTTTTTGGATTGCGGCTTTATTTTAATATAGTAATATTTAATGAAATTTTTTTAAAAGACTATTAAAATATATTTATTAAAGGGTGAAGATTAATGATAATTAAGACAAAAAGATTAATTTTGCGTGAAATGAATATGGATGATTTTGAAGCACTATCCAAGGTTTTGGGCGATGAAAGAATAATGCAATATTATCCTCATTCATTTAATGAGGAAATGATTAAAAATTGGATAACATGTAACATTGAAAGATATCTTACCTTTGGATTTGGATTATGGGCAGTATGCCTAAAGGAAACTGGTGAGATGATTGGGGATTGTGGATTGACAATTCAAAGAATCAATGGAAAGATGAAACCGGAGATTGGATATCATATTAGATATGATATGCAACAAAAAGGATATGCCAAAGAAGCTTCAATGGCTGTTAGAGATTGGACCTTTACTAATACACCTTTTAAAAAAATATATGCTTATATGAAACATACAAATATACCGTCAATTAATTGTGCAATATCATGGGGGTGTCATTTAGAAGATGAATATATAGATGAGATAAATGATATTACAAAAGTATATGTGATCACAAAAGAAGAATGGAATAATCGTTAAATATAAAAAAGCAAAGTAATTTTATTATTTGAATAGGAGTTTTTAATATGAAGGTATTAATGACGGCTTTTAGGCCATTTAATAATCAGACTATAAATTATTCGATGGAAGTTTTAAAGTATATTAAAAATGTTGATAAATTAGTTATTGATGTAGTTTATGATGAATGTTATCTAGAATTAAAGAGTAGAGTGAACATCGATAAGTATGATCTAATAATTGCGCTTGGTGAGGCTCGAAGTAGAAATGATTTAACTTTAGAAATTCAAGCGAAAAATCTTTCTTCTTGTAGTTTAATGGATAATAAAGGCATCTTAAAAGCAGAGGAAGTTATTAATAGCTTATTGCCGGATACTTTAAAAACAAATGTCGATATTAATAGATGTAAAGATGATATTAAGTTTTCAAATGATGCAGGTAAATTTGTATGTAATAATTTGTATTTTCATTTGCTTGAAAACTATCCTGATAAATCAATTTTTATTCATGTTCCTAATTGTAATGACGATGAAAATGAATATGTAAAATATGCAAAAAGAATTAATAAGATTATTGAAAAAATAATTGGATAGTTTAAATGATTTAAAGTTTAAAAAAGCATATTGACTCTCCTCTAAGGGGATAGTGTTAAATAGTTTTAGGAGCCTACTATAAATAAATCAAGAGATATTTGAAAAAAATATTTTGTAAT
>JAEDCM010000049.1 GCA_016294165.1 Anaeroplasmataceae bacterium
TTCTGTTACCTTTTTTGTTGAGTAATACTTCATAAATATAAAAACCTCCTATATATTACACATAATTATACTATAATTAGGAAGTTTTATAAAGTTTTATAGATTTAATTATACTGTTTTGAAACCCTTTTTTATGCTTAAAACATTAAAAAATCACCAATTTTTATTAATTGATGATTAATTTTATTAGCTATTTAGCATTTCCTCAATGGTTTTAATCTCTAATCCTCTTTTAGCAATTTCTAAAATAATCGGTTCTAAGGCCTCTTTAGTATTTAGGGTTGGATGCATCAAGATTATTGAACCACAGTCTAATTTTTTATACACACGATTCTTTATAACCTCAACAGATGGCTTTTGCCAATCAATAGTATCAACACTCCACATGATTAATTCCATATTCAATTCTTCACATACTTTTAAGGTTACTTCATTATATGCCCCACTAGGTGGCGCAAAATAAATGACATCCTTATTAGTATACTGTTTAATAATTTCATTAGTTGCTAAAATATCTTCTTTCATTTCTTCATAACTCATTTTAGAGAAATCCTTATGTGACATTGAATGATTTCCAATCAAATGTCCCTTTTCAACCATTAAAGTCATTAAATCAGAATTCTTTTTTGCCCAATTTCCTTCCACAAAGAAATTAACCTTAACCTCATACTGATCAAGAATCTCTAGCATATCAAGAAGATATTCTTCTCCCCATGCAACATTTATATTTATTGAAACAGTTTTATTTCTTTGATTTCCTTGATAGATTGGACCTTTTACTTGACTATTGCCAATCTCTGGATAAATAATATCGTAAACTAAAAGTTCCGGATCAAAGATATTGTTATCCTTCATATTTTCATATGATTTCTCAACATTAATAACATACCCATTGCTAGAAGGAATTTTCTTATATATTAAGTCATATGTCGCATTAATAGCTAATGTATCATTTTCTAATTTATATTTTACAATTTCATCATATAATTTATCTTTATCCTTATTCATCGATTTAAAGATGAAAAGGCCTCCATATAATAATATAATTAATAAAAAAATTAATTTTTTCAAATTTATCACCTAATTAATTTTATTATTTTTGTATTATTCTTATGACATAAAATCGCATTTTATTAAAATAATATAAATGTCAATAATTTTGTGTTAAAATAAATATAAGGTGATTATCTATGGCAATAAACTATCCAACCAAAAAAACTTCATACCAAAAAGCAACATCAACTTCTAGACGCGGAATGATTTTAGAAGATGATATCAATCTTTCTAATGAATACTATTTAGCTAATAATATAGCTATCATTCATAAAAAGCCGACACCAATTGTGGTTGTTGATGTTGATTATCCGTCAAGAAATAAGGCGGTTATCACTAAGGCGTTCTATAAAACACCGTCTACTACCGACTATAATGGTGTTTATCGCGGATATTACATTGATTTTGAAGCAAAGGAAACAACTTCCAAAACTAGCTTTCCACTTAAAAACTTTCATGAGCATCAAATCTCGCATTTGAAAAGCATCATTGAGCATGGTGGTATTGGATTTTTGATTATTTGCTTTAAAGAATATGGTGAAGTTTATTTAGTTGAGCTAGATTTGGTTTTAAAATATCATGATCTAAATTTGCGTAAGTCAATTCCTTATGAAGAAATTAAGGAAAAGTCTTATTTAATTAAAGACGGATATAACCCAAGGTTGGATTATTTAAAATGTGTTGATGAGATTATTAAAAAACGTTTTTAAGATTTTCTTTTCCCTTATATTATTATTAAGCACTATTATTGTTTTAATAGTGGCTTTTTTTATAATGAAAACCACTTATGAGGTTGAGGCAATCAATCTTAACAAAATATATGAACAAAACAGTTCAAAGATTTATGATAAGGATAATAATTTAATCGCTGAAATCGGTTTAAAAAAACAAGACTATATTCAATATAATGATATAGATGATGATTTAATTAATGCGGTTATATCTATTGAAGATCATGATTTTTTCAATCATCAGGGATACAATTTAAAAAGAATTGCTAAAGCTTGCTATAATAATATTGTTAATAGTTCTTTTGATGAAGGAGCATCTACTATTACCCAACAGCTCGTAAAAAATCTATATTTAACTAACGATAAAACCATTGAAAGAAAGATTAAGGAATATTATTTATCCATTAAATTAGAAAACTATTTAACTAAATCCCAAATACTAGAAGCCTATTTAAATAACATACTATTTGGTGAACGAATATATGGGGTTAATAAAGCATCTAATTATTATTTTGGGCATGATGCAAGCAGTTTAACGATTCCAGAGGCAGCTTTGCTTGCAGGAATCATCCAGCTACCAAATTATTATAATCCATATAAGAATTATGAAGATGCTTTAAAAAGGCGTAATTTAGTGCTACTACAAATGCACAATAATCATTTTATTAGCTATGATGACTATTTATTATATAAGGATGAGCCAATCGTTTTAAATAAAAAGGAGGAAGAAAACTTCTATTCTTCATATTTGTCATATGTTATTAAGGAATTAAAGGAAGTTTATAACATTGATATTTATAAAGAAAGTGTTTCTATCTATACAAATATGGATAGAAATATCCAAGATAAAATCGAAAACATTCTTTTAACAGATAATTATATGGATGAATCTATGAAATGTGGAATCATCTGTATGGATAACAAAACGGGAAAAATTGAAGGAATAGGTGGGATAAGATCTTATAATATGCTAGGTTATAATTATGCAACCGATGCTAATCTTTCACCAGGAAGTACAATTAAACCAATCTTAGATTATGGTCCAGCATTTGAATATTTAAATTATGGTAGTGGTCATATGATTAACGATGAAAAATATAGCTACCTAGATGGAACTAATATTAACAACTGGGATCATTCATATAAAGGATATATTACGCTTCGTCAAGCCTTAGCTCAATCAAGAAATATTCCTGCCGTTAAGCTTTTCAACGAAGTTGGATGGGATAAAGCCTATAGCTTCGCAAAAAGGCTAGGAATCGAGCAAAAAGAGCCTATTTATGAAGCAAATGCCATTGGTGGATTTTCTTATGGCTATACCGTATTAGAAATGACCAATGCTTATTCAACATTTGCTAATATGGGATTATATGTCAAGGGACATGCGATTAATTATATCAAGACTAATAAGGTCATCAAACATGAGCCAAAGACTTACAATGCGATAAAAAAAGAAACAGCCTTCTTGATCAATGATATTCTTCATTCCGTGATTGCTGGATCTAAATATAATATTGATGGCTTATATTTAAGTGCAAAAACTGGTCAATCAAATTATGATTTAGAAACCCGCATAAAATATAATATTCCAAGCATAGCTACTAAAGATTCCTGGTTTATTGGATATACTAAGGATAAAACTATCGGTGTTTGGAATGGCTATGATAGCTTAGGTGAAGGCTTATACTTAAATAATCAAGATAAAGAAATATCAAGAACAGTTTGGAAGACTTTAATGAAAAATTATGATAGTGGTTATAATACTTATGAAATGCCTAACAACTTAATAAAGGTTTTAATTGAAAGAGGTAATGAATATCCATATCTTGCATCATCGAATAGTAAAAGTATTGCTTATGAATATTTTTATATTGGAACTGAACCTAAAATAATCAGAAAAGCGGATGATTAGAGCACCTTAATAAGGAATTTTTTTAAGGAATAAAAATAGGATACTTAGGTGTAAATGCCTAGGTATCCTTTTTCGTTTGCTCATATTACTTAGTGATATCTCCATAAAAAGCAGCTCCTAAAATCACTCCAGCGACTCCTCCGGTAAAGAACGTTGCTACACAAAGTCCCGCTCTATAACTGCACCGCCTATTAACCATTGAGCCCATTGTGTCATATGCCCATCATGATCATACATATTTACAGGATTATTTTCGCAGTAACAAAATAAATTTAATCCATTAATGCTTTCTGGATCTAAATATTCAATTGAATTTAGTGAAATCCATCTACAAAGTTCATATGAATAGTAACGTGAGGATACCCAAAAAAGCTGAGTTTCTTCGTCATAATAATATCCTCGATATCTGAGAGGAAAGACCATCTTATTCTCTTAATTATTTAACCCCTAAGCAATTTAAGAAACTTCATGCCCCCTAAAACATTAAAAGTGTCAACTTTCTATTGACTAGTGCAAAAAAGAGTGCAACCATCTATTAAGACAGTTACACTCCTGCAAGTTTGTGTTATTTGTTTAATAATTCATTTATAAATTGTTTTGCTAATATTCTTTGTTTTTTCCAAAATGAATCGTTTTTAAGTGCTTCTAAAGTCCAAATTTCTTTTTTATACAATTTCCCATTTAAAGAAACTTCTATAAAATTCTTATCAATCTGAGAATATAATTCTAATGCTTTTTTGTTAATTAAATTCTTTTCTACTAATTCATTCAAAATTTTAATATCTTCACTAAGCCAATCGTTTGCTATATCTTCAGTATAATAATCTCCCATATCTAATTCAAAAGACTTTTTTAATTGTTCTTCATATTCTAAAGATAGAATATTGGCTTTGTCTAAAAAATATTTAATTAATAATTCATCGTTAAGCATTATTTATTCCTCCTATTAAAATAAATATAGGCCTCTCCAAGTTCCTCCAAGCGCTGATGTAACTTTCCAATATGGTAATCCATTGTAATGATGTCTTGATCCAGGATGCCATTGAATATACCCGTTAGGACCTCCTTTGACATGCGTTAAAGTATATCCTTGTCCAATATGATCTCCTTTTCGTAGCGTGCCTGGAACATATTGTGTAGTATACTTTCCATATGTCTTCAATTGCCATAATCTATATTGTTGTACACTTTCAGGATTATTAACAATTCCTTTTAAAATGTGATTTGAGGCAATTCTCATTCCAATATTTCCAACAATAGATCCAACCGCAGAAGCAACATTTAAGCCGATATAAACTCCATTATATACTTCATCACTCCAACCAGTCCAGTTTTGAATATAATTCGTACCGGTAACTCCATCAACAATTTCGTTAGCACCAAATGCAATTGTTAATCCCCCAACTGCCATCAGTGCGTTTCCCGCAACAATTCCCCAAGGGCCAAATGCACATAAACTTATTCCCGTCGAAATCGCAGTAGCACCGCCGGTTACAGAGCCAATACCTCCTGCAATTTGATCTCCAAACAATTCTGACACTCCCCACATAGCTAATGAAGATACAGCAAATAAACAGAGAGCTAATAAAGCACTATGACCACTTGGATCAACGTACATAATCGGATTGTTGTAACAATAGCAATATAAATTTAATCCGTTGATACTTTCAGGATCTAAATATTCAATTGAATCTGGTGAAATCCATCTACATAATTCAGGCGAATAGTAACGTGATGATACCCAATAAAGCTGAGTTTCTTCGTCATAATAATATCCTCGATATCTAATTGGATTAATGTTTGCTATTCCATCAATATTTATTACTGCCACATGGTTTCCCCATGCATCATATTCATATTTTCCTACTACAGTATTATTATAATAGATTTCTATAACATCTCCAAATATATTTTTTCTATAATAGTAATATTTACTTGTTGAACCACTTTGATATCTAAATCCAATTATTCCTTGATTTCCATAAATATATGATATTGAATAATATTTTGTTTCATAATCTGATGTAGTATGACTTTCTTTTAA
This sequence comes from Anaeroplasmataceae bacterium, assembly GCA_016294165.1. GTDB lineage: Bacteria > Bacillota_I > Bacilli_A > Acholeplasmatales > JAEDCM01 > JAEDCM01. The sequence goes on from JAEDCM010000049.1 coordinate 5,741, forward strand.
TAAACGATTCCCATCATAGTAATATGAAACTTTTTTATCATTCAATTCTTTGAAATACCTTAGTCCATTTGGATCATATTTATATTGATAAGAATCGTAAGATGTCATTTTTCCAAATTTCCATGTTATGTTATGTGACTTATATACTGTTGGTTGTCCACCACTATTATATGTAACTGTACTATTATTAATTTTTACTAATCTATCTTTATATGTCGAACTATATGAATATATTATTTCATCTAATTTTGAGCTTTCAGATAATGATCCTGTTGAATAATTATATACTTTTTTAGATGTAATATTTCCATAATCATCATATGCATAGGTGTATGATTTTGATAATGCTTGATTGTTTTCACGAATAATTCTTCCATAAGCATCATATGCATATGTAGTTGTTTTCCCATCAGTTACTACACTACTGATCTTACTTAGGTTATATGAATAATTAATTGTTTTGATTACATCATTATTTATTACATTACCTATTCCATCAATTTGTTGTGAAATGAAATTTGAACTACCATTATCTCCATTATAAAATACGTATTTTTTAGAATATTGCTGAAGAATATTGTTTTGTTGATTAGAAATCTGATATAATGCCTTATATCCTCTTCCTAATTTTTCTTCAATTAAACTTTCAATAAATATTTTTTCAACTTCTTCATTATCATCATATAGCTTTATTTCTTTATATATATTATTTGCCTTAGTTTCTGATATTTTACCTTGCGTAACTGTTTCTAATTGATAGATATCATCTTCTATTTTTGTTTCTACTGCGGTAGTGCTTAAAACTTGTTCCATACCCGCATATGGTATTGCGAAATAATCATATTCTGTATTTGTACTTCCTGAAAAATTTTCATATGAAAAAGCACTTATTTGACCTGTATTATTATAACTATATTTAACATATAAGCGATCATCTATGTGATCACCACTTAAAGAGTTTGATATTCTAAGTAATTTCGTATTCATTGATTCAGTATCATC
>JAEDCM010000021.1 GCA_016294165.1 Anaeroplasmataceae bacterium
TCACACAGTCAGCTTGGAAGGCTGAAGTTCTACCATTAAACTACGCCCGCATTTATTATATAAACACTGAATAAATTATATTTTATAATTAAAGTATTCAGTGGAATTTTTTTCATGGAGCGGGCGATGAGAATCGAACTCACACAGTCAGCTTGGAAGGCTGAAGTTCTACCATTAAACTACGCCCGCATTTACCATGCATTATTATATTACCATCATGGGAATGCATTGTCAACACTTTTTTTTAAAAAAATAAAAAAATCCATTACGGATTTTTTTCTTGCGGTTCTTCAACAAGTTCCCAATCGGAAATTGAGTAAATGTCCCATATAGAATCATGAGCCATTTGATATTCTTGTTCCGCTATTTCGGCCTTATTATTGCCTTTTTTGTTCATTGTCATCATTCCTTAATAAATCCCATATAAATGGATAGGTACCGATCGTATCTAAATCTCTTGAAAATTCCACTAATGAGTCTAATCCAATAAAAACAGGAATATCATGATTTTCTAATTTAGCATTTTCAATTTCTGATTCTTTTTTCATACTAATCACCTCATGATTAGTATTTGCCTAATTGCTATTGTTTATCCAAAAAGTCGTGTCCTTTTAAACTATCAGGCTCTTCAGTAAATAAATCCATATAATCCAATTGTCTTAAAGCCTCATATATAGTGATTGCGACAACATTACTTAAGTTTAATGACCTAACCTTATCTGTCATTGGTAAGCGGAAGCAGCGATCTAAGTGCGCTTTTAAAATCTCATAAGGAATACCCGCTGATTCCTTTCCAAAAACTAAATAAATGTCTTTATTGCATTTGGTAAAATCAATTTGTGATGGGGCTTTATGACCATATCTTGTTAGAAAGAAGAATTCACCATCATTTTTGCTTAAAAATTCTTCATAATTTTTATATGTTACATAATCTAAATGCTCAATATAATTGGCTGCTGATCTTTTTAAGTGCTTTTCATCTAGAATAAATCCTAGAGGCTCAATTAGATGCAATTTAGCATTGGTAGCGACACATGTACGCATAATATTTCCAGTATTTTGAGGAATTTCGGGGTTATATAAAACAATATTTAGCTTCATTTTTTTCACACAATTAATTAAAATTAATTTACTCCATTCTTTAGTTTATAATGATTATATCATTTTATTTAAAATAATGCATAAATTATTAGAAAAATAGTCATATTTATTATATCATATATATGAGGTGTTTTTTATGAAAATAAATTTAAGAGGTAAAAAATCAGTATTAGAAACCTATTTATTGAATAATACAAAAGCTCCACTTATTTTAATTATGCCTGGTGGAGGCTATGATCATACATCACCACGTGAAGGGAAACCGGTTGCCGAGTTTTTTAATAAAAATGGGTATCATGCGGCTGTTCTTCATTATCGTGAAGAGTTATATCCATATCCAGAACCAACCTATGATATTGCGGCATCTGTTAAATATCTATGGGAAAACAAGGATGAATTCATGATTGATGAGATTATCACTATGGGATTTTCAGCCGGAGGTCACGCAACAGCTTTATATAATTGTAAATATCAAGAATTTCTTGGAGAAGACTTAAAATGTGACATAATAATCAAGAGAACGATTTTATGCTACCCAGTTATAACTGACAATCCATTATATGCGCATCAAGGTTCATTTATTAATTTAGGGGCCTATGAAGAGGTTTCAATTGAAAAACTAGTGGATGAGAATTTTCCTAAAACCTTTATTTGGCATACAGTAACCGATGAGTCCGTTCCGGTATATAATAGTTTATTAATGATGAAGGCTTTAAGTGATAAAAATGTAAATTATGAGGCACATATATATCCTAGAGGGCCACATGGCGTATCTCTAGCAATCGAAGAAACAGCAGCTAAAGAGGAACAAAATGATCCTTATTTAGCTTCATGGAGCACTCAGGTATTAAAATGGTTAGAAATTAGTAAAGGATGATTTTATGAAAGTTGCATTGGCGTGCATTAAAGAACAAAATAATGCATTCTTAGATATGGGGTTAATGGAGGAAAAACTGATTGAAGCTGCTTATAATGGAGCTGATATTGTCTTCTTCAAACCTAACTCTTTAGATGTTGATATGAATAACGAGGATTTTTTAGATCTTATCAATTATTGTGGGGAATATGCAATTACGGTTGGAATAGGAATAAAAGATAATTATCAAGTTTATGATTATAAATCATCATTAATTTTTGAACAAAAGAAGAGGGAATCATTTGTTTTTGAAAAAATCAAATTCTATGTTGCAAATGAAAAGAAGGATAGCTATACCCTTCTTATTGATAATAATTTAGAGTCTGATACCTTCTTAATCACGGATAAGGCATATTATCACGATGGAGAAATTATTTTAGAAAGTGATGATATTCTATATTTCAAAATATAAAAAAGCGCTCAATTAAGAGCGCATATTTTATAGTTTCTAATTAAACAACCTTTAAGAAAGCTAAAACTAGTAAAACAAGTCCAACTAAGCAATATACATCAAGAAGTATACCTAAGATTGGAACTAAAATATTAATTACAGGAATTCCACCAACTAAAGAAATTGCCCATCCACATAAAACTGCAACAACAATGTAAAGTACAATTCCAATGATTAAACCTACAACATCCTTAGACCATTTAAATGATAAAGGGAAAATGTTTTTTAGTGTTTTCATTTTATTTCTCTCCTTTTAATGAATTTAATGGGTGTATTTTAACCCCTCAATGTGATTATACGTCTTTAAAAGATTAAAGTCAATTATCTAAAAATAAAAAAATTTCAAAATTATATTTAAATGTGTATAACTTTTTATTTATTAAAATATTGTTGCAAAAAGAAGAAATATGGGTTATTATTTTTTTAGGTGATTAGGATGGAAAAAATATTAGTAATTCTACTAGCAACATTCATTGGATATAGTACGAACTGGTTAGCAATCAAGATGCTTTTTAGACCATATACAAGAAAGACGATTTTTAAAATCCATATTCCATTTACACCAGGAATCATTCCGAAGAATCGTCATAATATCGCGAGAAGTCTAGCGAATATCATGACAGATAAGGTTTTAACTGATGATACAATTAGTTCAAAAATCATCGATAATTTAAAAATTGAAGGAAATATTTCTAGTTTGATCGATGAGAATTGTGAAGAATCAATTAAGAATACCTTAAAAAAGGTTTCAAAAAATATTTCTGATGATTTATTAAATAGTGGATTATCAGAAAATATTGTTGAAAGTCTTTTTAATGAAATTAAACCGAAATTAGGATTTTTTGGTGGAATGATTGATGGATTTAGAGATGTAATAATTGATAAGATTGATAATTATATTTCAACTGAAGGTAAGACATATATTGAGAACTATTTGAATAAAAAATATGATGAAATAAAAGAAGTAAATTTCGCTTCATTAAAGGAAAATCCCCTATTTGATATTGTGAAAAATGCTTTAGGGTCTTTTTTAAATCAAGCGATTATGGCTGTTGATATTAAAGGGTTAATAGAAGATGAAATTAATGCCTTAGATATCAAAGAATTTGAGCGTATGCTAACAAGTGTATTAAATAGAGAATTAAGAGCAATTACTTGGCTAGGAGCAATTATTGGTGCAATAATTGGATGTATTAATCTGTTTTTCTTATAGGCTTTGGATAAAATCCAAGCCTTTTTAATATTATAATATTAATATCTTTTATATTTTGTTGCATAAATTATTATGTTATGCTAAAATAAATGTATAATATTTTACTTATAAAATATAAGCTCGGAGGTATGAGTATGAAGAAAATTAGAGGGATTATTTTAACAGCAGTAGCTGTAACTGCAGCAGGAAGCTTAGCTGCTTGCGGTAAGGAAAATGAAAAGCCAAAGACAACGTTATCGCCCAATGCGGTTATTACAAGCGGTCGCTATCAATATCGTGTTACTGATGGGAAAGCCAATATTATTAAAATCAACGTTAAGGATTTGACAGAATTATCTATTCCAAATAAAATTGATAACTATGAAGTTAATCGTGTTAATTGCATTGTTGAATCAGAGACTTTAGAAAAGGTTACAATTCCTAGCAACATTATTACAATGTCAGCTGGTATTTTTGAGAAATGTCCAAATCTTACAACTGTAGAATTTGCGGCTGATTCACAATTAGAAGAGATTAGCTCAGATACATTTAAAAACACAAAAATTGTCAATATTACGATTCCAAAAAGTGTTAAGTCAGTTGCTTATTCAGCATTTGAGGGTGTTAAAACATTAAAGAGCGTTTCTTTTGAAAATGGATCTAATCTAGCAAGCATTGGTCCAAATGCTTTTTATGGTTGTGAATTAATCGAGACAATCAAGGTTCCTAGTAAAGTTGTTGAAATTGGGGCTTCAGCTTTTGAGGGATGCGATAAATTAAGCAAAGTTGATTTTAGTGTCGCAACAAGTTTAAACGTTGTTAATCAATATGCATTTGCAAATTGTGAATTGATTACTGAAATTGCATTTCCAACTAATCTAGTTACTATTGAGGATCATGCCTTCAGAGGATGTAGCGGATTAAATAATGTTTCTTTTAACGAAGGATTAGAGAAAATTGGAGAAAAAGCATTCTTTGAATGTGAAAATATTACTGATGTTGAACTTCCAAAAACAATGGCTTATGTTGGAAGTGAAGCATTCGCATCATGCGATATTCAAAATTTAAAAATTTCATCAAAAATTGAGAAAATTGAAGATTTAGCATTTGATGGAAATACTATTACAAATTTAACAATTGCAACAGGTATTGATCTGTTAGATGTGTTCAATTCGAATTTGGATGATGTAAAAGAGTCAGTAACAAATGTTAATGTTGTTTTACAAGCAAATTCAAATGATAGATCAATTATTGATAACATGTTTAATGGATTTGCTAATTTAAGAACTATTAGCATTCCTAATCAAGTAAATTACATTGGTAAAGGGGCATTCTACGGATGTTATGCATTAAATAATGTAGTTTTACCTACAGGAATTACAGCGATAAATGAAAATACATTTGGAAGTTGTGTAAGTTTATCAGCTATTACTATTCCAACAAATGTAACACAGATGAAAGAAGGAGCGTTTAGCTTATGTACTAGTTTAACAAGTATTACCATTCCTTCATCAATTGTAGTTATTCCTGATTATGCATTTAGCCAAAGTGGTTTAACAACTATTACATTTGATGGTAATGTAATTTCAATCGGGGATGGTGCTTTTGAAAACTGTCTTGATTTAGCAACTGTTGTAATCCCTGATACTGTTACCGAAATTGGAAATCAAGCATTTAAAAACTGTACACAATTAGATGTTGATATTAAATCAAATATTAGCATTGTTGGTAATGAAGCATTCCAAAATTGTGGTATGGCTACAATCGTTGATGGAAGTGGGCTTACAATTATTGGACAATCAGCCTTTGAAAATTGTCAAATGGATAAGGTGCTTGTTTTAGGTGATAAGATCGAAACAATTGGCCAAGACGCTTTTAAAGGAATTGGCGGAATTGAAGAATTAACAATTAAAGCTGAATATTCTTTGGACCACTTATTCGGTAAAAATAATGGTGTTAATGAGTCATTAAAGAAATTAGTGATTATCGGTAGTGGTACGGTAGTAGAAGGTGCTTATGCTGGCGCAGTTAATCTTGAAGAATTAACAATTAGTGGTCAAGTTACAGGAATTGGAAAAAAAGCTTTCTACCGTGCAAAGATTTCAAATCTTGTTTTACCATCAGGTTTATTAACAATTGGTGATGAGGCATTTGCTTCATGTGTTAACTTAACAGATGTTGATGTTCCAGATAGTGTAACTAGAATTGGAGATAAAGCCTTCTATGGATGTAGTGCTATTACATCAATTAAGCTTTCTAAAAATGCAATCGTTGGTCAAGATGCATTTAATGGAGCAATCAATGTTAAATATTTAGAAACTCTTGGAGAATTTGGACTTGTAGAATTATTTGGAACAAGTCGTTCATCAGTGGCATTAAGCCTTGAGCAAGTTGTAATTTTAGATGGTTCAACATTTATTTCTGATAGAGCATTTGAGGGTTGTGCTGAATTAACAGCAATTACTCTTCCGGAAAATATTACATCAGTTGGTAAATACGCATTTGCGGATTGTACAAGTTTATCAGAAATTACTATTCCACAAGGTGTTTTAGAAATCATGGAAGGTGCATTTAGTGGATGTAGCAGCATCGCAGTTGTTAATTTAAATAGTGATTTAACAATTATTGGTGCTTATGCCTTCCAAAACTGTGTAGGAATTGGTGCATTGACATTACCACAAAGCATTAAGGCATTAAATGATGGTGCCTTTGCTGGATGCAAGAATATGTTATTAACAATTCCATCAGATAATAGCATTACTTCAGTTGGCGAATATACATTTGCAGATTGTAATGGAATTACTGAATTCTTCTTACCATCTGAAATGACTACTATACCAGCTGGTTTATATAGTGGATGTATCAATTTAAAGAATGTTACAATTTCTAATAAGATTACTTCAATTGGTGAATATGCCTTTGAAAGATGTTCAAATTTAATTTTAACATTTGAAAATGATTCAATTGTTGAAACAATTGGCAATTATGCATTTAGTGGATGTACATCTTTAAGAATTTCTGCAATCCCTTCATTTGTTCATACAATTGGTGATGGGGCATTTAGCAAGTGTACATCATTAGAAAATATTAGCCTTCCTACTGGTATTAAAACAATCGGTAGCGAAGCGTTTAGCGGTTGCAACAGCTTATCTGTTGATTTCACAAATTTAACAAAATTAAATACAATTGGAGAAGAAGCTTTCTATCGTTGCTTTGCTTTTACAAAGATTGATTTATCAAAATGTCCAATTAATGATTTTGGTTCATATGCCTTTAAAGAATGTAATAATGTTCGTGAAATCAAATTACCTAACTTTACATTAACAAGTTCAGGAGTCTTTGAAGGTATCAATTCAGTATTATCATTACAAACTCGTGGGGATAATACTATGTCTATGTTATTTGGGGCAACATCAGCTTTAGCATGTCAATCATTACAAACATTAGTTATTACTGATGGAAGCAGTGATGTTGTGGCAAATGCCTTCAGCGGATGTATTAATTTAACATCTATTACTTTATCTGAGGATATCGTATTTATTGAAGATAATGCCTTTGCTGGTGCCAATATTTCAAGCTTAGTATTACCTTCAAATATCAATAGTATTGGTGTTGGAGCATTTAGCGGATGTGCTAATTTAACAACAATTAATATTCCAAACACTTTGCAAACTATTTCGGATGAGGCCTTTAAGGATTGCGCTAAATTGAATTTATCCTTTGGTGATGATTCATCACTTAGAACATTAGGAGCTGCAGCCTTCAGTGGATGTGCAAGCTTAACAATCAGTTCACTACCAACTCAAGTAACAAGTATTGAGGCAAATACATTTGAAAACTGTATAAGTATCACAAACTTTGTATTACCAAATAATATTGGTTTCATCGGTGATTATGCCTTCAGCGGATGTGTTAATTTAGATTTATCAATTGGTAGTGGGTCATTATTAAGACAACTTGGAGTTGGAGCATTTAGTAATTGTGTTAACTTATCTATTTCTTCATTGCCAAGTCAAATTACAGTAATTCCAAATGAATTATTCATGGGATGTACTAGTATGGAATTATTCAATTTAGGAGATTCAATTACTACAATTGGTGAAAATGCTTTTAATGGATGCTCTAATATTAATGTTTTGATTGGAGCAAATACAACATTAAAGACAATTAGTGATGGCGCATTTAGTAATTGTACAAAATTAGTATTAACAAGTATTCCAACTTCTGTTGAGGAAATCGGAGCTGGTGCTTTCTTAAATTGTAAGGAAGTTTCAATTAACAGTATTCCAACAAATGTTAAATTCATAGGTGATAAAGCATTTAGTGGATGCTTAAATATCACACGTGTTGAATTTACATCTGTTGATATTGAATTAGGTAGTGGAATCTTTGAAGGATGCGTTGATGTTAATGAATTAATCATCCTTGGAGAATATAGTATTAGGACTTTATTTGGAGATACTGCAGATGTTATTAGAACTAACATCGATACAGTAGAAATCCTTGATGGAAGTACATATTTAGGAAATAATATGTTCGAAGGATTTACAAAATTAGAAGAAGTAACTCTTCCAGATACAATTACTTATATCGGAGAGGGTGCATTTAAGAACTGTACAGCTTTAACAACTGTTCATTTACCAGCTGTTTCCAATGTTACAGGTTTAATTGAAATTCAAAGTGAAGCCTTCATGGGATGTACAAGATTAACTTCATTTGTTATTCCATCAACAGTAACAACAATCGGTTCATATGCGTTTAGTAAATCAGGAATTACTTCAATGATTATTCCAGATACAGTTAATTCATTAGGAGAATATTTATTCAGTGAGTGTTTAAATTTATCAACTGTTAGTCTTCCTAGTGAAATTGAAGTTTTACCTGCAAGCTTATTTGCATCATCAGCAATTAAAGATATTACAATTCCTGCAAGTGTTAAGGTTATTGAAAATGGAGTGTTCAAGGATTGTAAATTATTAAAGACTATTACATTTGATGGTTCATCAGCAATCACTGAAATTTATGATGAAGCCTTTGCTGGAAGTGCAATTTCATCAATTCAAATCCCATCATCTGTTACATATCTTGGTATAGCAGTATTTAAAGAATGCTTAAATTTAAATACAGTTAATATCGAAGCGCAAATTACAAACTTAAGCTCATCATTATTTGAAGCATCTGCAGTTGCCAATGTTGTTTTACCAGCAACGATAGCATCAATTAGCAATAATGCTTTTGCAAACTGTACAAATTTAGTTTCAATTAATTTAGATGATTTAGTAGCATTAACTTCAATTGGAAGTGAAGCTTTCATCAATTCAGGAATTAAGACAGCGGCCTTAGCTAATAGTGTAAACTTTATCGGTGAAAGAGCATTTAAGGATTGCTTCAACCTAGGAAGTATTAATATTCCAGAAGAATTACAAGTAATCAATGCTGAGACTTTTGCAAATACAGCTTTAGAAGAAATTATCTTGACTAATAATATTATTGAAATTAAGGATAATGCTTTTGCTGGATCAGGCAACTTAAATACATTTAGTATTTCTGAAACAGCAAAATTAAATGCAATTGGAAATGAAGCCTTTGCAAACTGCGTATCTTTAAGAACAATTTATTTACCAGAATCATTAGCGATGGTTGGAGATCGTGTATTTGCTGGATGCTCAGGTTTAACAACTGTTACAGCATCTGTAGACAGTTCAATGAATGAAATTACTAAGGAAATGTTTATTGATTGCTATGCCTTAAAGTCAATTGAAATTCCAAGTATTTTAGCAAGTATTAGAGAATCAGCATTCAAGAATTGCTATAGCTTAGAAACTATTAGCCTACCAGATACTTTAACAACAATTGAAGCTAGTGCTTTCTCATATTGTTATAGTTTAAATAATGTTGTTATTCCAAACTCAATTCTTGCCATAAATGATTTAACATTTGAAGAATGTGCTTCATTATCGAACTTAACTTTATCTAATAAATTACAAACAATTGGTACGGATGCCTTTAAGAAGGCTGGAGTATCTAATTTAGAATTACCAGATACATTATCATTGATTAGTGAAAGAGCATTTGCGGAATGTGAATTCCTTGGTGCATTATCACTTGGAACAACTAATAATGGTGTTAAACTTACAATTATGGATGGTGCCTTCACTAAATCATCTGTTACATCAGTAACATTAGGTGCAAACATTACAAGTATTGGTGCTGGTGCATTCAGTGAATGTTTAAACTTAACAACAGTTAATATGTCAGCTATGAAGACAGCGGTAATTGAAGAATCATTATTTGCTAAGTGTAATAGACTAGATACTATTTCATTACCAACTACAATTAAGACTATTAAAGATAATGCCTTTAATGGTGCATCATCATTAGAAACAATTAATATTTCTAGTGTAACAACAATTGGTGATAATGCCTTCCAAGATACAGCAATTACAACTGTTGATTTATCAAATGTTACTAGTCTTGGTGTTGGTGCATATATGAATTCTAAAGTTTCAACATTAACAATTGGAAGCCGCTTAACTGTAATTAGTAAGGATGCATTTAATGGATGTGAAGACTTAGATGCCGTTACAATTCCAACAAATGTTCGATATATTGATTCAGGTGCCTTCAAGAAGAGCACAGCAATTGCAGTTACATTCTTATCTACAACAGGTATTGCTGTAGCAGAAAATTTCATGCCAGTTGAAGATCAAACAGCAACAAAGAATACTATTTATATTCCTGTTGGATCAAAATCTGCTTATCTTGCAAATTATGTATTTAGCAATGTATACTTTGAAAATCTAATTGAACAATAATTATAAATCGGTGATTAATTTCACCGATTTTTTTTAAAAACGATAATTATGAAAGATTATTTGTAATGAATTTATAAATGTTGTCCATTTTTTAAATTCTTCTTAATATAATGTATTAAGGAGGATATTTATGGAAGAAAACATTAAAAATAAGGTGAATATGACCAATTGGATTTATGCAAATGAATTTGGAATGCTTTTTTTAATATTTATATACTATAGGTATTTATTATTTATTAATATTAAAGCTTGGAAGTCTTTATTAGCAATAATTCCTTTTTTAGCAATTTGGACATTTTATTTGATAAAGGAAATTTTTAAGGATATCTCAGTTAGACTAATCCTAACAGAAGATCGAATAATAGGAAAAAAAGGCCTTATAAAGACAAAAGTCATTGATATACCATTTGAAAATATTGATAATGTTCAAATAACATACAACTTAATTGGCAAAATATTAAGATATGGAAATATTTACATTGAATCTAAAAGCGAGGTTTATGAATTCAAAAAAATATCAAATCCATTTAGGCTAAAAAAAGAGATAATTTCAAAAATGTTAAAAAATACTAAAAATTGACAATAAAAAGTTATATAATATATATTAGGTGGTTTTATGAAGAATATTTCAAAAAAGAAAATAGTATCGCTAGTAATTATTGCCATTGTATTTATCGCAATTACCATCGCTATATTTCCATATATGATGAAACTAAAGGATGAAGAAGGCCGTGAAGCTTTTCAGAATTTTATTGACTCATTTGGATTTTGGGGTGTATTTGTTTTAATTGGAATTCAGTTTTTGCAGGTTGTTATTGCGTTCATTCCTGGCGAATTAGTGGAAATCGTCGCTGGAATGATGTATGGTGGATTAGGTGGTATGCTTGTGTGCATTGCTGGAAACATCCTCGCCTCAACAATCATCTTTCATGTTATTAGATATTTCAAACCAGTTAAATATCAAAATGCTGATGAACTATCAATTGTAGATGAGAAAAAATATAAGAGGATGAGTCTAGAAAAAATTACTTTCATTGCTTTTTTAATTCCTGGAACACCTAAGGATGCCTTAAACTATGTTATGCCATTTACAAAAATTAAATTTACAAATTTTATAATCATTTCAACAATTGCGCGTATACCTTCAATTATCACATCAACAATTGTTGGTGGCTCAATCAGTAAAGGAAACTTTTGGACAGCCCTTTGGGTTTTTGTTGGGTCAACATTATTTTCTTTACTACTAGTATTTTTTTATAGCCAATTTGAAAAGAAAAATAAGATACCTGATGAAAATTAGGTATTTTTTTTTAGATATATACATATATAAAGGTATGGAGGGATACATATGGAATATAATATTACAGACCGAAAGTTTTTAGGGATTAAGGGGCTAAGCAGTGTAAAAAAATCAAACATTCAAGTTTTAGATTATGAAATAAAGGATGGAATGATTGAAGGAAAAATCAATGTTTTAATTAAATATCTTGATATTGAATTTGAGGAAGGAACTTATAAAGAAAGCCTACCATTTTCCATTTTTTGTGATGAAGGAACAGTCTTAGATGTTTTTATTGATAATTGTAATTTAAGTGTGATTGAAAACCAAGGAATTGAATTAGATTATATGCTTATAATTAAGTATGATGATGAATTTAAGGAAATAAAAGAAGAAATTAAAGAGGATATTGACCAGATGCTTACTGAAGCCTTAAAGGAACGTGATGAAAGTTTTTTAGATGAAGAAACAGATGATGTTAACCCAGTAAAGATCATTGATGAAGCAGAGCCTATGGAAATAAAGTTTAATTTTTGTGATGAATATATTACTAAAAAGGTCATCTGTTACACCAACTTAAAAGATGTTAGTGAAAAATACAATGTAAGCGAATCAAGCTTAGTTTTAAATACATTTGGCGAAAATATGGTAATGATTACTATCGATGAATAATTATTTAACAAGAAAGGTTTTTATTAAAGAAGGATATGTTGTTAAAAAAACTAATCGTAAAAGTGATAAAATATATCAATACTTAAATAGTCAGAATGTTCATAATGTTGTTTATCCTGAAAAAAAATATGTTTTAAATAATGAAAAGTATTTAGAATTTCCCTATTATGATGAGATTGATTATCCATCAAGTAAAAAGCTTTTAAATCTTAAGGATGCCATTATGGAACTTCACGATAAAACTAAGACGATGAAGGTTATTAAAAAGAGGAATATGCGTTATTTTTATAAGATTTATTATAAACTCGATATGAAGTTTAGCTTACTTGAGCTATACATTAGAGAATGTGAAAATAATGTAAATCATAATGATAACGATTGGATTATTTTAAGCAAATATCACATTTATTTGGATTGTAAAAAAGAATTATATCGACTTCAAAAAAAGCTTCACAATTTGGTTGATAAGAATACTAGTGCTTACTATGCTGTTAATCATTTTAAACCCGATATAACCCATTTAGTTAATAATAGCTTAATAAGCCTAGACCATGCAAAAATCGCCATTGTAACAAGCGATATTGCCAAAATCTATGTTGCGAATGAATATATCGATATTGATTGGTTTAACTTTGTTGATTCCTGGTTAAATAATTATGAAGGAGAAATTTATAAAGTTTATTTTAAATTTTTAGTTTTGTATATTTTTATTTTGAATGTCAATATTGATAACGTAAATGAATATACATCATTAAATAGTTATGTTCAAATAAATAACAAGATTAAAAAATTTCTTTTACAATTTAATACATATTGATTTAATATATAGATTGTGTTAAAATACTTTTAATGACGAAGAAGAGGAAGAGTAAATTGATTTCTAATTTTTAGAGAAAAGCTGTTTGGTGAAAAGCTTTATTTAGAGTGATTGAAGGTAGCCTTCGAGTTGGTATTTTGAAATAGTAGTAGAAATATCCGGATGTCTCCCGTTATGAGATTTGAGGGCTAGATTTTATCTAGAACTAAGGTGGTACCGCGAATATATTCGTCCTTAGATTTAAGGATGAATTTTTTTATTATATGGAGGTAATTTATGGACACTAAGTACAATCATAAGGAAGTTGAAGCTGGTAAATATGATTTCTGGCTAAAGGGTGGTTTCTTTAAATCTGGTGATAAATCAAAAGAACCATTTTCAATCGTTATTCCACCACCAAATGTAACTGGTAAATTACATTTAGGACATGCATGGAATACAACATTACAAGATATTATTATTCGTCGTAAAAGAATGCAAGGATATGATGCATTATGGTTACCAGGAATGGATCATGCGGGTATTGCGACGCAAGCTAAGGTCGAAGAACGACTAAGAAGTTTAAATATTGATAAATATGATATTGGGCGTGAAAAATTCTTAGAATATGCTTGGGCTTGGAAAGAAGAATATGCAAGTTTCATTCGTGACCAATGGGCCGCTATGGGGTTATCATTAGATTATTCTAAGGAAAGATTTACTCTTGATAAAGGTCTTAATGAAGCCGTTAACAAGGTATTCATTACGTTATATGAAAAAGGATTATTATACCGTGGTGAAAGAATTATTAACTGGGATCCAATGGCGAAAACGGCTTTATCAAATATTGAGGTTGAACATAAGGAAACTAATGGAGCCTTCTATCATTTCTTATATCCATTTAAGGATATGGATGGTGGAGTTGTGGTAGCGACAACTCGTCCAGAAACAATGTTTGCGGACCAAGCAGTAATGGTTCACCCAGATGATGAAAGATATAAAGATTTAGTTGGAAAATATGTATATATTGCGGGAACTGATAAGTTAATTCCAATCATTGCCGATAGTTATGTTGATATGGAGTTTGGAACAGGTTGTGTTAAAGTAACACCTGCCCATGACCCTAACGATTTTGAGGTTGGAAAAAGACATAATTTAGCAATGCCTTTATGCATGAATGAAGATGGAACAATGAATAGTCTTGCGGGAAAATATGAAGGATTGGATCGTTTTATCTGTCGTGAAAAATTAGTTAATGATTTAAAGGAAGCAGGATTATGCTTGAAGGTTGAGCCGCATGTTCATCAAGTAGGATATAGCGAAAGAACTCATGTTGTTGTTGAACCAAGATTGTCAAAACAATGGTTTGTTAAAATGGAACCACTTGCTAAGCAATCTTTAGATAAAAATACTGTTAACTTTGTACCTAAGAGATTTCTTCAAACCTTTAATCATTGGATGGACACTATTCAAGATTGGTGCGTAAGTCGTCAATTATGGTGGGGACATTCAATTCCTGCTTGGTATAAGGGAGAAGAACTTAAGGTTCAGGTTGAGTGCCCAGGTGAAGGATGGGTTCAAGATCCTGATGTACTAGATACATGGTTCAGTAGTGCCTTATGGCCATTTTCAACTCTTGGTTGGCCAAATGAAACTGAAGATTTAAAGAGATATTATCCAAATAGCGTTTTAGTTACTGCCTATGATATTATTTTCTTTTGGGTATCTCGTATGATCTTCCAAGGATTAGAATTTACTAATGAATCGCCATTTAAGGATTGCTTAATTCATGGATTAATTAGAGATGCTCAAGGAAGAAAAATGAGCAAATCACTTGGAAATGGTGTTGACCCAATGGATATCAAGGAACAATATGGTATTGATACTTTAAGATATTTCCTTGCGACTAATTCTGCTCCAGGATTAGATTTAAGATTTGAAACTGAAAAAGTTACATCATCTTGGAATTATATTAATAAGATTTGGAATGTTGCACGTTATATTAAGCTTAATACATTAGATATAAATGAAATATCTATTGATGTTAAAGAACTTAATGAACCTGCAAAATGGATTTTATCAAAATTAAATAAGCTTATTGTTGAAGTTGATAAAAACTATGATAAATATGAATTTGGTTTAGTTTCGAAAGATATTTATAATTTTGTTTGGGATGATTTTGCAAATAAATATATTGAAATAACTAAAGTAGATTTAGCTAATAACAATATGATGACAAAACATGTTTTAAGATATGTTTTAGATCAAGTTATTAAATTATTACATCCATTTATGCCATTTGTTACTGAAGAGATTTATCTTCAATTACCTCATAAATGTGCAAGTATTTCGATTTCTGATTGGCCATGTGCAAATAAGGATTTTGATTTTGATTTAGAAAATGTGGATACATTATTTGAACTTATTACGCAAGTTAGAAATGTTCGAAATGAAAATAATCGTCCAATGAGTAGAGCTATTAACTTTGTAATTGAACCAAAGAATGATATGATTAAAAATTTCTTAGAGGAATCTAAGGAATATATAATGCGTTTTACAAATCCGGTGGATGTTGTATTCGGCAATCCAACTGGTGAGTATCGTATAGTTGCTAAAACAAATTATCAAATTCATTTCTTAATGTCGGATTTAGTTGATGCTAAGGAAGAAATTGCCAAGATTAATAAAGAGCTTGAAACATTAGAAAATGAAATAAAACGTGCTTCAGGTATGCTTGCAAATCCAAATTTTGTTAATAAAGCACCTGAGGCTAAGGTATTAGCTGAAAAGAAAAAATTGAGCGATTATCAAGAAAGATATAATACATTAAAAGAAAAACTAGAAAGTTTCAAATAGTCCTATGTTTAGTAATGTATTAGATTGTATTAGCTTTATTAATAATATAAAAGTAGAGCGTAGAACATCTTTAGATCGAATGAAAGAAGCCTTAGAAAAACTGGGAAATTTAGAAAATAATTTTAAAAAAATTCATGTTGGTGGTACTAATGGAAAGGGTTCAACATCAATGTTTATTAAGAATATCTTAATTGAATGTGGATATAATGTTGGGTGCTTTGTATCACCATATGTTGTTAAATTTAATGAAAGAATTCAGTTTAATGATTCATATATTAGTGATGAGGATTTAATCATTCACACCAATAAGGTTTATCCCATTTATGAGGAACTTCATGTATCATTTTTTGAATTTCTAAGCTTAGTTGCGATTAGCTACTTTGCAAGTAAGAATGTCAATTATGTAATTATGGAGGTTGGCATGGGTGGATTATTAGATGCGACTAATGCCATCAATTATGATTTGTCATTGATTACTAATATTGGTTTAGATCATATGGAGCATCTAGGTAATTCATTAGAAGAAATTGCTATTTCTAAATTAGGAATTGTTAAAGAGAATAATCATTTGATCACAACAGTGGATGAATCGCTTCACGATTTATTTAAAAGCTATTGTGATGCTAAAAATGCTCATGTTAGCTTTATAAATAAGGATGATATTTTAATCTATCCATGTGAGATGTGCTCATTTGAGTTTGAAGAGGTTACCTATGATTTATTTATGTTAGGTAATCATCAAGCCTTTAATGCATCGTTAGCAATTAAGGCCTGTAAATATTTACTTCCAGATATTAAAAAGAAGCGTATAAAAAAAGCTTTAGAAAGAACGATTTGGCCTGGAAGGTTAGAGCGAGTTAACATTACTCCTCGTGTTATTTTAGATGGAGCTCATAATATTTTAGGAATAACAGCCTTAAATGAAACAATTAAGCATGCTTACAAAAATAGAAATGTGAAAATCATCTTTTGTGCAATGAAGGATAAAGAAACACAAAAAATGATTGAAATTTTAGAAGAAACGGCTTCATATATGGTTTTTACACAAATTGATTATTATCGTTCAAGTGAAGCATTAGATTTATATAATGCCTGTAAATTGGAAAAAAAGGATTTAATAGTAGATCCAAAAGAGGCGGTTAGAAAAACAATTAGAGAAGCCTTAGATGACGATATAATAATCATTACTGGCTCACTATATTTTATCAGCTTAATTAGACCAATGTTTAGATAAGAACATCAATCGATGTTCTTTTTTTATTTGAATTTAATGTCGAATATCTTTTATTATATGCTATAATAAAAGAAAGGTTGGTGTTATTATGGATAAATTCTATTATTATTTTCATTCAAACTATGCAATAGATGCTTATAAGTATTTAGGGTGCCATTTTAATGAGGAAAAAAATGAGGCAACGTTTCGTGTTTATGCGCCAAACGCAACGAAGATTTATTTAGTTGGTGATTTTAACAATTGGGAAGAGACAATCCCAATGCATAAAATTGATGACAGCATTTTTGAGGCTACAGCTAGTTGTCATATTTATGATTCATACAAATATAAGATTTATAATGGTAACCGTATACTTTATAAACAAGACCCATATAGTTATCATAATGAAACAGGAATTTTAACTTGTTCAAAGGTTTATCCAGAGCTAAATTATGAATGGACTGATGCAAGTTGGCTAGAAAAAAGAGCAAAGACGCGTATTTACGAACAACCATTCAATATTTATGAGGTTCATCTTGGATCATGGAAAAAGAAAAAGGATGGCTTTTATAGCTATCGTGAAATAGCAGATAAGTTAATTAAGTATGTTAAGGAAATGGGATATACGCATATTGAAATCATGCCATTAAATGAATATCCTTATGAGGGATCATGGGGATATCAGGTTACCGGATATTTCAGTGTAACATCAAGATATGGAATTCCTCATGATTTTATGTATTTGGTTGACAAATGTCATGAGAATAATATTGGAATTATCTTAGATTGGGTGCCAGCTCACTTTCCAAAAGATGCCTTTGGTTTATGTGAATTTGATGGTGGATATGTTTATGAATATAGTGAAAAAACGCGTATGGAATATAAAACTTGGGGGACAAGATTATTCAATCATGGAAAACCAGAGGTTAAGTCTTTTTTAATTTCATCAGCGATGATGCTTTTTGATAAATATCATATTGATGGATTAAGAGTTGATGCGGTAGCCGCAATGCTTTATCTAGATTATGATCGTGATGAATATATTCCAAATAAATATGGTGGGAATTATAATTTAGAGGCGATTGATTTCTTAAAGAGCTTAAACATTGAGATATTTAAAAACTTTCCAAATGCTTTAATGATTGCGGAGGAATCAACGGATTTTAAAAATGTAAGTAGGCCAGTATTTATGGATGGATTAGGATTCAGTCATAAATGGAATATGGGATGGATGAATGATACCCTAAGCTATATGAAGGTTAATCCGTTTTTTAAGCATTATGATCATAATAAGATGTCTTTTTCAACATCATATGCTTATAGTGAAAACTTTATTTTACCATTATCACATGATGAGGTTGTTCATGGTAAATGTTCATTATTAAATAAAATGCCAGGTGACTATGATGAAAAATTTATGAATCTACGTGCTTATTATACCTATATGATGACGCATCCAGGAGCGAAGCTATTATTCATGGGTGGAGAAATTGCACAATTCATTGAATGGGATTATAAGAAGGAATTAGACTGGCTATTATTAAAATATCCAAGGCATCGCGAAATGCAATATTTTGTTAAAAAACTAAACAAGCTATATTTGAAAAATAGCATGTTATGGGATAATGATGAATGCGGCTATGGCTTTGAGTGGATCAATGCGGATGATGCTAGTGGAAATACTTATAGCTATATTAGAAAAAACCGTAAGGGTGAAAAGCTTGTAGTATTCCTTAATTTTAGTGGAAATGATTACCATAATTATAAAATTGGGGTAGATAAAGGAACCTATAAGGTTATTTTAAACACTGACGATATTAAATTTGGTGGAAGGGGAATTTCAACAACGGACAAGGTTAAGGCTTATAAGGAACCTCTTAACAATAAACCGTACAATATTAATATATTTGTGCCTAAATATAGCGCAATTATTTTGAAAAAAATGTAGGATAAATCTCAGGTAGTATTTTATAAAAAAGGTGTGATATTTATGGATATTGTGTATAATCCATTTAAAAGCGAGCATAAAAGTCCAGTTGGTGGAAATCTTGTAAATGAAGAGATTAAGATTAATATAAAAATCACAAAAAGGTTTAATGTTTTGGATTTGCGTTTAGTTTATTTTAATGATGATGACAATAAATTAAATCGCGTTTCATTAAATAAAATAGAAGATGAGAAATATAATTTATATCAAACTAAAATAAGCTTTGAAGATATTGGATTATATTGGTACTATTTTGAGATGGATGATTGTTATGGAACACACTATATTGATTGTAGCTATAGTCTTGAAGGTTATCTAACAGATAATCATAAGAATTCCTTTCAATTGTTGATTCATGATGAATTTAAGGGGTCACTTGATTGGATTAAAGGTAAAATAATTTATCAAATTTTAGTTGATCGTTTTAATAAGGGAGATTATGAATATCAAAAGGATTATGCAATCATGCATGGAAATTGGAATGAAATTCCAAAGTATAAAATGGTTAATGGTAAAATCTATAACAATGATTTCTTTGGAGGAAACTTAAAGGGTGTCATTGAAAAACTTCCATATTTGAAGGAACTAAATGTTGGGGCAATATATTTAAATCCAATTTTTGATGCTTACTCCAATCATAAATATGATACCGGAAATTATTTAGAGATTGATAAAATGTTTGGTAATGATGAAATCTTTAAGGAGTTATGTGATAGAGCTAATGAATTGGGGATTAGAATCATTTTAGATGGTGTTTTTAATCATACAGGAAGTGATTCAATTTATTTTAATCGCTATGGGAGATATAATGAGGTTGGTGCTTATCAATCAAAGAATTCAAAATATTATGATTGGTATAAATTTACTCATTATCCAGATAAATATGCTTGTTGGTGGGATTTTAAAACCTTACCAGCGGTAAACCAAGATAATAAAGGATTTAGAAATTTTATTACTCAAGAGGTTGTAAAAAAATGGCTAAAGCTAGGAGCTTCTGGTTTTAGATTTGATGTGGTCGATGAATTAAATGACACTTTTATTAATGAATTGCATGATAGTATTAAAAACCATAATCCCAATAACATTTTGATTGGTGAGGTTTGGGAGGATGCATCAAATAAAATTGCATATTCAAATAGAAGACATTATTTTAATGGTCATCAATTGGATTCAGTAATGAATTATCCATTTAAAAATGCCATCATTGAATATGTTTTAAGCAAGGATGTTAGCTATATTAAAAACACTTTAAGAAGTATTGTGAATAATTATCCTAAGCATGTTTTAGATTCATTGATGAATATCATATCAACGCATGATACAGTCAGAATTATTACAGCCTTAAATAACGTTCATTTAGATAATCGTGATCGTGAGGCGGAATATAAAATAATTGATATGGATAAGGCAATAAAAAGGCTTAAAATGGCCATTACATTACAATTTACATTACCTGGTGTTCCGACAATTTATTATGGAGATGAGGCAGGATTAGAGGGATATAAGGATCCTTTCTGTCGCCGAACAATGCCTTGGGGTAATTTTAATGAAGAGATATATAGCTTCTATCAAAGGCTTACCAAAATAAGAAAAAATAAGGTTTATATTGATTCCGAATTCAAAGAGATTTATGCTCTAGATGGTGTATATATCTTTAGTAGAGGAGATATCTATACAATCGTTAATAATTCAAATTTTAGTTTCAATTTTAACATCTGTGGATTTGATTTAATCAATGATTGTGAGGTTGATGGAATGATTATTCCAAAAGAAGAAGCTATGATAGTAAAGGGATTTTTAAAATGAGAGAAGCAGGAATTTTATTACACATTTCAAGCCTAGATGGTAGGGATAATATTGGTACTCTATCTGATGGTTATGAGTTTATTGATTTTTTAAAAAGGGCTGGTCAAAAATACTGGCAAATACTACCAATCAATCCGACATCCTATAAGGATTCACCTTATCAAGGTGTATCCGTCTATGCTTATAATCCCTATTTTATTTCTTTTGATTTTTTAATCAATATGGGATTATTGAGCTATAATGATTTAAAGGGATATAAAACAAGGAAAAAAATTGATTACGGATACTTATTTGATAACAAGGTTAAAGTTTTAAAAAAAGCTTATGCAAATAAAAGTCTAGTAGAGGATGAGTATAAGAAATTTTTGAAACAAAATAAACATTGGGTTAACGATTATGCAGCATTTATGGTTCTAAAAGAGCTTAATGATTTTAGACCATGGTATTTATGGAGTGATGATTATAAGTATCGCAATAGTGATGCATTAAAGAAATTAATCAAGGATAATTTTATTAATTATGATTCATATCGCTTCATTCAATATTTATTTTATAGTGAATATTCGTATTTGAAAGACTATGCCAAAGCTAATAAGATTAAAATCATTGGTGATATGCCAATTTATGTAGCTTATGATTCGGTGGATGTATGGGTAAATCCCCAAATGTTTTTATTAAATGAAAAGCTTGAGATGGATTATGTGGCGGGTTGCCCACCTGATGATTTTAGCTCATATGGACAGCTTTGGGGTAATCCTTTATATGATTGGGAATATATGAAAAAGCATGATTATGATTTTTGGGTAAAGAGAATTAAGCATTCGCAAAAATTGTTTGATGTTATTCGTATTGATCATTTTAGAGGATTTGCGGGATATTATATGATTCCTAATGGCAAGGAGCCAAAGGATGGTTTCTGGCATGATGGTCCAAGAATGGATTTATTTAAAGTCATTAAAGAGAAAACGAAAGCCAAAATCATTGCGGAAAACTTAGGTTTTTTAACAAAAGATGTATATAAGCTTTTAGAGGATACAGGATATCCAGGAATGCATGTGACACAATTTGAATTTGGTCCGGATTTAGCGTTTAAGGATGATTTTAAAAAGAATAATGTTATTTATACATCAACTCATGATAATCAAACAATTCGATCATTTTATTTGAATTCTGATAAGAAGTTAATTAAAAGTGTAGTTCATATTTCACGAAAGCCTTATCTAGATTTGATTTCTGCGACATTAAAAAAATCGCCTTCTTTAGCGATTATTCCATTTAGTGATTATATTGGTTCATTAGAAAGAATGAATGAACCATCAACATCTGATGGTAATTGGGTATATCGTATAAAGAAAAACGAGCTTAATGATAATTTAGCTAATACTATTTATAAACTTACAAAGGAATCAAAAAGATAATATAGGGTGCGTTCATTTTAATGGCGCACTTTTTTTATTTTAAATAGCGCAATTTTAAATATATTTTTGAAACATATATTGAGGTGTTTTATATGTATTTTATTAAAGAAATCCCCCAATCAGAAAGACCACGTGAAAAGCTTATTCAAAATGGAGTAGAGGGTTTGACAAATATTGAACTTTTAGCAATCATTTTAAAAAACGGAACTAAAAATAAATCAGTTATTGAAATATCAAAGGAACTAATTTATAGTATCGATGATATTAATGCTTTAAAGGATTTAAGCATCAAGGATTTAATTAAATATGAGGGAATTGGAATGGTGAAGGCAATCGAAATAGTGGCTTCAATTGAATTAGGAAGAAGAGTTTTAGCATATAGGAATCGGGATATTTCTTTTAAAACAGCTAATGATGTTTTTTTATATTTAAAGGAGTACCAACATAAGTCACAGGAACATTTCATAGCTTTATATTTAGATAGTAAATGTCAGTTGATTTCAAAAAAACTTATATACATTGGTACGCAAAATAAAATATTATTTAATACTACCGATATATTAAAGGAGGCTATTAGATTATCGTCAGTAGGAATAATCATTGCGCACAACCATCCTTCTGGTGATCCAACACCATCTAAGGAGGATATCAAAAATACCTTAATGATCAATGATGCTTGTAAAATTATGCAGATTGAGCTTTTAGATCATATTATTATCGGAAATACCTACTATTCCTTTGGCGAAAATGGAAAAATCGCTTAATTGTGCGTTATATTATTGTTTTATTAATCATAGAATTTAATGGTGATTTAATGATTAAAGAATTGAATAAGGTGTTATTTGCTTGTTTGTTAGTATTGATTTTATTAATTTTAGATTATAATAAATTCCCTTTTGGATTTAAAACGGTTAAGGAAGAATTAATGCGCTTAGGAAGTGTTTATAGAATTAAGAAAGTATTTTTAGGAACTCAAGATTTAGATATCGAAGTTGCCGATACTAATAATTTAAATATGATAGGCAATAAGGTTGTTTTAGATGATGAGGCAATTTTATCGATATGTAATGGAGTTGTAATATGCTCGATAGATGATTTGGTTATCATTGAGGATTACAATGGAAATACATATCAATATCGTGATTTTTATTCGATGAATGTTAGATTGTATCAGAATGTTTATATTGGGGATGTTATTGGTATTGCAAAATATGATGATTATTACTTTTATGAGTTGGTAAGATGAAGATAAAGGTTCATTATACATTTTTAATTTTATTAAATATTTCTATTTTATGTGGTTTATTTAATGATATTTTAGCAGTGTTTCTAATAATTTTATTGCATGAATTAGGGCATTTAATATTTTTGAAATATTATAAAAGAGAAACTGAAAGTCTAACAATTTTTCCATATGGTGGAATTATCAAGTATCAATCAGATAAAAATACTTTTTTATATGAAGACTTCTTAATAAGCATTGGGGGAATAATAATAAATGTGATCTTATTTTTTATATTATTTTTTACTGCAAGGGGAACCCTTTTATATAAATACAATATTGAGATTATGCTATTTAACATTCTTCCTATTTTTCCTTTAGATGGCGGAAGAGCTTTAGAGATTTTTCTTGGGAAAATTTTGAAATTTAGATATAGTCTTTTAGCAACCTTTTTAATCTCAATACTTTTTATTATTGTCTTATTTTTTATAAATATTTTGACATCAAATTTATTAATATTTACTTTGGTTCTTTTATATTTAATATTAGAAAACTATCAGGCTTTTAAGGATCGAGAATTGAGGTATTATCATTTTTTATTAAATAAGCTTCTACACCCAAATGATAAATTAAAAAATAAAGAAATCAAAAATCCTAACAATTTAATTAAACAGTTTTATAAAGGCGTTAATAACGTAATCGGTAAGAGTAATAAAAAGATTAAAGAAAGCCAAATTTTAAAAAAATACTTTAATTCTTTCAAAAGATAAGAAGTTTTAAATTATTGAAATAAATGCCATATTATAGTATAATGACATTGTTATAACAGATGTATGGGAGCAGAATTATGACAATTGTATTGGGGGCAGGATTATGACAATTGCATATAGTATAATATTTGTAATTTCAATTTTATTGCCAGTTATTTTTTATTTATGTGTTCATAAGAAGCAAAGAGAAATTTGGCTGTTTGCAATCTATTTTTTAGTAGGTATTGTAAATCTAGGATATTTATTACTATCTGTTTCTAAAACAATAGATTTTGCCCTTACTGCCAATAAGATTGCCTATTTTGGGCAAGTATATATAATTTCATGTATGTTCATAATTATATCTAAGCTTTGTGGTTTCACATATAAGAAATGGTTAGTTGGT
The DNA here is from genome assembly GCA_016294165.1 of Anaeroplasmataceae bacterium. GTDB lineage: Bacteria > Bacillota_I > Bacilli_A > Acholeplasmatales > JAEDCM01 > JAEDCM01. Next base: position 24,880 of record JAEDCM010000021.1, read on the forward strand.
ATTTTGATAGCTGTAGCGACCATCATGTTTTTGATGGTTTTAACAACTGGACATTTGGATTGGTACTATGAAAGTGTAAAAATAATTGAGGTTGATGGAGCAACAAAACTGGTAAAAGAGTATGGACCATTACATTCATTTTATTTGATTTATATAATAGCATTTTTTATTGCGATGATTGTTGTTATAAGTATTTCATTTATTCGTAATAAAAATGCCTCCTCAAAACTAAGTAGTTTAATGCTTGTGGTTGTTTTGAGTAACATTGGAATTTGGAGTATAGAAAAAATAATTGCTTGTAATTTTGAGTTTTTATCAGTATCTTATCTGATGAGTGAGTGTGTTTTTTTATTTGTTTACTGGTTGCTTCAGGATTATATACGCATCAGTGATATTCCTAGCAATATAGAAGAGAAGGTATCCGTTATATTTGTGGATAATAAAGAGGAACAAAATAAAGTTCAAGAAATCATTGAATGTCTTCCTGAGGGATTTGTTTTATCCGCAAGACAGCTTGAGGTTCTTGAAGGAATATTAGCTGGAAAGAGCAGAAAAGATATTGCTCATGATTTATACTTATCAGAGAATACGGTTAAAATGCACACATCTTCATTGTTTAAGGCACTTCATGTTTCTTCTCGAGAGGAAATATATGCATTATTTAAATTGTAATTAAAGGCGATAGTCTAACTATCGTTTTTTTGCATTTTCATATCTGTTTTACTAATAGACTTAAGTATAATAGCGTGGTTTTAAAAAGAAATAAATGAGTTTAAAAATGAATTTTGTGCAATTATAGTGGAATATTTTTTAAAAAATCTATGTTTTTTACTGATTTTAATAAAAATTTGTATGGACAGATTTAAAGATAATTATTCTTTTAGTTGTAATTCTAGGTTAAAATGGTGTGTTTTAATTAACACAGCTTTTTAATGATTCGTTATTTAATTAACATTTTTGCAAAAATTATTTTTTTTTATAAAAATAAATGATAAAATTAGTTTAGGTGATGCTTATGAAGAAAAAGAAAAAATCATTCTGGATTATTTTAGGGATTGGAGCGTTTGTTATTTTCTTGTTGATTTTGACATCTACTGTATTAAATGTAGGAGCTAATCTAGCAAGAATTAATAAATATGTTGAATATGGGTTTTATGCTTTAGTTTTAGTGCTAGTGTATATTTTTATTTTAAACCCATTGCGTGTAATATTATTTGCCCCAACAATTTCGGTTGAAACAGTTTTGGATGAAAAAACAAGAAAAACCAGAAGAAATTATAGAAAGGTTGCTAAAAATATTATTGAGCAGGATATGATTGATCAAATTGATAAGGAAGCGATCAAAAATTCATTGAATCAACACGATAAACTTTTAGAAGAATTAAATCGTGTTTTTGATAAATCAATCAAAAAGGAATTAAATAAAATAATTATTAAAAATGCTAAAACCGTTTTAGTGTCAACAGCTGTCAGTCAAAATGGAAGGCTAGATATGCTAATGGTTATGAGTGTTAATTTAAAAATGATTAAAGAATTAGTTTTAAAGTGTGGGTTTAGACCATCATATGCCAATTTAGGAAAGCTATCAGTAAATGTTTTTGGTACAGCACTAATTGCTGAAGGACTAGAGAATTTAGATATTTCCGATATCCTTCCTCAATCTGCAACATCAATGCTTGCGGAGATTCCTTTAATCAAGCCGATTATGTCAAGTATTGTTCAAGGAATTTCTAATGCATTGTTAACAATTAGAATTGGAATTGTTGCTCGTAAATATCTATTTGCGGATACCAAGATTGTAAGCAAAAATCAAATTAGAATTGAAGCATTTAAGGAATCAGTAAAAATGCTTCCGGTTGTTATTAAGGAATCAATGAAATCTTTCCCAAGCCGAATTGGTGCTTTATTTAAAACAAAAAATGTTGAAGAAAATTATTAAAATCTATTGACTATTAAATATTTATTTGATAGAATACTTTTGTTGCATAATGCAACCGCACAGATAAGGTCTCAAATGTTTGAAAAACTACCTTCATGGCGTGTCTTAGAAAATTTTTAGAGGAGGTGTGCATTCATGTATGCAATTATTGAAACTGGTGGAAAACAAGAGCGTGTAACAGTTGGTCAAGAAATCTATGTTGAAAAATTAGATGCTGAAGTAGATAGCGTTTATACATTCGATAAAGTTTTAATGATCGGTGGAGAAGATTTAAAAGTTGGTAATCCATATGTTAATGGAGCTACAGTTACAGCTAAAGTTGTTAAACAAGGTCGTGGAAAGAAGATCATTGTTTATAAGTTCAGAAGAAAAAAGAACTACCACAAGAAACAAGGTCATAGACAAGCTTACACTAAATTAGTTGTTGAAGCTATCTTAGGATAATTTCTATGATAAAAATTGATTTAAGAAAGAATACATTAAACTATGAAATAATCGTTAAAGGACATGCGTTGTTTGATGATTATGGAAAAGATATTGTATGTGCTAGCGTATCTACTGCACTGATAATGAGTGCAAACCTAATTGAGAAATTTGGTATTAAAGCAGATATTGAAAGCCAAGAAGGATATTTTAAATTAAATGTGATAAACAGTGATGTCACTAAAAAAATTATCGAGAATTTAGAATATACCTTAAAAGATTTAGAATTACAATTTCCTAAAAATATAAAAACAAACTTATAGGAGGTGTGCTAACATGTTAAGATTGAATATCCAATTATTTGCGTCTAAAAAAGGAGTAGGTTCTACTAAGAACGGTCGTGACTCAATCGCTAAGAGATTAGGTGCAAAAAAATCAGATGGAGAATTTGCTACTGCAGGTTCAATTATTTATCGTCAAAGAGGAACTAAAATTCTACCAGGTAATAATGTAGGACGTGGTGGAGATGATACATTGTTTGCAAAGGTTACTGGTATCGTTAAATACGAGAGAGTAGGACGCGACAAGAGAAGAGCTTCTGTTTATCCAGCTGAATAGTTGAAATTTTATACCCCATCATTTGGGGTATTTTTTCTAAGAAAAGGAGGTTTTGTAAATGTTTGTTGATCAAGTTAAGATAAAGGTAACCTCTGGTGCGGGAGGAAACGGAATTGTTTCATATCGTCGTGAAAAATACATTGAATTCGGTGGACCAGCTGGTGGATCAGGTGGAAATGGTGGAGATGTTATCTTTGAAGGACAAGAAGGTTTATCAACACTATTAGATTTTAGATATAATCGTCATATTAAAGGTAATACTGGTGAAAAAGGGATGTCTAAGGGAATGAATGGCAGAAATGCTGCTCATACCATTATTAAGGTTCCTGTTGGAACAACAATTTATGATGATGATGAGAATAAGGTAATTGGTGATATCACAAAACATGGTGAGCAGGTTGTTGTTTGCCGTGGTGGTCGTGGTGGACGTGGAAATATTGCCTTCGCAACATCCAAAAATCCTTGTCCTGCTATTTGTGAAAAGGGTGAGCCAGGACAAGAAAGAAATGTTCGAGTTGAATTAAAGATCTTAGCGGATTGCGGTTTAGTTGGGTTCCCTTCAGTTGGGAAATCGACATTAATTTCCGCAATATCTAATGCTCGTCCCAAAATTGCTGCTTATCATTTTACAACTTTAGTTCCAAATCTAGGTGTAGTAGGAGTAAAAGATGGAAGAAGCTTTGTTGTTGCTGACCTACCTGGATTAATCGAAGGAGCAAATCAAGGATTAGGTTTAGGACTTCAATTCTTAAGACATATTGAAAGATGTCGTGTTATTATTCATGTAATTGATATGAGTGGAAGTGAAGGACGTGATCCATATGAGGATTATGTAATCATTAATAAGGAATTAGAAGCCTATAGATATGATTTATTAAAGCGCCCACAGGTCGTTGTTGCGAACAAGATGGATTTACCTCAGTCAAAGGAAAACCTTGAAATATTTAAGGAAAAGACAGGATTAGAGGTTATTGAGATATCAGCCTTCACTCATCAAGGGTTAGATGAATTATTATATAAGGTTGCCGATTTATTAGATGTTACTCCATGCTTTAAAATTTATGAGGATGACGATTATGTTATGGAATATAAATTTGAACCAGGAGAAGTCGATTTTGAGATTAATCTAGTTGATGGTATTTATGAAATTACTGGGGCTGGATTGCGTCGTTTATTTGAAATGACTGATTTCTCAAGCTATGAAGCAACTAGAAGATTTGGACGTCAGTTAAGAGCAATGGGCGTTGATGAAAAGCTACGTGAATTAGGTGTTAAGAATAATGATATTGTTCGTATTTTTGAATATGAATTTGAATTTATTGATTAAGCGATGATTTTTCATCGCTTTTTAATATAATAAAAGTCTCCATTTATTAGTGAATTTTAAAATAGACCCTATAAAGTAGACACATCAAAAAAGGTGTAGATTCTGCTTTGTA
>JAEDCM010000003.1 GCA_016294165.1 Anaeroplasmataceae bacterium
AAACCCCCTAAGTTTTTCTAGATTTCTCTAGTCCAACTTAAGGGGTTCACTTCATTTTGTCAATTCCTTTTTTATATGAAAATATATAAGGCATTCAATGCCACAATCATTGAGACAACAGCGATTATTCCACCATATTTGATGAAGGATAGAAAGTTAAATTCAACATTTTGTCTTTTTAATATATTCATCCACATGATTCCTGCTAAAGCCCCAATTGGTGTGATAAAGGCACCCAAATTTGAACCGATGATTGTTGCGTAAATTGAAGCATTTAAATAAGAACAATGAGGAATAATATTGCTAAAAGCTAGAGTCATTGGAATATTATTTAAAATATTACATGAGATGCTTGATGAAACTCCATAAACCAAAATAGCTTGATACTTGTTATTAATAAAGTTATTTAAGAAATTTCCGATATTTTTAAATATATAATAATGATTTAAGGTTAGAATAATCACAAACATTGATAAAACAAAGACGATCAAATTAAATGGTAGACGTTTAACACTCATCTTAATAACGGTATATGTTTTTTTAATAATCGAATAAATGAGTAGAATAAACATTAAGCTTAAGAAGAATAATAAGGAAATAATCCACATTTCAATATTAATATAATTTGATAGTGCAAGTAAAATTGTACATCCAAATAGATGAATTAAGCCAATTATTGTAAGAGGTACGCTATATAATGTAGGTTCATTTGTTATATTTAAATCCATTGGTTTTGCTAGATCTTTTCTAAATATTAGTAATAAAACTAATAATGAGGCAATTCCAGTAATAAGAGTTGGGATAGCCATTATTTTAAAATATTCCATAAAACCAATCTCATAAACACTGGCAAGATAAACATTGGTTGGATTACCAATATAAAGCATCATACTATAGGTGTTGGCCCCCACAAATTCCATTACTAAATAGGGGATAGGATTGATTTTAGCTTCCCTACTGAAGTAACAAATAAATAATGTGAAGGTTAATATGACAATATCATTACTCGTAAAAACCGTTAAAATAGAAACCATTGCATAAATGATAAAAAACAGCTTGTATTGTGATGTTTTAACAATTTTTGTAGCCTTTATAGAAACATAGCTGAAGAAGCCTAATTCATCTAGACAGATGGACAAAAAGGAAATGCTGATTAAAAGAATTAGAATTTTTAAAGGGTTGATATTGCTATCAGTAAATAGGATATCTTTTATTTCCTTTAATGGCGCAAGTCCGAGGATAATCATCAAAAAAGCTCCAAGTAACGTGATAATCCAAAATGAATCAACATTATATTTATATATTTTTATGCTTGGCTTTTTCATAATAAAAAAGATCATTGTAAAAATTGTTAATGCACAAATGATGATTGATAAAACCATTCTCTCACCTCACAAACAAAAATATTATATATCTTTTTTTTCTTATAATAAAGTCAATATTTTAAAAACTATCAAAATTATTAATTTTGTAGTATAATAGATTAAGTAAGTATTATTCTAAAGGGAGTGTTTTTATGACTGAAAGACTATTTAATTTACTAGATAAATCAAAAAGCCCATTTCATGTAGTTTTAAATATAGTTGAAGAATTAGAAAAAAAAGGATTCAGAGAAATAAAGGAACAGGATTCTTGGAATCTTAAAAAAGGAAAGTATTTTGTTAAAAGAAATGATACATCAATAATTGCTTTTAGCATTGGCGATAATCTAGATGATTATGGTTTTAATATTGTTGCGGCGCATACTGATAGTCCAACATTCAAATTAAAACCAAAGCATGATTGCTTTGTATTAGATTATAATCGTTTAAATGTCGAGCCTTATGGAGGAGCTTTATATTACACATTTTTAGATCGTCCTTTAGGAGTTGCTGGTCGTGTTATCACTAAAAATGAAAAAGGAATTAAAACTAATTTTGTTGATGTAGATAAGGATTTATTAGTTATTCCTTCAATGCCAATACATTTTAATCGGGAAGCTAATACAGGTTTATCCTTAAATCCTCAGGTTGATATGTTGCCATTATATGCTTTAAGTAATAATCCATTTATTAAAGAATTAGATGTTAAAGATGAAATATTAAGCTTTGATTTATATTTATATCCAAGATATAAGGCTCACTATGTTTTAAATGATGAAGCCTTTATGTCCCCAAAGATTGATGATTTAGAATGCGTATATAGTGCTTTATTAGCGATGCTTGATAGTAATAATAAAAATGGAATTAATGTTTGTGCCTTCTTTGACAATGAAGAGGTTGGAAGTCAAACTAAACAAGGGGCAGCTTCATGCTTTTTAAGTGACAGCCTACTTAGAATTAATAAAGCCTTAGGCTTTGATGAGGAAAAATATTTACGTGCTTTAAGCAATTCTTTGATGGTTTCTGCGGATAATGCGCATGCTGTTAATCCAAGCCATTTGGAGAAGTATGATCAAACTAATCGTGTATTTATGAATAAAGGTATTGTAATTAAATACAATGCAAATAATTCATATACAACTGATGCCATTAGTTCAGGGTTGTTTAAAGTATTATGTAGTAGAGCTAATGTTGAATATCAAGAATTTACCAATCGATCAGATGTTCGTGGCGGTGGAACGCTTGGAGCTATCAGTTCGAGTCAATTAAGCATTCTATCAGTGGATATGGGGGCAGCTCAAATGGCAATGCATTCAGCGGTGGAAACGGCGGGAGTTCGCGATTTTAAGGACATGATTAAGGTGTTTAAGGAATTCTTTAATTCAAGCATCATTAAGACAAGTGATGGTTATGAAATAAGGAGTGATAAGTAGTGTATCAAGAGCATGTTAGATTAAGAACATTAGATATGGGAAGCGATGATCGAATAACAGCTTTTTCAATTTTAAATCTATGCCAAGATGTCGCAGGTATTCATGGTGAGATGCTAAATGTTGGTTTTGAGAAACTTCAAGCAAGAAATATTATTTGGGTTTTATTAAGAAGTAAATTTGAAGTTGTTAAAGAGCCTAAATTGTTTGAGGAGGTTATTATTGAAACATGGCCTCATACTCCATCAAAAATTGATTTTGATCGTGATTACGTAATTAAAAATATAGACGGTGAAGTATTAGTTAAGGCAACTTCTAAATGGTGCTTAGTTGATTCTATTGAGCGTACCATTTTACGTGCCAATAAGGTTAATATGGAAATTGAAGAATACACTCCTTTATACGATTCATTTCCAAAAATAAAATATGATAAAACATTATTTACTTATGTTAATAAATTTAAAGTATTAAATCATCACCTTGACCATAATGGGCATATGAATAATGCATATTATGCCGAAATGGTTTATGATGTTTTAAATATGCATATAAAGGAATTTGAAATAAATTATATTAAAGAGGCTCATCTTGATGATGAAATTGATATATATACATTTTTTGATGAAGAAAAATATATTATGGGTATGGTAAAAGAAGAAGTATGCTTTATTTGCAAGGTGAAATCATGACAGCTAAAAAGCATAAAGGGTTAAGAATACTTAAGCATATTGTAAGATTTTTTTTAGTGCCAATAATTATTATTCTAAATATATATATTTATTTTTTCTTGTTTGTGGAATTAAGAGAGTTTCCATATCTATACGTTTTAATGCAAATATTAGGAGTAGTCTTTGTTTTAGAAATATATAATAACAATCAAAATATCAGCTACAAGCTGACTTGGACTATTTTTATATTAGCAATTCCTTTCTCTGGGGCGATGTTTTATTTATTGTTTGGTGGAGGTAAGACGATTCCTAATCGTAAGAATCGCAAAATCATCAAATATATGGAGGATAAAATTCCCCAAAATGATTTGATTGATGAGATTGATGATAAGGTTACGAAAAAGCTTTGTAGGCATTTATATGAAAATACTAAATTTCCGTTATATAAAAATACTAATCAAATCTTTATCTCTGATGGAAAGAAAAAATTTGATATGATGTTCGAGGAATTAAATAAGGCTCAAGATTTTATTTTTATGGAATATTTTATAGTATCTCGTGGTGAAATCTTCAATAAATTAAAAGACATTTTACTTAAAAAAGCCGAACAGGGAGTTAAAATTAAATTTATTTATGATGCGGTTGGATCTGGTGGAACATTAAGAAAAAAGGATTTAGAGGATTTGAAAAATCATCAAAATATCAGTATTGTTCCTTATAATCCTCTAGGATATAATATCAGCTTAGCGATTAATTATCGTGATCACCGTAAAATTTGTATTGTTGATGGGCGTGTTTGTTTTGTTGGAGGAATAAACCTAGCCGATGAATATGCGAATATAAAAAATCGCTTTGGACATTGGCGTGACAATGCTTTAATGATTGAAGGAGATGCAGTTAAGAGCTATATGGCGCTGTTTTCGATAAATTGGTATATGTCCACTAAAGAACCTTTAAGCATTAACAGCTATGAAAATAAGCATGACATCATTAATGATAATTATGTCTTTCCTTTTGGTGATGGACCAACTAATGATTTAAATCCAACATATTCATTGTTTTTTGATATGATTAGTAATGCCAATGATTATATTTATATTTCAACACCATATTTAATCATTGATAAGGTGTTTATTCAAGCACTTTCAAGCGCAGCTAAAAGTGGAGTTGATGTTCGCATTTTATTACCACACATTCCTGATAAAAAGCTGGTGTTTAAAATTACTCAATCTCATTATGGTAAGCTTCTTGAGGATGGAGTTAAAATTTATGAATTTGAACCAGGTTTTAATCATGCAAAAAATATTATCGTCGATGGTAAATACGGATATGTGGGAACATCAAACATTGATTATCGCAGTATGTTTTTGCATTTTGAATGTGGAAACTTTATGGTCGATGATAAATGCATAAAGGATATTTATGACAATTTTATCGAAGACTTAGATAAATCAATTTTGATTGATTATAAAACATGGAAAAAACGTTCAATTTTCAGTAAAATGTTAGGCTTTATATTACAAATTGTGTCACCTTTATTGTGATTTGTATATTGTAATGGCTCCTCTATAAATGATATAATGTCATTTATAGGAAGGAGTCTTTTTTTATGCTGTTTGGTAGGTACGTAAATCGATTTTATTTAAGATATATCCATTTATTTATTCTTGGTATTATAGCCCTATTATTTGTGGACTATTATCAATTAGAAATACCAGAGGTTGTAAGAGATATTACTAATGGATTAAAAGATGGAACCTTAACAATTTCAACCTTAAATGATTTGGTTAAAATCTTACTTATTGTTTTAGTTGTAATGTTTGTTGGAAGATTCTTGTGGAGAGTTACTTTATTTGGAGTTGGAGTAAAAATTGAAAATAATTTAAGAGCTAGCATGTTTGACCATCAATTAAAGTTGTCAGAACAATATTACCAGGATCATAAAACGGGTGCGTTAATGGCATTATATACAAATGATTTGATGACAATAAGACAGGCCTTTGGGGTTGGAACAGTTATGTTAGTGGATGTTTTATTTTTAGGAACATTAGCTTTATATAAAATGTTTAACATTAATGTCTTATTAACAATCTTTTCGACAATTCCGATGCTTTGTTTGGCGTTATGTGGTGGAATCATTGGGAAATATATGAAAATGAAATTTGAGGCTCGTCAAAAAAGTTATGAGGATTTGAGCGATTTTGTTCAAGAAAACTTTTCAGGTATTAGTGTTATCAAGGCTTTTGTTAAAGAAACTATTGAACTACGTGAATTTAAAAAGAAAAGTCAAAATTATATGGATAAAAACATTGCCTTTGTTAAATTTGCAACTTTATTAGAGGTATTAATTAGTTTATTCATATCTTCAATTATGCTTGTGATTATTGGCTATGGATCATATTTGGTATATCACAGTAAAATGGATATTGGAACCTTAACAGAATTTTTCTCATACTTTATGTCGTTAGTTTGGCCGATGATGGCTATTGGTCAATTAATTAATATGCGCAGTCAAGCTAATGCTAGCTTAAAAAGAATTAATGAATTATTAGATGAAAAGATTGATATTACTGATAAAAATGTAATTACAAAAGAATTAGATGGTTCAATCAGATTTAATAATTTTTCATTTAAATATCCTGACTCTAATCGTTATGTTTTAAAGGATATCAATTTAGAGATTAAACCGGGAATGATGGTAGGAATTATTGGTAGAACCGGTAGCGGAAAAACAACTTTAGTTAAGTCATTGTTGAGATATTATAATTATGAGGATAATCAATTATTGATTGATGATACAGATATTATGAAATTACCATTTAAGGATGTTCGTAATTTAATTGGATATGTTCCCCAAAATAATTTTTTATTCTCAGACACTATTAAGAATAATATTGGCTTTGCGTTTAATGAGGTTAGTATTGATGATGTAAAGAATGCCGCAATCTTTGCGGATGTTGATAATAATATTATGGATTTTACTGATCAATATGAAACAATTTTAGGAGAAAAGGGTGTAAGTATTTCGGGTGGCCAAAAGCAAAGATTATCAATTGCTCGTGCTTATTTGAAAGATCCTAAAATTTTAATTATGGATGATTCAGTAAGTGCCGTTGACACTATCACCGAAGAAAGAATTATTAAAAATTTGCGTGAATATCGCAAAAATAAAACAACAATTATTGTGGCTCATCGTATTTCAACAATCAAAGATTTGGATTTAATTGTTTTAATAGATGATGGAAAAATCGTGAAAAGTGGAACTCATGAGCAAATGCTAGAAAATGATCTGTATAATGAAATGGTTATGCTTCAAAAGCTAGAGGAAGAGGTGACTAGTAATGAAGGATAAAACGATAATAAAGCGATTATTTGCTTATTTGAAACCTCACAAGAAGACCTTTATAATTGTTATTATATTAACTGCATTAACGGTTATTTGTGCACAACTTCCAACTTTATTATTGGGATTTGTAATTAATGAATTAGGCTCATCTAGTATTGATTTACGCATGATTGCCTTAATTGTTAGTGGTGCAGGATTATTATTTATCGGAACAACAATTATTCAATATGAGCAAACTATTATGCTTCAAAAATGTGGTCAAAGAATTATTCTAGATATTCGTGAGGTCGTATTTAAAAAGATTGAAGAGTTTGATATTGAACAGTTTAATAAAGAGCCAATTGGTAAGCTTGTTACTAGGGCGACCAGTGATGTAAATACCTTAAATGATATGTTTACGAATGTGGCAATCAACTTTATTAGACAAATATTAACTTTATTAATTATTTATGGAATCATGCTATGGATAAATATAAAGCTAGCATTGATTATTTTAGCAATTTGTCCGGTGATAGTTATTGCGACAATTATTTTTAGAAGGTTTTCGAGAAATGCTCATCGTAGCGTCAGAACAAACGTAAGTAACATGAATGCCTTCTTATCCGAAAATATCAGTGGTGTAAGTATTACACAGGCCTTTAATCAAGAAGAAAAAATATATAATAATTTTAGTAAAAATAATGAAGATTTAAAGAGAAGCTCATTAAAAGAAATTATTGTGTTTGCGATTTTTAGACCATTTATTTATGTCATTTATATTTCAAGTGTCGTCTTGATATTGTATTATGGTGCTCAGGAGGTTATGAGTGGTGTTTTAAGCTTTGGTCTATTAATCTCCTTCTATCAATATATCAGTGAATTTTTCAATCCAATTCAACAATTAGCAGATAATTTCAATACTCTTCAACAGGGCTTAGCTTCAAGTGAAAAAATATTTGATATTCTTGATAGAGAAAATGTTATTGTAGATGCACCAGATGCGATTGAATTAGAAAATATCAAAGGTGAAATTGAGTTTAAAGATGTATGGTTTAAATATAAAGAGGATGAATGGATTTTAAAGGGTGTTTCGTTTAAGGTAATGCCAAAGGAAACAGTAGCTTTTGTTGGAGCAACAGGGGCTGGTAAAACAACAATACTATCATTAATTGTTCGAAATTATGAAATAAATAAAGGACAAATCTTAATCGATGGAATTGATATTAAAAAAATTAAGATTAGCTCGTTAAGAAGATTCATTGGACAAATGCTTCAGGACGTATTCCTATTTAGTGGAGATATTAATTCTAATATTCGTTTAAGAGATGAAACAATTAGTGATGATGATATTATTGAAGCTTCTAAATATGTTAATGCGGATAGGTTTATCTTAAAATTGGATGATAAATATGAGACAAAGGTTAAAGAGGGTGGAAATAATTTTTCATCAGGAGAACGACAATTATTATCATTCGCAAGAACGATTGTTCACAAGCCTTCAATAATGATTTTAGATGAGGCAACAGCAAATATTGATACGGAAACAGAAATATTAATTCAAAAATCCTTAGAAAGCATGATGAACATTTCCACAATGCTAATTGTAGCTCATCGTCTTTCAACAATTCAACATGCGGATAAGATTATTGTTTTACAAAAAGGTGTTATAATAGAAAGTGGTAATCATCAGGAACTATTAAAACAAAAAGGTCATTACTACAAACTTTATAAATTACAGTTTAATGAAAAGGAGAATAACAATGAAATTTAGCGAATATGAGTATAAAAGAGTTGATGTTAATGAGGTAGTATCTAAAGTAAGTGACTTAAAGGAAGCCTTTATAAATGCTTTAAGTGCAAATGAGCAAATTAAGATTATTGATCAATACAATGTGATTAGAGGACATGTTGATACATCATTTTCTTTAGCCTCAATTAGAAATTCAATTGATACAACTGATGAATTTTATGAAAAAGAAATGGATTTCATCAATGAAAATGCGCCATTATTAGAAAATGCTTTTAATGATTTTTCTAAAGCAATGTTTAATTCAAAATTCAAGGATGAATTAATTAAAGAATATGGTGAATATTTATTTAAAAAAATTGAATTAGGATTAAAAACATTTGATGAATCAATCATTCCATTATTGGTTGAAGAAAACAAGCTTACAACTGAATATCAAAAGAAAATGGCAACCCTTAAGGTGCCTTTTGATGGTAAAGAATATACCTTAGTTCAAATGTCAAAGTTCAATCAAGATATCAATCGTGAAACCAGAAAATCTGCTCAAGAAGCGATTAGTAAGGTTATGCTTGATAATTTAGATGAATTTGATAGTATTTATGATAAGCTAGTAAAGGTAAGACATGAACAAGCAATTAAGCTTGGATATGAAAACTATGTAGACTTAGGATATGCTAAGTTAGGTAGAACTGATTATGATAGTAAAATGGTAAAAGGTTATCGAGATCAAATTTATAATAGTGTTGTGGATAAGGCTCAAGAGATCATTAATGATCAAAAGATTAGATTAGGATATGATGAATTAAAATATTATGATTTAGCACTTAGCTTTATGACCGGTAATCCAACACCTAAGGGTAATAGAGAAGAATTAGTCAATATTGCGAAAAAAATGTATAAGGAAATGTCAAAGGAAACTGATGAGTTTTTTACATTTATGACTGAGCATGAATTGATGGATTTAGATAACCGTCCTTCTAAAGCTCCAGGAGGATATTGTACATATATAAGTGATTATAAATCACCATTCATTTTTGCGAGCTTCAATCAAACACAGGGTGACGTGGATGTGTTAACTCATGAGGCAGGCCATGCCTTCCAAGTTTATCAATCAAAAGATATTAAGGTTCCCGAATATCTTTGGCCAACATTAGAAGCCTGTGAGATTCATTCAATGAGTATGGAATTCTTTGCTCATCCTTGGATGGAGGATTTCTTTAAAGAAGATTTAGAAAAATACATTTATTCGCATATCAGCGAAGCCATAACATTTATTCCTTATGGTGCAACAGTTGATGAATTCCAACATTTTGTTTATGAAAATCCAACAGCTACACCTTATGAAAGACGTATGAAATGGCGTGAAATTGAGAATAAATATTTACCTCATAAAGATTATGATGGAAATGAGTATTATGAAAATGGAGCTTATTGGATTAGACAAGGACATATTTTTAGCAGTCCATTCTATTACATTGATTATACTTTAGCTCAAGTTTGTGCTTTACAATTTTTTATTAAATCAATTGAAAATAAAGAAGAAGCATGGGCGGATTATGTTCGTCTATGTAAGGTGGGTGGATCAAAATCATTTATTGAACTTGTGAAGGTAGCTAATTTGGATAATCCATTTGTGGATGGAACAATCAAAAAAGTGATGGAAAAGGTTATGATTGAACTTAATAAAATTGACGCAAAAAATCTATAAAAATATTATGAGAAGGGGCTTTTTTAAGCCTTTTTTTGTTTTTTGCTAAAAAATAGATTTTTATGTTGAATTTTTTTGATAAAAGGGATATAATAATTCATATAAAAAGTATTTATTATGGAGGGATATTAATGTTTACAGCAGATGGTGGACGTTATAAACGTATGTTATATCGCCGTTTAGGAACAACTGGATTAAAAATGTCAGTTATTACAGTAGGTCTAGGATACAATTTTGAAACAGCAGCAGATTATAAAAAATGTCGTGAGATAGTTTTAACAGCTTTTAACAATGGAATTAACTCATTTGATGTTTCAGGTGAATTTGGAGATCCTCGTGGTGCTACTGAAGAATTATTTGGTAAAATTATCAAGGAAGATTTAATGCCATATCGTGATGAAATTATCATTTCAACAAAAGTTGGAGGATATTTAGCAGATGATCCAATGGGTGAAGGTGGATCTAGAAAACATATCATGTCTCAAGTTAACAAATCTTTAAAGCGTTTAGGATTAGATTATGTTGACATTTTATATCATGAGAATTTTGATATTGATACTAATGTTGAAGAAACAGCATACGCTTTGGCTGATGTTGTTAAACAAGGTAAAGCATTATATGTTGGTGTTACAAATTATAATGCGTTAGAAACTAAGCGTATTGCGGATGTTTTAAGAAGATTAGGTGTTCCTTTTGTTGGTGGACAAAATAAATATTCTTTATTAACACGTAATGTAGATGATGAAGGTATGCTTGATGTATATTCTACATATGGTGGTGGAGCTACATGCTATCATTCATTAGAGCATGGTTTATTAACAAATAAATATATTGGTGGGGATGAGGGAAGTGTTCCTCGTGTATCACCACTTGATACAACTAATGCGGTTACTGAAAATGGAATTACCGAAGAAACTCGTGGTATTTTAACTAAACTAAATATTGTGGCAGTTGGACGCGGTCAAACATTAGCTCAATTAGCTTTAGCTTGGGTATTAAGAAATCCAAAAATGGCTTCAGTAATTATTGGTATCTCTTCAATTCCTCAATTAGGAGAAGATATTTCCGTAATTAAAAAATTAGGATTTACAGTTGATGAACTAAAGAAACTTGAAAGAGCATATAAATAAGTAATTAAAAGATGAATTTGCGAATAAATTCATCTTTTTCATAATAAGGTGATAGTAATGAAAATAAGTATTTTAGGGCCAAAGAAGACATTTAGTGATGTTGCATATTTAAAATATGATAGTAGCTTAGAACCGGTATATTATCATACTATAACAGAGGTTATTGATAGTGTCGATGAAGAAAATTTAGCAATCATTCCAATTGAAAACACTTTGGATGGTTATGTGGAAGGTACATTTGATAAGCTACTAGAAAGGGATTTGAAAATTAATCATGAATTATTTATTCCAGTAGCATTCTCTTTAGTTTCTAATGCTAAAAAATTAGAAGATATTAAAAGAGTATTCGTGCAATTTAAGGCTAAAGGTCAATGCATTAAAATTTTAAATAAGATAAATGCTAAGATTATGATTACTGAAAGTAATATTGAATCCTTAGATTTAATGGTTGAGGAAAATGATGCGGCGATTGTTCCTAGTCATGTGGATGGGAATTATAATTTACGCATTGATAATGTGACTGATTCCTTAGAAAATGAAACAAGATTCGTTGTTATTTCTAAGAAACAAAATAATGATCTTAACGGACGTATTAAATCATTGGTGTGCGTTACAGCTATTGAAGATAAGCCGGGTTTGTTATATGAGATATTAAAGGAATTTGCGGATAAGATGATTAATATGACATCAATTATGTCTAGGCCAACTAAACAAAGAATGGGAAGCTATAATTTCTTTATTGAGGTTGTTGGTGATTATAAGGATATTAAAGAACTAACATTAGAATTACAAAGTAATCCTAATATAAGAGCGGTAAATTTAGGATTGTATCACAAGGCTAGGTGATAGAATGTATATTGCAGGAATTGATATTGGTGGCACAACAGTTAAAATTGGAATTTTTGATTTGAACTACCAATTAATAGAAAAATGGGAAATTGAAACTAAAGATAATATTTTAAAGGATATATATTCTTCAATTAAAGATAAATATGACTTATCTAGGATTAAAGGGTATGGATTTGGAATTCCAGGAGTTGTTATTGATAATAAAATAATCGTAACTCCAAATATAAAAATAGAGACTAATGCCTGTGAAATATTCAAGGAATTAGTAAAAAATGAAAATGTATTTTTAGCTAATGATGCTAATGTAGCGGCACTAGGAGAAGCGATGAATCAAAAATTGGACAGTGCAATTTTTATTACTCTTGGAACTGGTGTTGGTGGAGGAATTGTAATAAATGGTCAGATCTATGAGGGCTTTGGTGGTAGTGCTGGGGAATTTGGGCATTTAAAAAAATATAGTGATATTAAATGCAATTGTGGTGGTATTGGATGTTTAGAAACGGTTTGTAGTGCTAAGGCATTAGAAAAGATGGCCGGAGTTAGCACCAAGGAGATATTTAAAAATACCGCTTTATATAGCGATATTTTAAACAATTTTTATGATAAATTAGGTCTTGCTATTGCTAATATTTTAGCCGTAGTAAATACGGAAAATGTTATTATCGGTGGAGGTTTATCAAATGCTAAGGATGAACTTCTTAATGGTATTTATGAATCCTTTAAAAAGCATGCTTTTTTGCCACTTTTGAATACAAGTTTTAGATTATCAAGTTTATTTAATGATGCTGGTATTTATGGTGCAGCTTACCTTATTAGGTAAGCTTTTTTTATATAAAAAAAACGCCAATTAGGCGTTTTCAAAGGCTTTTTTAGATATCTTTAATCCAATCGGGAAGAAGATAATAGCGGTTATTACTTCGACAATTGGGTAGGTAAACCAAATGGCATTTACTCCCATTAACTTTCCGAAAATATAAGCTAGGGGAATTAATAATACTGCTTGTCTCATTAGACTCATAATCATTGATTTTGTTCCATGCCCTAATGATTGGAACATAACTGATGTGGTGATACCAATCGCGGCTGGGATGAAACAGATGCTAATAATTCTTAATGCGAAGCTTCCCATTTTGACGTATTCAGGATTATCATTAAAAATCTTAATAAACATTCCACTACCAAATTGAAATAGTAATAATCCGAATATCATAATGATGGTAGATACTTTTAAAGTTAAATAGAAGGCTTCGTAGAATCTTTCTTTTTGATTTGCACCATAGTTGTATCCTAAAATTGGCATTGTTCCTTGGGTTAAACCAAAGATTGGCATAAATACAAATGATTGAAGCTTAAAGTAAATTCCTAAAACTACAACAGCGATATCGCTATATTGGACTAGTATTAGGTTCAATAATAGGGTTGCAAAGCTAGATATCGCATTCATAATGGTTGTAGGAACACCTACAGAAATGATATCTTTAAAAGCTTTTTTGTTCAATGATTGAGTAGAAAATTCAAAATTGATTTCTTGTTTAGTAAAGATTAATGACCCAAAGCTGATAAACATTGCGACAAATTGTCCAATTACAGTTGCCCAAGCAGCACCGACTACTCCCATATTAAATCCAAAGATTAAAATTGGGTCAAGGATGATATTGGTAATAGCTCCTGCTAATTGAGATATCATTGGTATTTTCATATTTCCAGTTCCTTGAAGAATTTTTGCGGATACTAAATCTAGCATTTGGCCTAGACAACAAATCATACAAATTGATAAATAGGCAACACCATAGGATAACACAATTGCTCTTTTAGAAAATAGTTTTAGAAAAGGCAATGGTAAGATAGTTCCTAAAATCATAAAGATTATTGTTGTTATAACAGCCAATGAAATTCCCGTTTTAGCCGCAATATTAGCTTCATCTTTATGATGTTGACCTAATCTTCGAGATATTAGAGAGCTAGTTCCAACACCGATACCAAGCCCAAATGCTAAGCTAAGCATTTGAAGTGGAAATGCTAGGGTAAGAGCGGTTAGCCCATCACTGCTATATTTAGCAACAAAGATTGAGTCGATAATATTGTATAAGGCTTGAACCAACATTGAAATAATGGCTGGCATTGACATTTTAAATAGTAGGCTACTGATTTTTTCATTTCCCATTTTGTTTTCTTTTATTAGTTCCATTTAATCACCATTTGACATTATATCATAATATTTTTCTTTTTTAAAGAAAATGTGGTACAATATTAAACAAGGAGATGATTTTATGGATATTAGAAAAAGAAAACTTGCTGAATTAGCTGTAAGAGTTGGTATAAATGTGAGAGAAAATGAGAATGTATTAGTCAATGCAAGCATCGATTGTGCGGAAATTGCTAGGCTAGTTGTAGAAGAAGCATATAAGGCGGGAGCTAAACAGGTAATTGTTAAATATCGTGATGAGTTGATCTCAAGATTACATTTTTTAAATCAATCTGATGAAACTTTATGTGAGATTCCAGAGTATTTAGTTTTAGAAAATAAGTATTATTGTGATAATAAATTCGCAAGAATTTCGATTGTTTCACCGAAGGCAGGAATAATGGATGACGTTGATCCAATGAAAGTCCAAAGACAAAGCATTGAAGCAAATAAAAAATTAAGCTTTGCTCAAGAGTTTGTTATGGGAAATAATGTTCCATGGACTATCATTGCGGCTGCCAATCCAATTTGGGCAAAAAAAGTTTTTCCTGAATTAGAGGAAAATGAGGCTGTTGAAAAATTATGGGATGCTATTTATGATGCTTCAAGAGTAACAATGGATAATGATTGTAAAGCTGATTGGGATGTACATATTAAGAATTTAGAGAAGTATTTTGTTAAACTAAATGAGTATAATTTTAAATCTTTATTATTTAAAAATTCAATTGGTACTGATTTAGAGGTAGGATTAGTTAAAAATCACTTATGGGCAGGTGGAGCTGAATTTACTTTAGATAATCATCTATATGCTCCAAATATTCCAACTGAGGAAGTATTCACTATGCCAGATAAGTATAATGTTAATGGTCGAGTATACAGCACTAAGCCTTTAGATTTTCAAGGAAAACTAATCACTGATTTTTATTTAGATTTCAAGGATGGTAAGGTTGTTAATTATGATGCTAAAGAAAATAAGGAATCTTTAAAAGCCTTAATTGAGTTTGATGAAGGTAGCTGTTATTTAGGAGAAGTGGCTTTAATAAGCCATAATACTCCAATTTCAATGAGCAATATTTTATTCTATAATACATTGTTTGATGAAAATGCTAGCTGCCATTTAGCTTTAGGACGTGCATATCCGATGAATATTAAGGGTGGATTAGAAATGTCTAGGGAAGAGTTAGCTAAAAATAACGCTAATCTATCAATGACCCATAATGATTTTATGTTTGGTTCAGCGGATATGTCAGTTAAAGGTGTCACATATGAAGGTGATATTATCGATATTTTTGTTAATGGAAACTTTGTAATTTAATTAATGATGGCTACTATTTAAGTGGCCATTTTTATATTAATATAAAAAATTTGCTTTTTACTATTTCAATTTAAAGTAATAAGGTTTATAATAATTTTAAGGTATTTTTGGAGGGATTAAAAATGGAATTAAAAATAATAAAATCAAACGAACTAAAAAAGAAGCCTGAGGGAGCTTTAGGTTTTGGAAAATATTTCTCTGACCATATGTTCGTAATGGATTATCAAGATGGTAAATGGCAAAATGCGCGTATTGAGAAATACGGACCACTTTTAATGGATCCATCAATGTGTACATTTCATTATGCGCAAGAGACTTTTGAAGGCTTAAAGGCTTATAAAGCAGTGGATGGTCGTACATTATTATTTAGGCCAAATAAGAATTTTGCAAGATTGAATAAATCAAATGAAAGATTATGCATTCCAACATTTGATGAAGACTTTGTATTATATGCTTTAAAGGAATTGGTAAAGATTGATCGTGATTGGATTCCAACTGAACCAAATACATCATTATATATTAGACCATTCTGTATTGCGACTGATGAAACTGTTGGAGCTCATACTTCTCATAATTATAAGTTTATTATTATTCTTTCACCTGTTGGAACTTATTATAAGGAAGGTTTAAACCCAGTTAAAATTATGGTTGAGACAAATTATGTAAGAGCTGTAAAGGGTGGAGTTGGATTTGCGAAAACTGGTGGAAACTATGCTTCAAGCTTAAGAGCTCAAGAGGATGCAGCTGCTAAAGGATATTCACAAGTTCTTTGGTTAGATGGTGTTGAGCGTAAGTATGTTGAAGAAGTAGGAACAATGAATGTAATGTTTAAAATTAATGGTGAAGTTATCACTCCATCATTAGAAGGAAGCATCCTTGCTGGTGTAACTAGAGATTCAATTATTCACGTATTAAAGGATATGGGAGTTAAAGTAACTGAAAGAAAGATTAGTATTGATGAGGTTTATGAAGCATATTTAAATGGAACATTAGAAGAAGCTTTCGGTACTGGTACAGCTGCGGTTATTTCTCCAATTGGAGTTCTTGGATGGAAGGATAAGGTTATGACAATTAATAATGGAGAAACAGGACCTCTATCTAAGAAATTATATGAAACATTAACTGGTATCCAAAAGGGTGAAATTGAAGATAAATTCAATTGGACTGTTGATGTAGATAAATAATAAATTATCTCTTATGTGTAATGCATAAGAGATTTTTTTATGAAAAAAAGATGAGATTTACTCATCTTTATAATCATCGTGAATTTTAACTAATTCTTTAAATTTCTTTTTGAATATTTCAACAATTCTTGGATCAAATTGTTTTCCACTTTCTGAAACAATAATATTATATACTTCATTAGGTGGAAGACCATCTTTATATGATCTCTTGCTTATTAAAGCATCGAAGACATCTGCAACAGCAATTAAACGTCCGATTGTGTGAATTTCGTTTCCTTTTAATCCTAAATATCCATTTCCGTCCCATCTTTCATGATGTTCCTTAATCATGATTTTAGCAAGGTTCATTACATCACCTGGACAGTTTTTGATTAAATCAACACCTTGAGTAACATGGGTTTTAATGATTTTATATTCTTCATCAGTTAATGAATGCTTTTTCTCGAGAATTTCACTTGGAATAAATATTTTACCAATATCGTGCATCATTGAGGCTATACCAATTTTTTCAGAATATTCAGCGGAGAATCCAGCTTCTTTTGCTAGGACTGTCATATATTCGCGAACACGTCTAATGTGATTACCTGTTTGATGTGATTTGCTATCAGTAATAGAAGAGAAAGCATAAATCATCTCAGATTGAGTATCTAATAAATCTAGGGTAAGCTTTAAGTTTTTAATCGCAATTCCCATATTGTTTGTAAGGATTTGGATGATATCTCTAAGGGTTCCTAAATCCTCCGCAGTTATTTGACAATCGACGATAATAAATCTTATTAATCCTTTTTCATTATAAAATTTAATGATAATACTATTATTATTTATTTCAAAGCTATTAGTACGATCAAGACGCTCAGTTTTAATTGTAAGCATTTGATTTGCTGTTCCTAATGTTAATTCGCCATTAATTGGCATTAGTGTTGAGTACAATTTTCCACTTTTAATAACGGAGAATGATTTATTGCTTAAATGTCCAAAATAGATTCCTTGATTATATTGTGGATTAATAAAAGGTCTAATTGCATCTTTTAGAGCCTTTTCACATGTTTCATAAAATTCATTTAAGTTCTTTGATGAAAAGATATCAATTGAATTTGAAATAGTTTGATCTAATGAACGATTCTCATCATTAATTTGTTTTGATTTATCATTTGCTAGTTCATATAGCCTAGAAGAATAACGCATTGCTAGAATAACATATATTGTAATTGCAATGTAGACTAAAATAAAGGATAATACTTCATTTTTTAATAAAATCTTAAAATCATCAAAACCATCATATTTTAATTGCAATCTAATAATTGAACAAACAACTGCAGCTATTAAAACAGTGATAAATGAAATAGAATTAAGCTTTTTATCTAAATATAGATTTAACATTAATGCTGGTGCTAATAAAATAATCATTACGGGATATTTTAAAAATGTCACAATTATTGAAAATCCAATGATTGAAGTAAATAAAATAACATATTTTATATATTGCTTTTCGTTATGAAAAAAATCAACAAAAATGGTTGGAAGAAGGAAGAATACTATCGCAGGTAGAAATGCATATCCATCTTCATTTAGCTTATTAAAGGGTGTAATATCTATTAGCGATAAAATAACTATTATGAATACAATGTAACTAATTACTCGTAATATCCTTGACAAGACTTTGTTGACTTCTATATCTCTATTTTCTAAATCCATAAATTTATATGGTCAAAACTATATTATTCTTGTAAAAAAGAATTAAATATTTAGTATGTATATAATGTTTTGACTTTCTCCTTTCCTAAAAAATTATATTTATTTATAAATATATTTTAATCTAAATAATATAGTTTATCAAGAGATTAAGCCTTTAAATAAAAAATATTACTTTTGTTTTACAATTACTAATTTATCGTCGATATATAATCCTAATAAAACATTGTTTAATTCATATTTTTGCTTCTTAAGTTCATTATAAATCCATTGTTCTGTTTTGTTTATCTTTAATAGATTATCTTTAAGAATTTTTTTATCGATAATCAGAGTTATCGGTAGTTTGTTATGGAACTTTTTGATGTTTAGGTCCTTGCAGGTTGGTGTTTGATATTTTTCATAGGGCAGAAAGCTGATTTTTCCATTGTTTTCCATTATGGCATAAGCAATTTCTGTTATATTAAAATATCCAGCAATCCGCGCTTCAGTTAGTAATTCATTGACTTCAATTAAACCTTTTTTCATGTTTTCTTTAATTAGGACACCATTATCGATGAGAATAATAGGTGTACCATTAATCATTTTTCTTATAAAATTACTTTTGATGGTAATGTAATTAGAAAAAACGGCAACCAATGTATAAACTCCCATACTTAAAAATCCATGTAAATAAATATATTCGGTATTGATTGCCATTTCAGCCGCAATGGAACCCATTGATATACCAATTACATAGTCAAAGAAGTTTAATTGGGAAATTTGTCTATGTCCAAGCAGTTTTGTCATTAAAAATAAAAAAGAGATTGAGATTAGCGATCTAAAAATTATATTGATTAAATCCATAAATAACCACCAATTTTATTTTGAACATAAAACAAAAAAATAACCGATTAAATAATAATCGGTTTCAAAAATTCCATTTTTTTAACATCTTTAAAATATTTTAAAGAATAAATTGCACTAGCTTTGATTTCAAAATCAAGGATGGGATTAATATTTTCTTTAACCTTGCTGATGATATTGATATCATTTTTAATTTTGCTTAAATATCCTTGACCTTTTTGGTTCATTCCTAATACTCTAATATATGGAGGGTTAGCATCTAATCCTTCCTTAAAGTCTAATAAATTCTTTAACAAATAACGATTTATTCTACTCTTAGTGTATCTTTTACTAACAAGAGAATCGATAAGGGTAGAAATAGAAGAATTTGGCTCTATAAGCTTATTTTCTAATCCTTCATCCTTTATTAAGTTTCCACGACTGATTAAAAATCTTAAATAATCATAATAGCGTTTAAAATCATTAAATCCATGGGCCTGATAAAATAAAGAAACTTCAAGCGGAGTGTCATTATTGCAACCATACTCTCTAATATGTGAGGCACTGTTAAAATTTAAATTTCTTTTGATGGCTATTGGTTTTATTTTAGAATTTAATTTATTAATAGCTTTAATATAACATAGATTTAGGATATCACCACTTTTGGGTTCATCTAATCCAAATTCATTAAAAGCTAGAGCGTTTGCCTTTGGATAACTATATCCTTCATCTAAATACTTTTTTACTTGATTATTAAAAGTTTCGGTAATAGATAATTCATATAATTTATTTATGTAGTCTAAATCATTAGTTTCACTTCCAAAAATCATTTCATCAACTTTTAGTTGATTTAGTAAATAAACAGAAGCATAGGCAAAAATATCAGCATTTTGAATAGTGTAGTATGTTGGTAATTCAACAACTAGATCTACACCATATTTTAATGCTAGCTCAGTTTTAAAAAATTTATCAAATGGAGCTGGTTCACCACGCATTGTATAGTTTCCACCTAAAATACAAACTAAAACATCACAATCTTTTTTTGCTTGTTCTAAGTGGTAAATATGGCCATTGTGCATGGGATTATATTCAACAATTATTCCTCTAACTCGCATTAATGTCACCTCAACATTACTTATATTTTATATTATATATAATTATTATAAAAAATACTAGAAATAAGTTGACATTATTGATAATATTAAGTATAATTTATAGGTGCTGAGGTGATGTTTATGAAGTGGACTTTAGGACAACTTGCAAAAATGCCTAAACCAATCATGGTATCCTATGAGTTAGATTTAAAGGAACACTTAGATAAAATGACTGACTGCAAGGATATTGATATAGTCAAGGTTAATGTTACAGGATATGAAACAAGCTTTGATGAATATGTATTTTCGTTAGATATTACTACGACATTGACAATGCAATGTGCGGTGACATTAGAGGATATTTTATATCCATTAAATGTTCACGCTGATGAAGTGTTTAGTACAACTAATGAAGATGGTGATGATGTAAATTTAGTTATAAACAATATGGTTGATTTAGATCCCGTTGTTTTAGCAAATATCATTATGTCAATACCAATGAAAGTAGTTAAACCGGGTGCAGAGGATTTATTTGCTAGTGAAGATTCTTTTAATAAAGATGATAAGGTAAATCCAGCCTTTGCCGATTTAGAAGAATATTTAAAATAATTTTTAGGAGGTGAAAATATGGCAGTACCTTTTAGACGTACATCTAAGACAAAGAAACGTATGCGTCGTACACACTTTAAATTAAGCATGCCTGGTATGGTAATGTGTAAAAATTGTGGACAAATGATGTTATCACACCGCGTATGTCCAAGTTGTGGAAGTTATAACGGTAAACAAGTTGTAGCTCAAAAAGAAGAAAAATAATTTTAGAAATAGATGCAAACGGGCATCTATTTTCTATATATAGCGATATTTTGGAGGTGAATATAAATGGAACATATCACTGTTTTGTTAAATGAAGGAGTAGATAGTCTTAATATCAATCCTGATGGGATTTATGTGGATGCAACCCTCGGTGGAGGCGGACATTCTAGTTTAATTTTATCTAAGCTTAAAAATGGTCATTTATATTCATTTGACCAAGATGAATATGCAATTAATAAGGCTAAGTCTCGTTTAGATAGTGTTGGGAGCAATTACACAATAATTAAGTCTAATTTTTGTAATTTAAAGGAAGAATTAAATAAATTAGGTGTGATGAATATTGACGGAATTATTTATGATTTAGGGGTATCATCATTTCAATTTGATGATGGAGAAAGAGGATTCTCATATAATTATGAGGCGAGATTAGATATGCGCATGAATAAGGAACAAGCATTAAGTGCATATGAGATTATTAATGAATATTCATTAGAAGAGATTTCTAATATTTTATATCGCTATGGTGAAGAAGATTTTGCTAGAAAAATTGCATCAGAGATTGTTAAGGAACGAAATAATAAACCAATTGAAACAACAATTGATTTAGTTAATGTTATAAAAAAAGCTTTGCCACAAAAGATCTTAAATAAGAAGGGACATCCTGCAAAGAAAACCTTTCAAGCGTTAAGGATTGCGGTAAATGATGAATTAAGAGTATTTGAAAAATCGCTTTATGATGCGATTGATATGCTAAATAAGAATGGTAGAGTTGTTGTGATTAGTTTTCATTCATTAGAGGATCGTATTTGTAAACAAATATTTAAAGAAAAATCAACTATATATATTCCTAAGGGATTACCAGTTATTAATAATGAGGTTGCTCCTTTAGAAATAATTAGTAAAAAACCAATTCTTCCTAGTGATGAGGAAGTCTTAAATAATAATAGATCGCATAGTGCAAAAATGCGTGTCGCGAAAAGGAATTGATAATATGTTAAAAGCAATAAACGTTGGAGTTAGATATGGTTCAAGAAAATTGTTTGAAGAGGTAAATTTAGAATTCACTTCTGGAAATTGTTACGGAATCATTGGAGCAAATGGAGCTGGTAAGTCAACATTTATTAAAATTTTATCTGGTGAGATTGAGCCAACAAGCGGGCAAGTAATTATTGGCCCAAATCAAAGAATGTCCGTTTTAAGGCAAAATCAAAATGCTTATGATGATAAGACCGTTTTAGATACTGTTTTATTAGGACATAAGAGACTTGTGGAAATTATGGAAGAAAAGAATGCTTTATATTGTAAGGACCCATTTACTGATGAGGATGGAATTAAACTTGGTGAATTAGAAGGTGAATTTGCGGATCTTAATGGGTGGGAAGCCGAGAGTGATGCGGCTACCTTATTAAATGGATTAGGAGTAAGTGAAGAATTCCATTATTCATTGATGGCAGATTTGGATGGTAAGCAAAAGGTTAAGGTTTTATTAGCCCAAGCAATTTTTGGTAATCCGGATATTTTATTATTGGATGAGCCTACTAATAACTTAGATATTAAGGCGACTCGTTGGTTGGAAAATTTCTTGGCTAATTTTGATAATACTGTATTAGTTGTATCACATGACCGCCATTTTTTAAATAACGTTTGTACTCATATTTGTGATGTTGATTATGGTAAAATCAATTTATATGCTGGAAACTATGAGTTTTGGTATGAGTCTAGTCAACTAGCTTTAAAACAAGCAAAGGATCAAAATAAAAAGAGTGAACAAAAAATAAAAGAACTTGAAGAATTTATTGCTAGATTTAGCGCAAATGCTTCTAAAAGCAAGCAAGCAACATCAAGAAAGAAGTTATTAGATAAGATAGTATTAGAGGAAATTAAGCCTTCTACACGTAGATATCCATTCATTGAATGGAAGGCTGATCGTGAGGTTGGTAATGATATTCTATTTGTTGAAAACCTTACTGTTAACGGATTATTTGAAAACTTAAGCTTTACCGTTAATAAAAATGATAAGATTGGATTGATCTCTTCAAACAGCTTAGTTATCACGGCTTTATTTAATGTTTTATCTGGTAAGATTAAGCCGGATGGTGGAACATTTAAATGGGGAGTAACAACATCATTATCATATCTTCCACAAGCAAATGATGAGTTTTTTAATGTTGATTTGACGTTAGTTGATTGGTTAAGACAATACAGTGATGATCAAAATGAAACATTTATTCGTGGATTCTTAGGGCGTATGCTATTTAGTGGAGAAGAGGCACTAAAAAAATCAAATGTTTTAAGTGGAGGGGAAAAGGTAAGGTGTATGCTTTCAAGAATGATGCTTTCTGGAAGTAATGTATTACTATTAGATGAACCAACTAACCATTTAGATTTGGAGAGCATCCAAAGCTTAAACAAAGGTATGTCAATGTTTAGAGGTAATATGCTATTTACAACTCATGATGCAGAAATTATGCAAACAGTTGGTAATCGTTTCATCCTAATTGAAAAGGATAAGGTTATTGATAAGGTTTGTACATATGAAGAATTTTGCGATTATTTAGGATAAAAAAAGCTGTGAAAAACCTTGTTTTTAAAAATAGGCTTTCACAGCTTTTTTTATTTTAACAATTCTTTAATATAAGCTAAGCTTGTTGTCATGCTTTCAAATGGAACACCCTCAAATACTAAATATGCATTAGGACAGTTTTCTTTAGCTTTTTTGACAATGTATTTTAAATCCATCATCCCTTCACCTAATCCAACGCGTTTTAATGGTTGTTCATTCATTGTGAAGTCTTTTAAGTGGAAAATACGGATCTTATCCTTGAAAAGATCAATACATTCATCAATTATTTGGTGCTGGTATTCTACACTATAATTTTGTTCATTTAAATAGTTGTAAACATCCACTGTAATAAACATATGACCATTATCGATATCATCTAATAATCTTTTTAATGCTTTTGGTTGGTAGATGCAATGACCATCAGCACCTTCGATACAAATGTTAGAATTTACTTCCTTAGCATAGCTGATGATATCTGTAAAAATTCTTTTAACCTCTTGATAAGCTTCTTCGGTACGGTTTAAAGGATTATATGTCCATTTGTCATCATTGAAAGAACCAGTTTCAGTCCCAACATATAAAGTGTTAAATTTATGGGCAAATCTTAAATGATCTTTAAATTTTAAAATGTTTTTATTTACTGTCTCTTTGTTAGAATGAACAGGGTTAAAGTATGACCCAATAAGTGGAATGATTAATCCTTCATCGCTAAAGGCTTTAGCCATTTCATCTAATCTTTCATCGCTCATACTACCAGCCTGAGCAGTCTCATTGATAATGCATTTATTGATTGCTAATTGAAGACCATCAAAGCCTAATTCTTTGATTTTTTTCGCTAATGTTTTTTCATCAGTTTTTCCAACATCATGGGCTCTAACTATAATTTTCATATTTATATCTCCTTATATTTTTGTTATAATTATATTATAATTCTTTTAATTTAGATTTTCAAATAAAATAGAGGTGAGAATATGCAACTTGATGTTTTATTGGTTACACAAACGAGTGTTTCTTTAGAAATAATCAATGATTATCCATATTATACAAATGGATTATATAATGTGTATTTAAATGATAAATTAGTTTTAAAAAATAGAAAAACTAATGTTTTTTCTTTGTATAAATTAAAACCAAATACAGATTATAAGATAAGTGTTAAATTTGATAATGAAGCCATTTCTACAAACTTTAAAACATTATATGAAGAGGTTTGCTTGAATGTTTTAGATTTTAATGCAAAAGCGGATGGTACTAAGGATGATACTTTAGCAATTCAAGCGGCGATCATGGCTTGTCCAAGAAATGGTCGAGTATTTATTCCAAAAGGAAAATATTTAATAACATCGTTATTTTTACGTGATGATGTCAGTATTGAATTATCAAAAAATGCAGTTTTAATTGGAAATGTTAATCGTAATGATTATCCAATATTACCAGGTTTAAAGAATAATTGTTACTTAGGAACATGGGAGGGGTCTCCGGATTTAGCTTTTACGAGCATTATTACGGGAATAAATGTTAAAAATGTTTTGATTTATGGATTAGGAGTTATCGATTGTAATGCACAAAATGGAGATTGGTGGGTTAATCATCGAGAAATGCGCATTGCGAGAAGACCTAATGGGATATTTTTAAACAATTGTGAAAATATTTCATTTCAAGGTATCACTGTAAAAAATACGCCATCATGGAACCAACACCCTTTTTTTAGTCGCAATTTAAAATATATTGATATATCTTTATTAAGCCCTAAGAATTCCCCAACAACTGATGGAATTGATCCGGAAAGCTGTGATAATGTATTGATATGTGGAGTGAAGATTAGTGTTGGTGATGATTGTATTGCGATTAAGTCTGGTAAATTAGCAATGGCAAAAAAATTTAAAACACCTTCTAGTAATATTACAATTAGAAATTCTTTGATGAAATATGGGCATGCTGGTGTGACCATTGGAAGTGAATTGTCTGGAGGCATTAATAACATAAATGTGAATAAATGCGTTTTTTATAAGACTGATCGTGGATTAAGAATTAAGAGCCAAAGAGGTCGCGGAAAGGATGCAATTGTTAATAATGTTAAATTTGATAATATTGTTATGAATAATGTTTTATGCCCATTAGTTATTAATATGATGTATAAGGCTGGTAGTGATAAGGGTAATGAGGAGCGTTGGAGTGGTGAAAAACAATCAGTGACATCCCTAACTCCAAGCCTTGGGACCTTTGAGTTTAATAATATAAAAGCAACCAATATTGAATGGGGTGCTGGTTATTTTTGGGGATTAAAAGAAAGCCCAATTAAAAAAATAATTATTAATAATTCTAGTTTTGTGTTCAAAAACAAAGCTAGAGGGGGTATAATAGCCATGAGTCTAAAAAATAACTACTGTAAGAAACAGGGGTTAACGTTTATAAATGTTAAAAATTATGAATTGAATAATGTCTATATTGATGGACAAAAGGGAGAAAAAATAATAGAGGTGAAATAAGTATGGTTGTAACAATTAAGGATTTACACAAGACCTATAAAGGTGGAAACAAGGCCCTTAACGGCTTATCTTTAGAGGTTAGAGAAGGAGAAATTTTTGGGCTTCTTGGCCCAAATGGTAGTGGTAAGACGACCGCAATCAATTGTTTATTGTCATTATTAAAATATGATAGTGGAGAAATTAAAGTTTTTGATACAGAAATCTCTCCTGACAATTATGAAATTAAGAAGAACATTGGTGTTGTTTTTCAAAATGTGGCGGTTTTTGATGAATTAACGGTATATGAAAATATTGATTATTTTTGTGGATTATACATCAAGGATAAACAATTAAGAAAACAATATGTTGCGGAGGCTATTAGTTTCACATCACTTGAGGGTTATGAAAAATTTCGACCTAAAAAGCTATCTGGTGGTTTATTAAGACGCTTAAACATTGCTTGTGGTATTGCTCATAAGCCAAAGCTGATTATTCTTGATGAGCCAACAGTTGCGGTTGATCCACAATCAAGAAATAGCATTTTAGAAAAAATTGTTGAATTAAAGAATCAAGGATCAACTATTATATACACCTCACATTATATGGAAGAGGTTGAACAAATTTGTGATTATATCACGATTATTGATAAAGGAAATGTCATTGCTCATGGCACAAAGGAAAAGTTGAAATCAATGATTGATTTAGAGGAAACAATTGGTGTTGAAATCAATGATATTAAGCCTGAATACTTAGAATTATTTAAAGATTTCCTTCATGCCGAAATTGTGGATAAAAAGGTAATCAAAATAAAATGCAATAATACTGATCATAATATTGTATCAGTTCTTAAGATTCTTCAAGATAATAATATTAGCTATGGAAGAATTTATTCAGAACGCCCAACATTAAACGATGTCTTCCTAGAGTTAACTGGAAAGGAACTTCGTGATTAATGAATGTTTATTTAAACCGTTTGAAATGTATTTTAAGAAATAAAGCAACAGTATTTTGGACATTAATTTTTCCAATAATTATGGCTTTGTTATTTAAAATGGCATTTGGTGATGTATTCACAACTAGTGATTTTAAAACAATTAATGTTGGGGTTATTAATTCAAGCAGTGTTAATACTGATTTGATTACATATTTAGAATCAGAAACGTTTGGAGAAAAAAAAGCTTTTAAGATTACATATTATGATGAAGAGAGTGAGGATATCCTTTCAAAAGAAGAAGGATATTTAAGATTTGGCACTGAGATTGATTTAGTTATTAAAGAATCAGGTATCAATCAAAATATTATCAAATCATATGTAGATGGATATCTACAAACAACCGATCTAGTTTATAATGTTATATCGATTACCGGTAATATTGGTGTTTTAGATGAATTATCAAATTATGATCGCTATGTTTTAAATAGAACAAAGGATATTGATTTGATTATGAATTACTTTTACACTCTAATTGCTATGAGTGTAATGTTTGGTTGTACCTTCTCATTAGAGGATTTACATGCTAGTGAGGCAAATATGTCAGATGTTGGAAAGCGTGTTAATATAGCGCCTACTCACAAGTTAAAACTATTAGTTTCTAACCTATGTGCATCATTCACGATAATATTTAGTGAAATACTTATTTATTTATTGTTCTTAAGATTTGCATTAAATGTTGATTTTGGAAACAATGCTTTAATAATTTTAGGAGTTGTAGTTATTGGATGCCTTAATAGTCTATTATTTGGACTATTTGTAGGTGTATTAATAAAGGGAAGTGAAGCATTTAAAAATGGTATTGTAACGGGTATTGTTTTATTTATGTGTTTCCTATCAGGTATGATGATGGCCACAATTAAATTTACCATTTATGAGAATGCTAAATTCCTGCATTATTTAAATCCATGTAGCTTAATTACTGATAGTTTATATATGATTTATATTGATCAAATTGATGAAAGATTTGTTGGAAATATAATTGCTTTAGGAGGATTGTCAATAATCTTCTTGGTGGTAAGTTACATTAAATTAAGGGGGCGTAGATATGAGTCTGTATAAAGCCTTTTTAAAAATATTAAAGTGTAATCTATTAGTAATTGTAATATACGTTGCTATTTTTTGTGCGATTGCTGTTTTAGCTTCAGGAGATAATAATAGTGGATATTCAGAGGTTTCTGTTGATGTGGCAGTTGTTGATTATGATAATTCTCTAGCATCAAAGGAAATTGTTAAGTTTTTAGATGAAAAAGCTAATATCAAGGATATTGAAAATATTGATGATGCCTTATATTTAGGAGGTATTAGAGTTTATATTGAAATACCTGAGGGCTTTGGTGAAAAGTTGTTTACGGAAGATAGAATAAATGTTTTATATGAAATAAGCGCTGCATCAACAAACGGAATGTATTTAGTTGAAAAGCTTAATGATTATATTAATAAGCTCGTGATAGCGCATAATGGTGGAGTTAGTGAGGATCAAGTTTTTGATGTTGTAAATGCATCATTAGAGAACGAAGCTAAGCCGGTAGTCATCGCCAAGGATAGTAGCCTATTAAGTGATGCAAAATATTATATGAATTATTTATCATATATCCTTACCGCAGTTATTACTACAATCATTTCAACAGTAATGCTTTCTTTTGGATCTAAGGATGTCAGAAGAAGAAATGATATATCGCCAGTAAATATCTCAAAATTTAATTTAATTTTATTTGGTTTAAACCTATTATTTAGTTTTGTATTATTAGGTATAATGTTGATGGTATGCGGTTTTATGTATAATTGGGTAGTGTTTAAGGGCACAGGATTATTGTTTATATTAAATAGTGTTATCTATGTTGCGTTCATTGTTAGTGTTGGATATTTAATTGGTATTGCTTGCAAGAAAAAACAAGTTTCATCTGCCGTTATAAACATTGTTTCATTAGCACCATCATTTCTATGTGGAGTATTCGTCCCACAAGAGCTTTTAAATATTCCGATTAGTAAAGCATTAGCTCCATATTATTATGTAAGAGCTAATGAATTGATTTACAAGACTGGTGAAGTTAATCAGGATGTTATTAATTGTTTTATTTTCCAAATTGTATCGACAATAGTTGTTCTTGGAGTTTGTTTGATTATTGTTAGGAAGAATCGAAAAAGCGAAAACTAATTAAAAAAATTCTCTTATTTTTGACCTTAATATTGAAGGAATAGATGTATTTATAAGGTTTATAGCTGAATAAAAAAGAGGAATATAAACTAGTACCATTAGATTAATTACTTTAAATCTAAGATATTAGGAATATTCCTTTTTTATTTTGTAAAAATATTTTGTATATTTTTAAATACCATTTTTGCTTCAGATGCGATTGATTCATCATCACTTTCTAGTAATGTTAATTTTAGTTTAGTTTCTCCGTTTTCATAAGATATATAAATCGAAGAATTCCTATAAATATATAAAGAGGCTTCTCTTGTGAAACCAACTTGTTGTAAAAAAATTACTAAACCTTCTGTGGTTCCATATTCTACGTATTCATACCAATCATTTTTAAGATGTTCAATTTTTTTTATTTTTTTGTATTGGCTTGAGAATTTGTGAAAATAATTAGAAAACTTAAAGAGAATAATACGCTCAATTTCTTTTAAAGTATCATTGATGAGTTTATTACGATGAAGTTTGGAATCATTATATGGTACATCTTTATACCATGGAAATGGTTCAATTTCTTTTTCTTCTTTAGTTTTGGCAAATCTTAGTGTCATTTCATTTTTAGGGTTACTGTAGTAAGAGATTGAATCGTTTATTATTTCATTTATTGTCAATCCATATAGCCATTTATTTAGTGCAACCGCATGTCTCTTAATTATAGGATGTTCTCCATAATAATTAATATTACCAGCTAATGATTTATCATATTTATCCCAATTAAAAATATAACATAATTGTTCTAAAAAATTTACTATATCGTCATATCTTGTATCTGAATGTAGAGATGGATATTCTAAACCTTTTTCTATAGCGTTATTAAGTCTAATAACTTGATCTAAAGATGTGTTTATATCATCATCAATATGTTCTTTAAATGATGAAAATTGCTCATTAATTTCATTTCTAACATTACCTTGAAGATAAGTACTAAACTCATTAGTAATCAAGGTATCTTTATTATCTATAATATCTTTTAATAAAATTAACGTGTATCTTCTGACTATATCAAATTCTCCAGTTGGTATAAAATCTGGTCTATCAAAATTAACAATTCCTTCTTTTAATTTTTCAACAATAAAACACTTATATTCATCTTTTAAAGAAGAAGTAACAGATAGTTTTTGTTTTGCTATTTTTTTCTGAATTAGATCTTGGAAAGTATTTATTTGAGAAGAATCATTTATAACTGCAAATACATTGCCATATAGATTGTACTTAATTCTTCCAACTCTACCTATTAAATTTTTAAATTCAACAGATGTAAAGTTTTTTTTCCCATTTTCATAACTTAATATAAATAAATTATCAGCTGGAAGATTAATTCCTTCAATTAATGTACTAGTACAAAATAATGTATGGATAATATTATTTATATATAACTTTTCTATTTTCAATCTAACAGAAGTACTTAAATTACCTATGTGATAAGCTACACCTTTTTTTACTAAATCAGCCAAATAAATAGATTGATGAATTTCTTTTTTTATATATTCAGATAACTCTATTAGTTCCTTGTATCCACGTTCATTTGGATTAATGTAATCCAAGTTTTTAGAGAATTCTAAAGCTAAATCTTGAACATCAGAAATTTTATTAGCATAAATAAGATTTTGGATATTATTATTTGAAAATATTGTTGATTTGATTAGTTGAAAATAATCAATTTCCTCATTTAAAGTTATTAAATCAACAAAATTATTTGTGTATTGGTTGTAAAAACTAATAGTATTATTTGTTTTATTGATAATATATTGTACTTGATTAACCGGTGAATAAACAGTGTGAATATTGTTACTGATATATTCTGATTTTAGGTTTTTATTAGATATTAAATTAAGATATATTTCAGGATTTGGTATATTTGGTGAAGCAAAATAAATATGAGCATCAGGATTTAAATCTAATGACATATTTATTACTTTATAGTAAAATGAACTTCTAATGTCTGTATCGGAAATTTTATGAGCTTCATCTATAAATAAATCATGAATAATTGAAGATTTTTGCATCAATAAATATAATAATCTTTCTGGGGTTAAAATAAATACATAATTACTTTTTTCATTTACTATTGGAGTGCTAGCTGAAGTAATCACTTTATAGTTATACTCGTGCAAGTAATCTCCAAAATCATCAATTGCAGTCCTATATATATCATTAATTAATGATTTACTTGGGACTATAATTGCATAGTTCTTTTTAATACCCTTTAGGATTTCATTTTTTATTTTAACAAGCATAATAAATGTTTTACCTAAGGAAGTTTTTCCAGAATAACTAAAGTATTTATGATTTAATGAATCATAAATTTGTTTTTGATTTATGAAGAAATACTTATTATTTTCATTAGGTATTTTTAATACTTCTTTTTGCAATTCATCAAAAATTTTATCTTTTAAATTTAAGTGTTTATAGTCCGGAAGTTTGTTAGCTATTCCTTGATAATTGCCTAAGTTAGATAAAATATTTCCAACAATATTTCTAACATCTTTATTGTCAAAATACTGATTTAGGGTTAATATTGCAATTTCTTGTCCCCATTGGCGATATAAGTCTTCATTTTTCACATATGAAGCTTTTGATAGAATATCAGCAAATTGCAATGCATGTAATGGATTATATTGTTCATGTTCATTTTGTAATTTTAAAGTGTCGATTAAATTATTATAAATTATTCTTTCATATATAGTAATTAGATAATCGTTTTTTTCTAAATTATCATATAAAGTTTCTCTGATACTTTTTGCCATATTTTTATTCTCCAAACATTAGTTTTGTATACAACTCAGAAGTAGTATCATCAATGCTATTTAATGGTAGAAGATAAATATAAAAAGAATAATTATTTAAATTCAAATCAATAATTTTTTTCTCAATACATTCTTTTGCAACTTTAAAATCATGTTCATATTGTTCTTTAAATTCTTTCATAATATTAGGTTTAGAAATATCTAATTTAAAAGTATATCCTATAAAAACTCCAAATGCATTTGGCCCTCTTAATGGACGATCAGTTAAATCTTCTGGTTTAGGTAAAAAAATACTTTTAATATCAACACCTTCAGGAAGGGTATAATCTAAACATTCTTCAGATAATAAATTTATTTCTTTATGAGAATTATTTTTTATTTTTATCACTTTCTCAAATGCTCTATCTATTGCCTCTTTTATATTATTTAGTGCACAGGAGGATCCAAAAACTATATCAAATTGAGGCTCACTATTGATGATTGGTAATCTGTGTATATGAATTCCATCTGAATATGAATGGACATTAATATCATCTAGTTGTATTTTACTCATTATTTTAGGAGCATTTAATGAAGCTTCTAAAAAAATATACAATAGCATCTCACTTAATTGTTTTGCTTTATCACCAATTGACATTCTTTTTAATACTTTTTGTAGTGATTCTATAGCAATTAAGTCATTTATTTTGTTGTTTTTAGCTTTAATAGTAACATAATTTTTAATGTTATCATTTATTAATTTAAACATATCTTCTTGATTGAATTTAAATGCAGAAGAATCAAAATTTAGTATATATATAGATATTTTTTGGTTTTTATTAGGTGCAAATGTGTATTGATTTTTCAGATAAAATGTTTTGTTGAATTCATCTTTTTTAACTGAGACATCTAGTATTTCTTTTTTCTTTGTAATTCTTTTTTGAGAAGCAATATTTCTTAGAACATTAGATAAATCAGCGGATAATTTATTTACTATATCATTAGTAGTTTTTTCCTTTCTTAATCCAAGCGCAGAGCCTAACTCTATTAATCTATTCTCATTAATATGTTCTGTTAAATAGATTTCAACCTTTTTATTATTAATATTTATTAGATTTTTAGCATCCGCAGCAGATAAAGGATTATTGTCAAAATATCTATTTAGAGTATTTTTATCCCATTGAAGAACAGGGATTGATGGGTCGTTCTTGTCTACAACATAATTAAAAAAATCTTTTATGAATTCTCCTTGCCCTAATTCTGGAATAAAATGATATAATAATAAAATTAAATTTTTAAATTCTTCTTGATGTTTAGTCATTATATTCACCTTCTTTTTAACTTACTGTAGCTTACGAACACTTACTAACGCTTTCAGTTGCATTTGTAGATTTATTGATTTATAAGTGTTATAATTTATTTGAAAAGGAAATT
The DNA here is from genome assembly GCA_016294165.1 of Anaeroplasmataceae bacterium. Classification (GTDB taxonomy): domain Bacteria; phylum Bacillota_I; class Bacilli_A; order Acholeplasmatales; family JAEDCM01; genus JAEDCM01. The sequence goes on from JAEDCM010000003.1 coordinate 33,709, forward strand.
ATTTTGTATATTTATTTAGATTATACCAATTTTTTCTAAAATCCTCAATTGGTCATTTATTTAAATAAAAGAATAATTATCTTTTTATAAAAATTAGGCTTTGGTGGGCTAAAAAAACACCAGAATTTAATACTTGCAATATCCTTAGGAGAACCGCGCGGTGTAATGAACCGTTTGAGACGGGCGGAAAGAAAAACATATTAAATTATGTTAAGTCTTTCTGCTCGTCTTTTTGTTTTTTTAAGGATGTGCAGGTACTTTCTAGGGATTTGCATTTATTAATTCGAAAGGATTATAAATGAAAAAAGACACAAAAATTGTTAAGCTACAAGTTTCTAGGAAGAACTATGAATTTATTGAAGTAAAAGATGATAATGAATTGAAATTAATTGAAGAACTGAATCGTGATTTTTATAGATTCGAAAAAAGTCAAGAAAGATTAAGAAGAAAATCTGTTTCTTGCGATAATCTTTTAGAAGATTATAAATATGAGATTCCATCTATTGAAAATGACCCATTTGAAAAAGTGGTAATTGTAAAAAGGAATAAAGCTTTGTATGATGCTATAAATTCTTTAGAAGAAATAGAAAAAAAGATTTTTATTTTAAGAGCAAGTGATGAAATGTCTTTTAATTCTATTGCTAATAGTGTTAATTTGTCAAAGACCGCTGTAATAAAAAAATATAATGCTATTATTTTGAAACTTCATTATTTATTAAAAGATTATATGTAATCTACTTCTATACATAGGCAAATTTTGAGGATTATTTGCCTTTTTTTTATTCTTTGGTGTTCAAAATGCCATCTAAGTGTCCAGTACTATTGTAGGGATAAGCTTACACGTCCTTTGATAACTGTTATGGCGCCTAACATTTATCAAATTTGGACAATCCATAAGGAGGTGGTTCCTATGATTTAGGTTGTGATCAAAAAGGTAGTAAATATTAAATATAGAGTACTAATTGGTAGTAAAAAAAAGAAAGAAATAGTGCTACAAAAATGATCGAAATTTTAAAAAACTTGATATTGATTAGGGCTGCGTATGATTAATTATGCATTATAGCACTAAGGTTAAGCTCTTACCAAAATAGAGTAAAAAAATTATAAGGAGAATAAAAAATGAAAGTAACATTAAAAGAAAAAGCGCAAGCAAATTTATGGAAATTAAGAAAGGCAAATGAATCAAATTTCACCGAATATTACATTTTAGAGGCAGATAATAATGTAATTGATGAGGGAACAGAGCTAAATGAGGAATTTTATGAAAAGATTAATTATAATGATGAAGCGATTATGGGTTTAACCATCAATAATGAGGTAACAGCTTTACCAAATGCAAAAGCCTTACAAGCTCAAATTGTATTATTACCAAATGGAGAAATCTGGGTAGTACCACCACAAAATAAAGGAGTTAAATACAAACTAGAAGAAAGAGAAGTTTTATTTGAGGGTAATAGAACCTTAACCACAAATACAACACTAACATGTAGTAAGTCATTATATGGAAGTGGATTTAAAAGTATGATGATTGAGGTTTATAAAGATAATACAACATACGAAGATTGTACAGATTATATCTATGAAGGAAACACAAGACATTATGTTGAGATCATTGATGAAACGATAAATGATGGAGATTCATTTTATAATGAGTTTAGTTTTATCACAAAAATTGATAATGAATCAATTGAATGGATTAGCGGAAATGTAAATGGTAATAATGTAGTGCTTAGGGCGTATAAGAGAATTTTTTCAACAAATACAGTTGTTAGTGTATCAAATGGTTTCCATATAAGAATTACGGGGGTTAAATAATGGAATACATTGAGCTGTTGTCAATAATTTTTATAATACTAGGAATAATATTAGGATTATTTAAAAAAAGAAAATCATTGGCGTTAGTAAAAGTATCTAAAAAAATGCTAGAACTAATAGATGAAGTAAAGGATACAGAAAAAAGTAAAAAAGAAAAAGAGGAATATGTTCTAACTAGTCTAATAGAATATACGCTTGAGGAAAGTATCACATATATAGAAGAAGAGGGAAAAGAAAATGAAGAGAAAGATGTTTAAAATTGATGATAATTTAAATGTAGAGTTATCAAAAGGTTTATTAAATCTAAAGCTTAATGATATCAGCACAGCTGGTATCATTCCTTTAGAAATAGCCCATGTTTATAATAAAAATGTTAATAGAGGATATGGGTATAATTTTAATATGAGCACCGATATTACAATTAAAGATAATGAAATAACGTATCCTGATGGTCATAAAGAAGAGATTAAAGAGAGCATTTACTATATCAAAGAAGGGAAAAGGACATATGAAAAAGAAGATGGAAGCAAACTTACAAAAGAAGATTTAACAGAGGTAAGTAATGGATATAAATATTTAGATTATGATGCTTATATAGAATTTAAAACAGATGAAGGATATATATTAAGCCAGTCAACTCATGAGAAATTTGAGGAAAGAAATGAAGAATATGTGGCACAGGAATTAAGGTGTAGTGAGTTAAGACAAGCATTAGAGGAACTTAAATATAATCGTGTAGAGATGACAAAATATTTAGATTTAGAAGTTCCAGAAGGATATACTTCATATGAATCAGTTGGAGAAGAATTATATAATGCAAGAGATGATTATTACAATTTTACAAATAAGGAAAAGGTAGAAAATACTTATGGACTAACTAATGATAAAGAAGCGTCTTTTCCAAGCAACTTTAATATTGATAGTATAACGTTTGAAAACACTGATGAATCTGTGCAATACTTGCCAAAAAATCCTATTAGTAAGCGATTATTTGAATTAAATCATATATCGAGTTATGGGTTTCCTAACATTCCGCTTAAATTTAATTCTTTTGAAGATTATCAAAAAGAAATGTATGGTTTAAATGATTTATATAACTATTATTTAGGAGAGATTGAAAGTAGAATTGGTGAAAGTAATCAAATGATTGATAAGGTTTCACATGATAATTTAACTGAATATTATAATAAGATAATTGATGAGATTAATTATAAAATATCTTATTATGAGAAGGAATTAAATAAACAAGAAGAAATTTTTCAAGAGATGCAAAAAACATTTCCTCAAAAATATTTATACAAGGATGGAAGTATTGTATATGGGTTTAATGTTTTTGGACAGTTGGCGGTTATTTTTGATAAATATGGAAATCAAGTATTGATTAAATATGATAAAAAAAATAATATTGATGAGATTATTGAAAAGAATAACACAATTAGATTTATATATAAGAACTCTTTACTTTCAAGTATTAAGGATGATCACTTAAATGAGATTACATATGAATATGATACTAATGGAAAATTATTAACAATCACAAAAAAGGGAATAAAATCCCAATTGAGCTATAGTAATGAAAAATTAACTGGAATTGTTCATAATAAAAGAAGGTATAGTATTGGATATAATGGGAATGGAATGGTTTCTAATATTACAAATTTAAGAACAAGTAATGATAGTTTATCATTTAGTTATGAGCTTACTGAAACAGATAATATTTCAAGTGTAAAAGTAATTAGAAATAAAACAAATGATGAATATATTTATCTATTTAATACTAAAGAGTGTTATTGTGAATATCAATTAAGAAATAATAGGATGCATAATTTAATTACCCATGAGAATAAAGATAATAAATATGAGCTAGAGGTAAAGGCAAATAAGGATTCAAATATTATTTATAGCGGAGTTAATCTAAGTGGAAATGTTAATGTTTGGAATTTAAAGAGAAGAGATTATGTATTAATATGTGATATTACAATGGAAAGTGCAGCGATAATTAATAATCAAATTAAGACAAGTATGTTTGAATATATTGAAAATGATTCTAATAAGAGCTTATTTACTGTTGTGGTTGAATTGAAATATGATAATGAGACAATTACTTATAAGAATTCATTTGAAAGTGGTATTGGAAGAAAACAGGTAATCATTCCAATTTCTTTAAAAGAAAATTATTTGAAGGAAGTAGTTATTCCAAATGAATTTGTAATTAGCAGAAATATTCATAGAATAGGATCTTATAAAGTAAATAGTGTTAAGCTTTTTGAATCAAACTATAGCTATAAAGAATATGATGAACATAAAAATGTAATTTATGTTTATAATAGTGAAGAAAAGCTACCAATGCTTGAAGGTAACGATTATGCATATATTAGTAGTGATATTAATTATACATATGATGATTATAATAGATTATTAAAGGAAGAAAAAATAATTCATTATAAATATTTAGAAAGAAAAGAGGATAAAAGTGAGGTTAGAGAATACTTTTATAATAGTTTAGGAAGGTTAGCTAGAAAAGAGTATAAGGATATAGTTACTAAATATACATATGATGAATATGGACAAGTTATTAAAGAAGAGATGTATCATTTTAGTAATCCAGTAAATAAGTATTGTAAGGAATATGTTTATAATGAATCAGGATTATTAATTAAAGAAATCATTGATGGTAATGAAAATAATATAAGCTATAATAAGGATAGTAATCTTATAGAAAAAGATGATGATTATGTTTATGGATATGATAAATATAAAAATCTAATTGGAATTACAAGTTCAAAAAACAGTAATAATTATAACTTACAAGAGATAAAAAATGGCCTTATCATGAGCAAATCTAGTCCAACAAATAAATATAATTATACATATGATAGTATGGATAGATTAATTAAGGTTGAAGGAGAAAATGTATTAATTGAATATCAATATCATGATGAAGAGTTTAAAGAAATTATTAATTGTAATTCTTTAAAAATCATTAATATTAAAGACAAATATGATAAGTTATTAAGCACTGAATATTTAAAGGATGATATAAGAATTGGATTTGTTAATTATACATATGAAGATGATTTATTATTAAGTGTGTATGAAGAAAATAATGATTATGAAAATCAAACTTCTTATGAATATTTTGATAAAAAATTAAAAAGATTATCAAAAAATGATTATCAAATCACTTACAAAAATGATTATTATGATAATATAGTTGAAATTAATTATGAATTTGAAGATGATTCATTGAGTTATGAATATGAATATGAAGAGGAATTATTAAAAAGAATTAGTGTCTTAGATTTTAATAATGAAATAGCATATGATGATTTAAAAAGAATCAAAAAGGAAACACTTAATAATATCACAAAGGAATATTATTATGAATCAACTTTAGGAAATGTCACAAATAGGATCATTGGAATCAAGGAAGTAATTAATAATAGTGTTTCATATAAAAAATATAAGTATGATGATTTAGGAAATATTATTGAGATTAATGATGGGAATAAAGTAAGCTATGTATATGATAGTCTAGGACAATTAATAAGAGAAAACAATAAGAATCTAAATAAGACGGTTATTTATGAATATGATAATAATGGTAATATAATATTAGAATATAAATATGATTATACATTAGATGATAATCTTGAAAATGAAGAGATAAAGACGTATAATTATGATAAAGATAAGCTTATTAAATGTAATGATTTAGAGTTTATTTATGATGATTTAGGAAATATTATTAGTTATGATAATAATAGTTTAGAATATGAAAATAATCATTTAAGTAGATTTAATAATATAAGCTTTAAATATGATTTAAGTGGAAATAGGATCAAAAAGATTATTGGGAATAAGGAACATAGATATGTATTAGAAGATGATAAGATTCTAAAAGAAATTATTAGAACTTATACAAATTTTAATGGACAAGCATATTCTAAAGATGAAATATTATATTTATATGGTCATAATGGAATAATTGGATTTAAATATAATGAAGAAGAGTATCATTATAATAGAAATATCCTTGGAGATATTACTGAGATTTACAAGGGAAATGAATTAGTAGGAAAGTATGAATATGATGCATGGGGAAAACATAGTGTAGTATTAGATATAAATGGAATAGCAAGTATTAATCCATTTAGATATCGAGGATATTATTATGATGAAGAGAGTGGACTTTATTGGTTACTTTCACGTTACTATGATCCTAGTATTGGTAGATTCATAAGTCCAGATAGTGTGAATTATTTAGATTCTCAAAATATCAATGGATTGAATTTATATTCTTACTGTGGAAACGATCCAATAAATCGATTCGATCCAACAGGTCATTCTTGGGAATCGTTCTGGAATGGTGTTGGAGATTGGTTTAGCTATCATTTGAAGGAAGTTGTGATTGGAACAGCATTTATTGTCGGTGGAGCATTGGTGACAGCTTTTACAGCAGGAGCTGGAGTAGGATTTATGGCCGCATTTGGAAGTGCTTTGTTGTCATCCACAATTCAAGTTGGAATAAGTGTTGGTACAAGTGTTTTAGTCGGAGGTCTCGTATCTGTAGCAAATGGAGGCGGTTTCTTTGACAATGTCGGTGATAATATAGCCAGTGCATATATGTGGGGTGGTATTTTCTCTGGTGGTGCGCAAATTCTTGGTGGTGGTTTTAGAATTGCTGCTAATAAAGGAGTAACTACAGGTAGAGCAGGCGGAATCAAACTTGGTAATTCCGGTGTGAAAATATTGTCTCCAGATAAAAATAATTGGGCCAAAGCAGGCGGAACATTAATTAAATTCGGTAATGGCTTTAGAATCGATACAGGTGCTATGTGGGGATTGCATATGCACATACTAAGTTCTGGACATCTTCCAATTGGTGCTGTTATTGCAGGATTTATTGGAACAGAGTATTAATTCAGGAGGGAATATAAATGGAAAAACAAATTATGATAAAACACTCATATAGTGATAGAACTTTAAAAATTAAAAATACTATTAGCTATTTAGAACTATTTGTTGATTCATTGAGTGATAAAATTGTTATTAACTGTTGCTTGAATGTAAATCAATCTAAAATTATTGATGAAATAATGCGTTTGAAGCATTCGGGTATTGTTGATAGCTTTAATTTAGAAATAGACAAAAAACATTATAACTTTAATATTACTACTAGTATGGATAATGTTATACACATTCTTAGTCTTATAGAAAATTATGAACTAAATGTTATGATTTATTGTAATGGTATAAAAATGTTTATTAATGATAATGACGGTGATTTTATCATAATTAATTCAAACCATGGAAAATATAGTATGATTAAAAACAAAAATAATTAACACAAATTTGCAAATTACTTTCACAAGCAAAACTAGGTGAGTTTACCTTTGGGTAAGCTTACCTTTTCTTTTTATAAAATGAGATTTAAATGATAACATATATATATATTAATTTACATGTTTTTTGAGGAAATTATGATATAACTTTAGTACAATTATTTGAAAAAAATAGAAAGTAGTGGTGAAGATAATTTGGGATTTAAAAGTTATTGTTGAAACATTGGGACAACAAGTTTTAGAGTTGATCAATTAAACTATAAAAATGAGTGTTAATTAAGATATTTAAATGAATATGCTATCAAAACTTAAATATTTGACTAGAGAAGAATTCACTTAGTATTATTTATCTAATCATTGAAATTAAGATAAAGTATATCCATTGAATTACCTGAAAAAGTAAAAGTTAGTTAGCTAATTAAAAAAATTTCTTGATTATGATTTATAAAAGGAATATAATATCAAATAGAGATTGTGAAAAAGAAGTAGTAACTACAAGATGCAAGGCTTTAGAGAGAACCTGTCACCGGCTGAAAGCAGGTTTAGATACGCTAGTAGTGAATTCACCTTTGGAGTCTAATCGTATTCCTGCGTTAAAGGATTTGAGGGCTAGATTTATTCTAGAACTAAGGTGGTACCGCGTATTTTACGTCCTTAGATTTATTCTAAGGATTTTTTTTATTAAGGAGGAGATAACATGGACAATTTAGAAGCTTTAAAGGAAACGGCCATTGGCGAAATTAATGGTTCAGCGGATTTAAAGGAATTAAATGATTTAAGAGTTAAATATCTTGGGAAAAAAGGTTTAGTCCAAGAATTTATGAGTCAAATGCGTAATCTTACACCTGAGGAAAGACCAGCATTTGGCGCAAAGGTTAACAGTATCAAACAAAGCTTAGAAGAAGCCATCAAGGATAGAGTTGTTGTATTAGAGGAAAAAGCTGTAAGTGAAGCGTTAAAAAAAGAAGAAATTGATGTTACATTACCTGGTTATGAATTCAATTTAGGAACTGTTCATCCTTTGATGCAAACAATTGAAGAAATTGAAGATTTATTTATTGGAATGGGTTATGAAGTTGCGGAAGGCCCAGAGGTTGAAATGGATCATTATAATTTTGAATTATTAAATCTTCCAAAGGATCATCCAGCTCGAGATATGCAAGATACATTCTATATTGATCCTACTACTTTACTTAGAACTCATACTTCACCAGTTCAAGCTCGTACAATGCTTGCGAAGGGTGGAAAACCAATTAAAATCATTTGTCCAGGTAAGGTTTACCGTCGTGATGATGATGATGCAACTCACAGTCATCAATTTATGCAAGTTGAAGGTCTTGTTTTAGGAAAGAATATTTCACTTGGTGATTTAAAAGGAACATTACTTGCGGTAGCGAAAAAAATCTTTGGTGATGAAAGAGAGATTAGATTGCGCCCATCATACTTCCCATTTACTGAACCATCAGTAGAGGTTGATGTTACATGCTTCAAATGTGGCGGAAAGGGATGCTCTATGTGTAAAGGTTCTGGATGGATTGAGGTTTTAGGTGCTGGTATGGTTAATAATAACGTATTAACAATGTGCGGATATGATCCAAATGAAATCCAAGGATTTGCTTTTGGTATTGGAGTAGAAAGATTTACAATGCTTAAATATGGAATTGATGATATTAGAAATTTCTATTTATCAGATATTCGTTTCTTAAAACAATTTAAGGTGGTGAAATAATGAGAGCGAGCTTAAATTTTATTAAAGATTTTGTGGATGCTAATATGAGCATCGAGGAATTAGAAAGATTGATTTCCTTACATGTAATTGAAGTAGAAGGCATTTCTAAATTAGTTGAAGCTTCAAATTTAACTATTGGTGAGGTTCTTGAATGTGAAATGTATCCCGATAGTGACCATCTTCATGTGTGTAAGGTTGATGTTGGTAATGAAGAATTACAAATCGTTTGTGGTGCACCGAACTGTACTAAAGGAATTAAGGTAATCGTAGCTTTAGTTGGCGCTGTTTTACCTGGTGATTTTAAAATTAAAAAATCAAAGGTTCGTGGAATTGAATCATGTGGAATGCTATGCTCACTACAAGAATTAGGTATTCCAGAATCATTTGTGCCTGAAGAGTTTAAAAATGGAATCTTTATTTTTGATGAAAACGCGCAAGTAGGGGAAAATCCTTTAGCTTATTTAGGTTTAGATGACACAATTATTGAGTTAGGTTTAACGCCAAATAGAGGTGACTTATTAAGCCATTTAGGAATTGCATATGACATCGCTGCTGCATCTAAAAAGCCTGTTACTTATCTAGCTCCTATTATGAAAAATAATAAGGAAAGTAGTTTAAGTGTTAAATTAGAAACTAGTGATTGTTATGCATATTATGCAAGAAAAATCAATAATGTTAAAATTGCTGAATCACCATGGTGGTTAAAGTCAAGATTAATGGCATGTGGTGTAAGACCAATTAATAATGTGGTGGATATCACAAACTATGTCATGCTTGAGTTAGGTCAACCACTACATGCATTTGATGCCGATGTTATTGGAAATAATATTGTTGTTAGAAATGCTTATGATAATGAAGAAATGAACACATTAGATGAGATGAAGCGTGTACTAAATTCTGGTGATATTGTGATTACTGATGGAACTAAACCAATGGCTTTAGGAGGAGTAATGGGTGGATTGGAATCTTCTGTTACAGATAAAACAGTAAATATTGTTTTAGAATCAGCAATATTTAATCCACAAGCAATTAGAAAAACATCAACAAGATTAGCATTAAGAAGTGAATCATCAATGCGTTATGAAAGAAAGGTTGATCCAAATCGTGTAATGCTTGCGCTTGATCGTGCATCACAATTGTTTAATGAATTAGCAGGGGCTCTAGTTGATGAAAACTATACATGCGTTGATAATACCGATAAGAATGATAAGATTATTTATGTTAATGTTGAAAGATTAAATAATTATCTAGGAACTAAATTGTCTAATGAAGAGGTTATTTCTATTTTTGAAGATTTATGCTTTGAAGCTTGCTTAGAAAATAATGAAATTAAGGTAATGGTTCCTACAAGAAGAGTAGATATCAACAATTATCAAGATTTAACTGAAGAGATCGCAAGAATGTATGGGTTTGAAAACATTGAATCAACTCTTCCAGTTACTGATTCAAAGGGCGCCTTAACTGAAACACAAAAGAAGGTTCGTTCATTAAGACATGCTTTAGCTAATTTAGGTTTCAATGAAACAGTGAATTATTCATTGATTGCTAAAAAGGATGTAGATAAATTTAGAGAGGTTGAAAGCTCTATTTCATTGTTAATGCCAATGACTGAAGAAAGAGAAACTCTAAGATTATCATTGATTAATAGTATGGTTGAGGCTTTCAAATACAATAAAGCTCGTCAAAATTCCAATTTAGCTCTATTTGAAATTGGCCGAATTTATAATGAAAATGAAGATTTAGTATTATCATGCGGATTAATGGGATTGTATGAATCATCATTATGGCAAGGTAAGAAGGTTTTAGCTGATTTCTATTTATTAAAAGGAATTTTAGATCATACATTAGATCTATTAGGATATAAAGCAACTTATAAAAAAGCTGTTAATAGAGGATTACATGATGGTCAAACAGCTGAAGTATATGTTAATAACACAAAAATTGGAGTTATCGGAGCATTACATCCAAATGTTTTAAAGGAAAATGATTTAGATAAAGCTTATGCTTTTGAACTTAACTTAACTACTTTATTTAATTGTAAGCCGGAAGAATTCAAATATATGTCAACTCCAAAATATCCAGCTATTACTAGAGATTTAGCAATTCTAATTAATAAAGATGTTGCGGCTCAAGATATTTTAGCTTTAGTTAAGCAAACAGGAAAAAAGACATTAGTTGATTTAAAAGTATTTGATGTTTATGAAGGAGATAAAATTGATTCTAGTTTAAAATCAATTGCTATTTCATTAACATTTAGAGACAACGAAAAAACATTATTGAGTGAAGATGTTGATAAATTAGTTGGTAGTATTTTAAAAAGATTAGAATTTATTTATCAAGCTAAATTAAGATCATAAAAAAGGACAAAAGAATAAATTGTCCGTGTACAAAAAACAAGTGGTATATTTTTGTGCTTTATTTTAATAAAGTGTTGACTTTAAAGAGCCAATTATATATAATATAAAAAAATAGCAAAGGTTATGATTGGGACGAGTAATTTAGTGTATTCCTTTGTAGAGAGCTATCATTTGGTGAAAGATAGTAAGGAGCTTAAATGAATATCACCCATAAACTGTCTTCTGAAATTATAGTAGGAAAGAACGGCTGATGTCCGTTATGTCATCTAGTATCTATTTTATAGATATCAACAAGGTGGTTATCGAGAGATAACAATTAGAGTGGTACCGCAGAACAGTATGGTTTTGTCTCTTTGAGATGAAACCATTTTTTTATAGCGAAGAAAAGAGGTTATAAGATGGAAAGACATATTTTATCAGTACTAGCCTTAAATCATTCGGGAGTTTTAAGTAAAATTTCAGGATTGTTTAGCCGCCGCGGGTATAATATTGATTGCTTCTCAGCTGGTGTAACTGAAGATCCAAAGCTATCACGAATGACAATTGTTGTTCACACTGATCCAATTACCTTAGAACAAATTAAAAATCAATTAGAAAAATTAATTGATGTTATTAAGGTTGTGGAGCTTAAAGAGAATGAAGCAGTATTTCGTGAACTAGTAATGATTAAGATTGAGGCAACCAAAGAAAATAGAGCGGAAATATTAGAAATTGTAAATATTTTTAGAGCTCATATCGTGGATGTAGGTAAGAATTCATTAGTTGTTGAAATAACTGGTGATGAGAGTAAGATTAATGCCTTAATTGGAATGTTAGAAGGTTATGGTATCAAAGAAATTACGCGTACAGGATTATCCGCAATTATGCGTGGTAGTCAAGAATTAAAGGATTAACCAAGTTAATCAACTTGTTAAAATATAATAATTAGAAAAGGGAGAAAATTTAAAATGGCTAATTTATATTATCAAAAAGATTGTAATTTAGATGTGCTAAAAGGTAAGACTATTGCGATTATCGGTTATGGTTCACAAGGTCATGCACATGCGTTAAACTTAAAAGAATCAGGATTAGATGTAATTGTAGGATTATATGAAGGATCAAAATCATGGGCTAAAGCTGAAAAACAAGGAATGAAGGTTTACACAGCAGCTGAAGCAGCTAAAAAAGCTGACGTTATCATGATTTTAATTAACGATGAAAAACAAGCTGCAATGTATAAAAAAGATATCGAACCAAATCTTGAAGCTGGTAACATGTTAATGTTTGCTCATGGATTTGCAATTCACTTTGGACAAATCGTTCCACCAAAGGATGTTGATGTTACAATGATCGCTCCTAAAGGTCCAGGACACACTGTAAGAAGTGAATACCAAGCTGGAAAAGGTGTTCCATGCTTAGTAGCTGTACACCAAGATGCAACTGGTCAAGCTTTAGATAAGGCTTTAGCGTATGCTTTAGGTATTGGTGGAGCAAGAGCTGGTGTTCTTGAAACTACATTTAGAACTGAAACAGAAACTGACTTATTTGGTGAACAAGCAGTATTATGTGGTGGAGTTTGTGCTTTAATGCAAGCTGGTTTTGAAACATTAGTTGAAGCTGGATATGATGCAAGAAATGCATATTTTGAATGTATTCATGAAATGAAATTAATCGTTGACTTAATTTATCAATCAGGATTTGCTGGTATGCGTTATTCAATCAGTAATACTGCTGAATATGGTGATTATATTACTGGTCCAAAAATTATTACTGAAGAAACTAAGAAAACAATGAAGAAAATCTTAAGAGATATCCAAGATGGTACATTTGCTAAAGATTTCTTATTAGATATGAGCGCAGCTGGTGGTCAAGCACACTTCAGAGCTATGAGAAAATTAGCTGCTGAACATCCATCTGAAAAAGTTGGAGAAGAAGTTCGTAAATTATACAGCTGGAACAACGAAGAGGATAAATTTATCAATAACTAATTAGTTTTTGATTATAAGTGGAGGTGAGAAAATGAAAGAGATTGCCATTTTTGATTCAACACTTAGAGATGGAGCACAAGGCGAAGGAATTTCATTTTCGGTAGCCGATAAAATTAGAATAGCTTTAACATTAGATGAACTAGGAATCCCGTTTATTGAAGCGGGAAATCCTGGTTCTAATGCTAAAGATTTAGAGTTTTTTAAGGAAGCTAGCAAGCTTGAATTAAAAAAATCGATGCTAGTTGCTTTTGGGGCAACAAGAAGAGCTAATACAAATGTATGTGATGATGCAAACCTAAATGCTTTATTAACTGCTAATACTAAGGCAGTTGCTATTTTTGGTAAGTCATGGGATTTTCATGTTACAGACATCATCAAGACAACCTTAGAAGAAAACATTAACATGATTAGTGATACTATTAAGTATTTAAAATCTAAAGGAAAAATCGTCATCTATGATGCCGAGCATTTTTTTGATGGGTATAAAAATAATATGGAATATGCACTAAGAACTTTGAAGGCTGCCTCTGATGCTGGAGCTGATTACATTACCCTATGTGATACAAATGGTGGAGCATTTCCTGATGAGGTTTTTGAAATTAGTAGAACAGTTTGTAAGTTGATTGGTGGAAATATTGGGATTCATGCACATGAAGATGCAGGGATGGCTATAAGTAATAGTATTATGGCTGTGTTCGCTGGATGCAATATGGTTCAAGGGACCTTTGTTGGATTTGGTGAAAGATGTGGAAATGCAAATTTGAGTGCGATTATTTCTAACCTACAGCTAAAGAAAAATTATCATTGTATTGATGATTTATCAAAGCTAACATCATATGCCAATAAAATATGCGAAATCTCTAATGTTCAATTAAATGAAAAGCTTCCGTATGTTGGAAAAAGTGCGTTTGCGCATAAGGCGGGAATGCATATTGATGGTGTTTTAAAGAATAGCGAATCTTTTGAGCATGTCAGTCCAAGTGCGGTTGGAAATGATAGAAGATTTTTAGTTAGTGAAGTAGCTGGAAGAAGCACAGTTGTGGAGAAAATATGTAGGTTTGTACCTAACGTTGATAAAAATGATCCAGTGATTTCTGAGATAATCAGTCGTATAAAGGAATTAGAATATCTTGGTTATCAATTTGAGGGTGCAGATGCATCATTTGAATTATTAGTTAGAAAGATTATGGGAACTTATAAGAGTTCATTTGTTTTGGATAAATTTAAGATTATAACTGAGGATAGATTAGGAGCTAAAGGACATTCTGCATCAGCAATCATTAAGATTAACGTTGATGGTAAGGAAGAAATCAAAGCATCCGAAGGAGAAGGTCCGGTTAACGCTCTAGATACGGCGTTAAGAAATGCTCTTGAGGTTTTTTACCCAAAATTAAAGGACGTACGTTTAACCGATTATAAGGTTAGAGTTTTAGAACCTAAGGAGGCAACAGCTGCCAACGTTAGAGTTTTGATTGAATCATCTGATGGTGTTGATTCATGGTCGACTGTTGGGGTTTCAAATGACATTATTGAAGCCAGCTGGCAAGCATTAGTTGATTCTTTAGAATATAAGATAATTAAAGATTATGAGGGAGGAAATTAATTATGGGAATGACAATGACTCAAAAAATTCTAGCAGCTCATGCTGGACTAGATAGTGTTGTTGCAGGACAATTAATTGAAGCAAAATTAGATTTAGTATTAGGAAATGACATTACAAGCCCTGTAGCTGTAAAGGAATTTTCTAAAATTGGAAAAGAAAAGGTATTTGATAATAGTAAAATTGCCATTGTACCTGACCACTTTACACCAAATAAAGATATTAAGGCGGCTGAACAATGCAAATTAATTCGTGAATTTGCGGTTAAGCAAGATCTTAAAAACTATTTTGAAGTTGGACAAATGGGAATTGAACATGCATTAATCCCTGAAAAAGGATTAGTAGTTGCTGGTGATGTTGTAATCGGTGCTGATTCACATACTTGTACATATGGAGCATTAGGTGCTTTCTCAACAGGTGTTGGATCAACAGATATGGCTGCTGGTATGGCAACTGGTAAAGCATGGTTTAAGGTTCCAGGAGCATTAAAATTTGTTTTAACTGGAAAACCAAGTAAATATGTAACAGGTAAAGATGTTATCCTACATATCATCGGTATGATTGGTGTTGATGGAGCATTATATAAATCAATGGAATTCGTTGGTGATGGTATTAAAAATTTAAGCATGGATTCACGTTTATCAATGGCTAATATGGCAATTGAAGCGGGAGCTAAAAATGGTATCTTCCCAGTTGATGAATTAACTATTGAATACATTAAGGCTCACAGTACTAAAGAATATAAGGCTTATGAAGCTGATCCAGATGCTGTATATGATGCAGTATATGAGATTAATCTTGCAGAGGTAAGACCTACTGTTGCTTTCCCTCATTTACCAGAAAACACAAAGACAGTTGATGAAATTGGTGAAACTGAGGTTAAGATTGATCAAGTAGTAATTGGTTCATGTACAAATGGACGTATGGAAGATTTACGTATGGCACGTGATATCTTAAAAGGTAAAAAGGTTGCTAAAGGAGTAAGAGTTGTTGTTTTCCCTGGTACTCAAAAGATTTATTTACAAGCTATTAAAGAAGGAATTGCAACTGATTTAGTGGAAGCTGGATGTGTATTTAGTACTCCAACATGCGGACCATGCTTAGGTGGACATATGGGTATTTTAGCTGAAGGTGAAAGAGCTGTTTCAACAACAAACAGAAACTTTGTTGGACGTATGGGACATGTTAAATCAGAGGTTTATTTAGCAAGCCCTGCTGTTGCTGCTGCATCAGCATTAACAGGATATATTTCAAATCCAGAAAAGGTGGTAAAATAACATGGAAAATGCAAAAGGAAGAGTTTTTCGCTATGGGGAAAATATTGATACAGACGTTATCATTCCCGCACGCTTTTTAAACACAAGCGATCCTCAAGAGTTAGCACAACACTGCATGGAGGATTCAATGCAAGATATCAACGCTGGATTGCCTAAATTTATTTTAAGAGTTAACCAAGGTGATATTATTGTTGCTGATAAGAACTTTGGATGTGGTTCAAGTAGAGAGCATGCACCAATCGCTATTAAAGCTGCTGGTGTTAGCTGCGTAATCGCAAGAACATTTGCTCGTATCTTCTATCGTAATGCTATTAACATTGGATTGCCAATCCTTGAATGTGATGAAGCATGTGATAATATCAAGGATGGAGATATTGTAAGCGTTGATTTTAATACAGGAATTATTACAAACGAAACAACAAATCAAAAATTTCAAGCACAACCATTCCCAGAATTTATGCAAAAGATTATCGCTGCTAATGGTTTAGTAAATTATATTAAATAAGGGAGTATTAGAAAATGGAATTTAATATTGTTACATTACCTGGTGATGGAATTGGACCAGATATCGTAAGAGAAGCTGTAAAAGTTTTGAATAAGGTTGGAGAATTATACAACCACAAATTTAACATTGTTGAAAAAAGAATGGGTGGAATTGCTATTGATATGGATGGTTGTTCACTACCTCAAGATACAATTGATGCATGTCTTAAATCAGATGCTGTTTTACTAGGAGCTGTTGGTGGTCCTAAATGGGACAATCTTCCAAACGGAGATCGTCCTGAAAAAGGATTACTTGGAATTCGTGGAGCTTTAAAACTTTTCGCTAATCTAAGACCAGCGGTTTTATATCCACAATTAAAGTTTGCTTCACCTTTAAAGGAAAGTGTTATTGGTGATTCATTAGATATTTTAATTGTACGTGAATTAACTGGTGGTATGTATTTTGGTGAAAAAGCTAATTCTCCTAAATATAATCCAGAAGATCCAATGTGCTGGGCATCAGATCAAGAAAAATACTACGTTTATGAAATTGAAAGAATCATTAAGGTAGGTATGGATGCTGCTATGAAGCGTAATAAAAAAGTATGTTTAGTTGACAAAGCTAACGTGCTTGAATCTTCAAGATTATGGAGAAGAGTAATGGAAAGAATTGCTCCATTATACCCAGAAGTAAGTGTAACATATCAATATGTTGATAACGCTGCAATGCAATTAATTGGAAATCCAGGACAATTTGATGTTATAATTACATCAAACATCTTTGGAGATATTTTAAGTGATGAAGCATCAAGAGTTACTGGTTCAATTGGTATGCTTGCATCAGCTTCATTAGGAAGTGAAAAGTTAGGATTATATGAACCAATTCATGGTTCTGCGCCAGATATCGCTGGTATGAATATTGCTAATCCACTTGCGACAATTCTATCAATCCCTATGATGTTTAGATATTCTTTAGGTTTAGATAAAGAAGCTAAGGCTATTGAAGACGCTGTAATGACTGTTTTAAATAACAATTATCGTACTGGAGATATCATGAGTGAAGGTATGATTAAGGTCGGAACAAAAGAAATGGGAGACTTAGTTGTAAATGCGTTAAAATAATTGGGTACCTAGGTACCCTTTTAAAGCAAAATAAGGAGGATTTAAAAATGAAAAGTGATAGTATAAAAAAAGGAGCTGCAAGAGTTCCAAATCGTTCATTATTTAAAGCAATGGGTTATACTGATGAGGAAATCGATCGTCCATTGATTGGAGTTGTTACTGCCAAGAGTGAAATCGTTCCCGGTCATATTAATCTTGATAAAATAACAGAGGCTGTTAAACGTGGTATTTTAATGGCTGGTGGTACTCCAATTGAAATTCCTGCTATCGGTGTATGCGATGGTATTGCAATGGGACATATCGGAATGAAATATTCACTAGTAACAAGAGAATTGATTGCGGATTCATTAGAATGTATGGCAACAGCTCATGCTTTTGATGGTTTAGTTTTAGTTCCTAACTGTGATAAGATTGTTCCAGGAATGCTTATGGGTGCTTTAAGAATGAATTTACCTACAGTTGTATGTAGTGGTGGACCAATGCTTGCTGGTCATGTAAATGGTAAAAAATCAAATTTATCAGTCACATTTGAAGCTGTTGGGGCATACAATGCTGGTAAAATAACTGAAGCTGAATTAAAGGAATATGAAGATCATGCTTGTCCAGGATGCGGTTCTTGTAGTGGAATGTATACGGCCAACTCAATGAACTGTATGTGCGAGGTTTTAGGTATTGCTTTACCAGGGCATGGAAGTATTCCAGCTGTGTTTGCAGAAAGAATTCGTCTTGCTAAGCAATCTGGTATGCAAGTAATGGAAATGTATAGAAAAAATATTAAGATTAGAGATATCTTAAATGAAAAAGCTTTTGAAAATTCATTAACTGCAGATATGGCATTAGGATGTAGCACAAATACAATGCTACATTTACCTGCTATTGCTCATGAAGCAGGTGTAAAAATAAATTTAGATTTGGCCAATGAAATTAGTAAGAGAACACCAAATCTTTGCCATTTAGCTCCAGCGGGAGATACTCATATGGAGGATTTATATTACGCTGGTGGGGTTAGTGCAGTAATGAAAGAATTAACTAAGAAAAACTTATTACACACTGATTTGATGACAGTTACAGGTATGACTATTGAACAAAACTTAAAATTAGCGGTTAATAAGAATCCAAATATTATTAGACCTATCGATAATCCATATTCTGAAACTGGTGGAATCGCGGTATTAAGAGGTAATTTGGCTGTTGATTCATGCGTTGTTAAGCGTAGCGCAGTAGCTCCTGAAATGCTTAAACATACAGGGCCTGCTAAGGTATTTAATAGTGAAGAAGAAGCAACTGAAGCAATTAATGGTGGAAAGATTGTTAAGGGTGATGTAGTTGTTATTCGTTATGAAGGTCCTAAGGGAGGACCTGGTATGCGTGAAATGCTTGCACCAACAGCATGTATTGCTGGTATGGGATTAGATAAGGATGTTGCTTTAATCACTGATGGTCGTTTCAGTGGTGCAACACGTGGAGCAAGTATTGGTCATGTTTCTCCAGAAGCAGCAATGGGTGGTTTAATTGCTTTTGTTGAGGATGGAGATTTAATTAGTATTGATATTAATAACTATAAGATTGAATTATTAGTTTCTGATGAAGAAATTAAACGTCGTAAAGAAAATTGGGTTAAACCTGAACCAAAGGTTAAGTCAGGTTACCTTGCAAGATATGCAAAATTAGTAACATCTGCTAATACAGGAGCAATTTTCGAAGAGTAGGAGTGATTTTATGCGATTGAATGGGTCAGATATTTTAGTTGAATGCCTTGTTGAGCAAGGTGTTGATACTGTCTTTGGATATCCCGGAGGAGCAGTTTTAAATATATATGATGCATTATACAAAAATAAAGATCGTATTAAACATATTTTAACATCGCATGAGCAAGGTGCTAGTCATGCAGCTGATGGATATGCTCGTACAACTAAAAAGGTTGGTGTGTGTATTGCAACATCTGGGCCAGGAGCTACAAATACGGTAACAGGGATTGCTACAGCTTATATGGATAGCGTTCCAATGGTTGTTATTACCGGAAATGTTGGGCTTGCCTTATTAGGTAAGGATTCATTTCAAGAGGTAGATATCACTGGGATAACAACACCGATTACTAAGCATAATTACATTGTTAAGGATGTTAATTTATTAGCTGATACTGTCCGTGAAGCATTCTATATTGCTTCATCAGGAAGACCAGGACCTGTTTTAATCGATATTCCCAAAAACGTTAGTGCGGAATTTGCGGAGTATACTTATGTTAAGCCTCGTGAAATTATTAGAAGCACTTTCAGAATGAAGGAAAATGATATTATAAATGTCGCAAATATTATCAATCAAGCTAAGCGTCCGTTTATTTATGCTGGTGGTGGAGTAAATATTAGTGGTGCAAGTGCAGAATTATTAGAATTTGCTAATAAATTAAATGCACCTGTTAGCACTTCATTAATGGGAATAGGTGCATTTCCTGCCAATCACGAGCTTTCAACTGGTTTAATTGGAATGCATGGAAGTCAAGCTTCAAATATTGGTGCTTCAACATGTGATTGTTTGATTGCTATTGGTGCTAGATTTAGTGATCGTATTGTGAGTGATGTGAAGAATTTTGCTAAAAATGCTAAAATTGTTCATATTGACATTGATCCAGCAGAAATAGGAAAAAATGTTAAAGTTAGTGGACGTATTATCGGGGATGTTAAGGAAGCTTTGACTAAATTAATTCCGCTTATTAATAATCAAAGTCTTGATTATGATTGGCTAGAAAAAAACAAACAATTGCGAGAAAATAAAAATAAATGTTATAAGGATGAGGAAAATTTAACGCCTAAATTTATCATGGAAGAACTTGATAAGGCCACTAAAAATGATGCAATTGTGACTACTGAAGTAGGTCAACATCAGATGTGGGCTGCTCAGTTTTACCAGTTCAATAAGCCAAATACCTTAATTACATCAGGTGGCCTAGGAACAATGGGATATGGTATGGGTGCTGCAATTGGTGCTAGTGTTGGTAATCCGGGAAAAACTATTTGTCATATTGCTGGTGATGGTTCATTTAGAATGAATTTTAATGAGCTTTCAACTGTTAAATATTATGATTTGCCTATTATCACTGTAATCATGAACAATGAGGTTTTAGGTATGGTTAGACAATGGCAAACAGCTTTTTATGAGAAACGTTATTCAGAAAGTGTTTTAGATCGTGGTCCAAATTTTAATAAGCTTGCGGATGCCTTTGAAATAAATAATTATGATATTTATACAAAAGAAGAATTTGTTAAAGCAATTGATGAAGCAGTTAAGAGCAAAAAAGCTGCTGTCTTGAATTGTCATATTGCTAAAGATGATAAGGTTTTACCAATGGTTGCTCCGGGTGCTGCAATTGATAATTTAATTTTGGAATAATTTATGATGGGTGAATTTATTCACCCTTTTTTATTAAATATTTAATAAAATAATTTGTTTTTCATTGACTAAAATGCGAGGTTTAAGTATAATTAAAGTGTATGCGTTTACACTTTTTTTGTTAAAACAAAAGGTGCAAAGAAGGGAGAAGAAATTATGATAAATAATTCTAAAAAAATTCTTGCGTTACTTTTAGTAGCTATAGGATGTTTTTTAGTTGTTGGATGCGGTTCTAACAAGAAAACAACAACAACAACTACAACTACCGTTACTACAAAGAGTCCAGCAGAATTAAATGAAGCTAGTACAATAAAAAGAGTTGCTGTATCAAGCGACATTTATGAAGAAGATGAAGGGGTTTATTCAGATCGTTATGGCATGACAACATTCTCAACAATTAATGCTGCAATTGAGTATATTCAAGCGCAAATTGATGCTGGAAAAATGACAAATGAAGAAGAAAAAGCCATCTTCTTAATGTATGGAGCTCCAAAGTCTTATGGAGTTTATAAAGAAAAGGTTACAATTGATATTCCTAACCTTTCATTAATCGGATCAAATGATGAAGTTACCATCTCTTACGGAGATTATGCATCACTAAATGGTATGGGTACTGATAAGACTGCTACTGTTACTATTACAAGTAAGGCTGTTAACTTTAAAGCTTCAAATATCACATTTGTAAATTCATTTGATTATATCGCAAACAAAGATAAGAGTGATATTCAAGCTTTAGCAGTAAACTGTCAAGCTGACCAATCAACATTCTATAATTGTACATTTAAGGGTTACCAAGATACTCTTGAAGCTAAAAATGGTCGTCAATATTATTATGATTGTACAATTGAAGGTTGTGTAGACTTCATCTTTGGGGCTGATGCTGTTGCATATTTTGATAATTGTATTATTAGAAGTTTAGATAGAAAAAATTCTAATCAAGGATATATTTGTGCTCCTAAGGGTGGAGCAGATGATATGTCTAAATTATTAGACTATGGATTTATTTTTAATAATTGCTCATTATTATTTGATGAGGATTCAGATATTAATTTATATGCTGGTTCAGTTAAATTAGCTAGGCCTTGGAGACAAGGAGCATATACAGCTTATGTAAATTGCTTTATGGATAAACATATTGCTTCAACTTATGCTGATATGAGTGGAAACACAGCTGCTAATGCTCGTTTCTATGAATATGGAAACTATGGTCCAGGGGCAATTGAAAATAGAACTGATAAGAAGGATATGAATGCTGAACAAGCTGCTAAAGCAACTGATTTAGCAACAGTATTTGGAACTACAAATGGTGATTATACATTTGAAACTGCATTTGATGCAAAAGCTGCAATTAAATTCTTAGCAACAACATCTTATGTTCTTGTTAATAATACAAAGGACACTACAATTAGAGTTCAAGAAGATTATGCTGGTTTAAATTTACCTTATGATTTAAATACAATCGTTACAAATATTGATTTACCTACTAGAGGATTAAACGGAACAACTATTGAATGGACATCAAGCAATCCTGCCGTTTTAAATACTCAAGGTATTATTAATAGACCTGCTTATGAAGAAGCAGATGCTAATGTTACATTAACTGCTAAGATTACTTATCGAGAAGTAAGTATGACTAAAACTTTTAATGTAGTTGTTCCAAAACATAATAAGACAATCATTATTACAAAGATTGATGAGAACTTTGATTATGAAATTGGAAAGGACTTAAGTTCAGCTAACAAGTGGGTTGTTGCTGGTATTGGTAAATTATCAGAAATTGTTGATAATGTTCCATACAATAATGATGCTGGTGATGCAACTAAGGCTGTTAAGTTTGTTCAATCAAATGGTGGTGAAGCATCATATACTCGTAGTATTAATATTGATGGAGAGATGGCAATTGAATTCTTTGCACTTCAATCACAAGACGGTGCAAATATTAAATATTCATTATTAAATGAAAATTCAGAAGAAATGTTCTTTATTAAATTTAATGCTAAGGATGCTGATGGAAAACGTCTAGTATCTGTAAATGGTGTAAATACAACATTAGATTTATTAGAAGGTGTTTGGTATAAATATCGTGTTACATTCAATCAAGAAGCTGGTACATTTACATTTGGATATTACGATTATCAAGCAAATGCCTATGTAGAAGTTAAGAATGGTAAATATATTAATGAATTTGATATTAAATATATGAGATTTACTAGTGATCAAGGTAAGATTGCCGAAGATTCAGCATTCTATTTAGCAGATATGTATGTTGATAAGGTTAGCGAATTTGCTGGTGAAGTAGGAACAAATCCAAATAAAGAATATGGTATTGGTATTGTTGAAGGAATTAAAGATCGTGTAATCCAAAATCAAGGTGAAGAATATGTTCATGCAGAGATTAAGGTTTACAACCGTTTCACATTACAATTATTAACATTAGGTACTGATTATACTATTGAATATACAGGATTAGATGGTATTGATGTAAATAATGAAGGACGTTATACAACATATGTTACAATCACATTAAATGATGGTGAACAACTAGTATTTACAGAAATCGTTGATGTTCAACCTGCCGATAAGGCAATTGAATTAACAAATTACAAGCAAGGTGTTATTTTAGCTGGTAAAGCAACATTTAGCGTTACAGCATCTCGTGATGATGGTAAATTATATTATATGTTCACTAAGAAAACTGATGTTCAACCAACTATTGATGATGTTATTGCTCAAAGTTCAATATGGTTTGACTCTTCATGGAATAGTGCTGAACCAGTTGGAAAAGGTGTAATTAACCTTGCAAATGGAATGGATATTGAAATTACACAAGATTTTGCTGATTCAACAATTGAATACTTATTATACATTGTTGCGGTTAAGAATGATAACACTAGATCAAATGTTATTACATCTGATCCAATCAATGATAAGTTCATGGCTAAGACAGCTGATGATTTAATCAATGTTTTAGTAGACCCTGCAAGTGTTGATGCTAAGATTTATTTAGCAAATGATATTGATTTTACTGGTATAGGATATGCTGGTACAACAATTAAGTTCAAAGGAATTATTGATGGTCAAGGATATACAATTAAGAACTTAACTGCAGACTTCGCACTTTCTAAGGTTGGACTTCTTGCTGGTGTTTTAACAGGTGGTACAGTTAGAAATATTAACTTTGAAAATATTACTATTAATGCTATGGGTGGATATAATGGTATTATTGCTGGAGAAGCTGAAAACGGAACAATTTCAAATGTTAAAATTAATGGATTCAAATTTACAAGTAGCGGACAATACAATGGTGGTATTATTGGACGTTTAAATAATTCAACTGGAACATTAAATATTTCAAATACAAGTATTGTTGGTGCTGATTTCAAATTCTCTACAAAATATGGTGGAGGAATCATGGCTGGTATTGAAAATGGTACATTAAATTTAGACAATGTATTATTTGCCGGAAGTGTTTCTTGTCCTGAAGCAACATCTACAATTTTAGGACGTCTAAAAGCTGGTAAGGTTATAATGAACAATGTTGCTGTATTTGGTACAATTAATGATGTTAAGAAACAAGCTGGTGCATTCATTGGATTCGTTGATGGAAGTACAAATGCTACAATTTCTAACTCAGTAGTAAATATTACAATTAATGGTGTAGATAAAATTTCTTCAAGCAATGCTGGTACATTTGGAAACATTACTGGTACAGGTAATGGTGGTGTTGCAGAAAGCAACTTAACTAACATTCATATCATCGATTACACATTACCAGGCGCAGCTATTACTGATGGTTCTGCTGATCAAAAAGGTATTATTCAACCAAAATCATCTGTTGATTTCACAACAGCCGATGGATATACTACTGCAGGATTTGATATGACTACTGAATGGGTATTTGATGCTGAAACAAAAGAAATTAGATTAGCTTAATAGAATATAAGGGATGGGTTAAAAACTCATCCTTTTTTTCATATATATAACTAGGTGATTTAATGATTATTTTAATCTTTATTTTGGTTGTTGGACTAGTTATTATGTTTAAAACAAGATTTATTATGTATAAGGATATGCCTAATTCTTTAGGATATCTAAAGAAAAAAGAAAAGGGGATAAGTTTTTTATCTGGTCTATTTACATCACTAGCTGCGGCTCTTGGGGTTGGTAATATTTTAGGCGTTACCCAAGCATTGATTTTGGGGGGCATTGGTAGTATTTTTTGGATGTGGCTAAGCTCAATTATCGGTTGTGCAACGAAATATGCTGAAGCATATTTATCCACTTTATATAAAGAGAAAAAAGATGATGAGTATGTTAGTGGACCAATGTATTTTATTAAAAATGGTTTAGACAATAAATATATGATTTTGGCTTATTTATACGCTTTTTTTGGAGTTATTGCATCACTTGGGATTGGAAATATGATTCAAGCTAATGCGATTAATAAAGCTTTAAAATTTAATTCAATTATATTGGGAGTCGTATTAGTTATCATTGTATATCTAACAATAAGATATGGAATAAAAGTAATTAGCAAAATAAACAATATGTTAGTGCCTTTTATTATTGTTTTGTTTTTATCTTGCTCAATAATAATATTGGTAAAAAACTATAAAGTTATTGATGATATATTTATCTTAATTATGAAAGAGGCTTGTTCTTATAAGGCTTTTTTAGGTGGAAATTTATATGTAATGATTAAATATGGAATATCACGAGGTTTATTATCTAATGAAGCAGGATTGGGAAGCTCGGGAATCATTTATGGGTGCGTAGAAGAGGATCCCCATGAGGTTGGAGTTATCGCGGCATTAGATCCGATTATTGACACAATTATTTTATGTAGCTTAACCTTTGTGATTATTATAATTGATAATAACTATTTGGGAATGAATATAAACAATGATTATCACGTTGTTTATAACGCCTTTAAAAATCAAATTGGGTTTTATGGAGGAATAACTATTTTTTTATCAGTTATTATTTTGGGCTTTTTAACGATTATCAGTTGGTATTATTATGGACTATGTTGCTATAGGTTTCTTTTTAAAAATCAGAAGGTTTATTTATCCTTATATTTATTGTTTATTTTTTTAGGTGTTTTATATAAAAGTGAAGGTATCTATCAGTTTTGTGAAATCGCGAATATGCTAATGGCTATTCCAAATTTAATTGGTATTTTATTATTAATAAAAAAACTATAATTAGATGATTCTTTGTGATATAATAACCTAGGAAGACAATAAAGGAGATGATTTCAATGGGTTCTTATGGTTTGGAATTAAAGGATTTAGAAGAATTATTAGTAAACATGAACGAAAAAAAATTCCGTGCTAAACAAATATTTCATGGAATATATAAGGATTTTATTGATGATTTTACAGAGCTTACAACCATTAAAAAGGATTTAGCTATTAAATTAAATGAAGTCATTCCTTTAAAACATTTTAAACTTGTTAAAAGACAAATTAGTAATGATAAAACGGAAAAGTTTTTATTTGAACTTGATGATCATGAATTGATTGAAACAGTGTTGATGGATCATAATTATGGATTATCATTGTGTGTTTCAAGTCAAGTTGGTTGTGCAATGGGATGCGCATTTTGTGCATCAGGACTATTAGGATTAAAAAGAAGCCTTACAACAGATGAGATTGTTAATCAGGTTGTTGAGGTTAGTAAAATAACAAAAAAAAGAATATCAAGTATCGTAGTAATGGGGATTGGAGAGCCTTTTACAAATTATCATAATGTTATGAAGTTCATTAGGATTATTAATTATGATTTAGGATTAGCAATAGGAGCGAGGCACATTACTGTTTCAACTTGCGGAATTGTTCCAAAGATTTATGATTATGCTTATGAAGGACTACAAACTAATCTAGCAATCAGCCTTCACGCACCAAATGATGCGATTAGAGATCGCATTATGAAGATTAATCACAAGTATTCCATTAATGAGGTTTGCAAGGCTGTTAAGGATTATATTGATATTACAAACAGGCGTGTAACAATTGAATATATTTTATTAGATGGAATTAATGATTCTCATGAAAATGCTCTTGAATTAGCTAAATTGTTAAAAGGATTAAACGTGTATATAAATTTAATTCCATACAATAGTGTTAATGAAAATGAATTTAGAAGAAGTAAGAGAATAGATGAGTTCTTTGATGATTTAAAAAAACAAGGATTAAATGTGACTGCAAGAAAGGAACAAGGCGGTGATATTGACGCAGCTTGTGGCCAATTGCGAAGTTTAAATATGCATAAAAAATAGTTTAAACGCAAAAAATAACACGGGTGAACTATGATGAAATTTATATTTTATTTTGTGTTATATATTATAAGCTTAGTTGGCATTTTTATGTTTACATTATTTTATTATGCACCACAGTTTTATTATCGTGAAAATGTGATGGTTCCTGATTGTCTAAATATGGATGTGGCTGAGGCAAAACTTTTATTAGAGGATCTAGGTTTAAGAGCGTCAGTTAGTTATATCGATGATAGTTTAACAAAAGATATTGTAAAAAAAATAGAACCAGAAGCGTTAGTTATGGTTAAAGAAAATAGCATTATAAAGCTATATGTATCAAATGGATCTTTGGGTAAAAAAATGCCTAATGTGTGCGATTATTTAATTGATACTGCTAAGGAAAAATTAAAGAGTTTAGATTTAAATTTGAATATAATGATTGAGTATATTAAAGATTCTAATCTTCCTAGTGATTTGGTTAAAATGCAGGTTCCTACGAGTGATACTCCATTAAAAGAAAATGATAATGTTGTATTATATGTGACATATAGTGACGATTATGTCGTGATTCCTAATATGCAGTATTGGACAAAAGCGGAATGCGAGACCTTTTGTAAAAATAATGACATCAACCCGATTTTTGAATATGATTATAGTTTGAACATTTCCAATGGGCTTGTGATTAGTCAAAGCATTTCTAAGGGCGACAAGCTTTTAAGAAATAAGCAAAATCAAATTTTGATTATTTTATCAAAGGGTGTCAATGATGATTTTATTCCGGATATTATACAGTGGGATGTACTCATTGCTAAAGAGTATTTGGATGGATTAAATATTAAGTATGTTATTAAGTATGTCGATGGAGATAGTTTCAATCAAGTATTAGATGTTTATAAAAATGATGATTGCTATATTGTGATTGTTTCAGGAGGAGAATATGAAGAAGGGCTTAGTTGTAAAGTTAATAGGAGGTCTATATACAGTTTTAGATTCTGAAACGAAGGAAAGAATTGTATGTAATGCTAGTGGAAAGCTTAGACATAGTAAGGTATCAAAGGATAGTAGTTTTAAAAAGGACAGTCTAGATAAGGATGCTCGCATTATTAAAATGAGCCCTAAGGTTGGTGATTATGTTACCTATCAAGAAGAAGGTAGATATATTTTAGACGTAATGCCTCGTAATAATAGTTTAAGAAGGCCAGATGTAGCTAATGTTGATCAGGTGCTATTAATATTTGCAGCAACGAATCCAAAACTAAGCTTTAATCTTTTAGACCATTTTATTGTATTAATTGAAAAGGAAGAAATCGATTTAAAGATTATTATAACTAAGTTTGATTTGTTGGATGATCAATCACAAATTGAATTAAAAGAAAACATGAAATATTATGAAAAAATCGGATATAATGTTTATTATACATCAATGCATGATAAGATGGGATTTGATGAAATAAAGCCAATTTTCAAGGATAAAATAAGCGTTTTGGCTGGGCAAACAGGTGCTGGTAAATCAACTTTCTTGAATTGTCTAGATGAAAGCTTTAATCTTCAAACCCAGGAGATTTCAAAGGCTCTAGGTCGTGGTAAGCACACTACTAGACATTCAGAGTTATTAGATTTTAATGATGGTTTAATTGCAGATACTCCGGGATTTAGTTCGCTTGATTTCTTTAATTTTGAGGTATCAGATTTAAATGAGTGCTTTATTGATTTTAAAGAGTTATCTAATGGATGTCGTTTTAAAGGGTGTAGCCATATTAATGAGCCAAACTGTAATGTTAAAAATCATTTAGGAGAAACAATGATAAATTCTCGTTATGAGAATTATGTTAAATTCTACAATGAAATAAAGCAACAAAAGAAAATATATTAGAGAGCTATGCTCTCTAATTTTTGCTTATATTGACTTATACGACTAATTTTGATATCATATCACTTGGGAGGGATATTATGATTGAATGGTGGAATAGTTTAGGAGTTTTTCAACAAATATTGTTTATATTAGCGATGGCGTCGACAATTATTTTTGCGATTCAATTGATATTAATGCTTATTGGAATCGGATTTGAAGATGCAGATTTTGATGTTGATATTGATAATGATTTTTTAAATATTTTTGGTTTAAAAATTATTACTATCAGAGGAGCACTTGCATTTTTAAGTATTGGTTCATGGACAGCTTTAGTTTTGATTGAAGCTACCGATAATTTATGGGTTGGTACGTTAGTTGGTGTTATTGCGGGTCTTATAGCGATGATATTAGTGGCATATGCTATTAAAAAGGCAATGAATCTTCAACAGGATGGGAATATTAATGCCGAAAATGCAATTGGTAAGGTTGCTAATGTATATTTATCAATTCCAAAGAATAAAAGTGGAATTGGAAAAGTAAATGTATTAGTTCAAGATCGTTTGTCAGAAATGGAAGCGATGACTGCTGATGAGGAGAACATTCCAACAGGCGCAGAGGTAAAAGTTGTTGATGTTGTAAATGGAATTTTAATTGTGAAGAGGATAGGTGAATAAGATGTTAGTATTAAGTGTTGGTGGTTTAGTCACAGGATTAGTAACAGCCATTATCATTATCGCTTTTGTGGTTGTTGCTTTAATAGTTTCAAGATATAAAAAATGTCCATCAGATAAAATTATGGTTATTTATGGACAAGTTGGTTCTACAAAGGATGGACAAAGCCGTAGTGCTAAGTGTGTTCATGGAGGTGCATCATTTGTTTGGCCATTCTTCCAAGCTTATGAATTTATGGATTTAACTCCAATGTCAATTCAAGTGGATTTAAGAAATGCTTTATCAAAACAAAATATCCGTATTGATGTTCCTTCAAGATTTACAGTTGGAATTTCAACTGAAACGGGAGTTATGCAAAATGCAGCTGAGCGTTTATTAGGATTAGGGTTAAATGATATTCAAGAGTTAGCTAAAGACATTATCTTTGGACAGTTGCGTTTAGTAATTGCTACAATGGATATTGAAGAGATTAATACAGACCGTGATAAATTTCTTGAGGCGGTCAGTCGCAACGTTGAAACTGAGTTAAAGAAAATTGGTTTAAGATTAATTAACGTTAACGTTACGGATATTACTGATGAATCAGGATATATTGATGCATTAGGAAAAGAAGCGGCTGCTAAAGCTATCAATGATGCAAAAAAATCAGTTGCTGAACAAAATAGAGATGGATCTGTTGGTGAAGCTAATGCTCAAAGAGACCAACGTGTAAGGGTTGCGGAAGCAAATAGTATTGCGATTGCCGGAGAGAATGCGGCTTTAGCAGAAATTTCCAAATCAAATGCTAGTCGTCGTGAAATCGAAGCAGAATCAATGCGTCTTGCCACATCAGCTGAAAAGATTGCGGAAGCTCGTGCATTAGAAGAATCATATGCTGCTCAAATGAAAGCCGAGCTTGCTCGTGCTGAACGTGAAAAAGCAACACTAGAAGCTGATGTTATTGTTAAGAGTGAAATTGAAAAGAAAAAAATCGAAATTGAAGCTGATGCTGTTGCTGAGCGTATTAGACGTGAAGCTCAAGGTGAGGCTGACGCTATTTATGCAAAAATGGAAGCTGAGGCCCGTGGTATTCAAGCTAAGTTAATGAAACAAGCTGAAGGTTACTTAGAGATTGTAAGGGCTACAGGTAGCGCTAATGAAGCGGCAATTCTTATGATTACTGACAAGCTTGAGGATATCGTTGCTAAACAAGTTGAAGCAATTAGCAACTTAAAGATTGATAAGATCACTGTTTGGGATTCAGGAGCAAACTCTGATGGTACTTCAACAACCGCAAATTTTGCTCAATCATTAATTAAAGCTGTTCCACCGATGAATGAAATATTCAAAATGGCCGGAATGGAGTTACCTTCTTATTTAGGTAAGGAATTAAAGACTGAAGAAAAAATAGAAAAATAAATCGGATATTTTATCCGATTTTCTTTTTTTTTATCGTCTTTTATGATAATCTATTAAAAGAAGGAGTGAAAAAAGATGAAAGTTAGTCCATCAATATTATCAGCGGATTTTGCAATTTTAAAAGAAGAAATAGAAACGATTAAAAGCTCTGATATGGTACATATTGATGTAATGGATGGGATGTTTGTTCCAAATATTACAATTGGGCCATGTGTTATTAAATCAATTCGTGCATATACTGATATGTTTTTTGATGTTCATTTGATGATTGAAAATCCGATTCGTTATATCGATGATTTTGTAAAAGCTGGATCAGATTTAATTACAATTCATTATGAAACAGAAAACGTTAAGGAATGCTTAGAATATATTAGAAATAAAAATGTTAAGGTTGGTTTATCAATTAAACCAAAAACAGCTGTAAAAGAAATTATTCCTTATTTAGGGATGGTGGATCTAGTTTTAGTTATGAGTGTTGAACCAGGATTTGGTGGCCAATCATTTATGTATGATGCAGTAAATAAAATTAAAGAATTAAGTGATTTAAAAAATAAATATCATTATGAAATTGAGGTTGACGGGGGAATTAATGCCCAAACTGCTGCTTTATGCAAAGAAGCAGGAGCTGATATTTTAGTGGCAGGTAGCTATATCTTTAAATTAGATGATCGAAAAAAAGGAATTGACAGCTTAAGATGAGAGTAGTAATTGTAAGTTCAAGCCCGTCACTTTCGATTATGCACAATGATAATTATTGTATTGGTGTTGATCATTGGTGCTTAGAATTAATGAAAAACAATATAAAAATTGATTTAGCCATTGGCGATTTTGATTTTTTAAGTGAAGAGGAGATCGCCTCAATTAAGGATTATGCTAAGGAATTTATCAAATTAAATGCCATAAAAAATGAAACTGATACGTTATCAGCTGTTAAAATAGCATTACAGATGAGTGAAGATATTTTAATTGTTGGGGGAATAAAAGGACCTCGTATCGAGCACTTCCTTGTGAATTTAAAATTGGTTTCAAAATATAACATTAAGATGATTGACGATAATTCATTAATTTATAAATTAGAAACAGGAAATCATATGTTTTACAATGATGAATATAAATATATTTCTTTCTTTACTGATTCTAATGCCGAATTAACCTTAGAGGGATTTAAGTATCCATTAACAAAATATAATTTAACTAAAGAAGATACCTTGTGTATTAGTAACGAAGTTCTATCTAAAGGAAAATTGACTTTAAAAGGAGAAGTAATTGTTATAAAAAGTAAGAGTGATGAATAAAAATTAATTAGAGGTGATTTTTATCCGCTTTTATTGTTTAAAGCTTCCCAAATTTTTATCAAAGATTATAACAGGGATTATTTCTTTGTTTAGTAAAAAAGAAAAATAAAAAAGCATACGATTTCGTATGCTTTTACTCTTTAATAACTACGCTCTAGCGATATTTCCTTTTTTTAATGCACGTGCGGAGATTTTAACTTTTTTCACAGTTCCGTCTTCTAAAACGATTCGAACAGTTTGTAAGTTAGCTTTCCAAGTACGTCTAGTCGCATGTACTGAGTGTGAACGATAGTTACCTGTAGTAGTTGTTTTACCTGTGATATAACATTTTGCCATAGTTTTGACCTCCTTCTGCATAATTTAATATCTTCAGCATTAATTAATTTACCATATATAAAAATAAAATGCAATAGTTTTTTAGAAAAAAACGTGAAAAAGTTTGTTGAAAAATTATTTGTTGCATTTTTAAAATTACTATGTTATACTAATAGGGAAATAAATGTTTAAAAAAGAATTTATCACATTTGTGTTATATATATAGAAATTTAATATGGAGGGAATAGTATGCCAGTAACAAAGGTTAGTGGGGCTCTTTTAAAGAGAATGTTAATTAATGGTGCTATTAATTTAAAGAACAACTATAAAGAAGTTGATGCCCTAAATGTCTTCCCTGTACCAGATGGTGACACAGGAACAAACATGCAAATGACTATTATGGTCGGTGTTCGTGAAATTGAGAACGCAGACGTTAAAAAGATATCAGAACTATTAAAAATGCTATCGAGAGGATTATTAATGGGTGCTAGAGGAAACTCTGGAGTAATCCTATCACAATTTTTCCGTGGAATTTTTGATACTTTAAAGGATACAAAAAACGGAACAATTACTCTTCAAGAATTCCAACAATCACTTGTTGGCGGATACAAAATGGCTTATAAGGCTGTTATGGAACCAGTTGAAGGAACTATCTTAACTGTAGTTAGAGAAGCAGCTGAAGCGCTTGAAGAAAAAATGGCAGAAATCAATGATTTAGAAACCTTACTAAAGGTTTATTTAGCTGCGGCTAAAGAAGCATTAAGTCGTACACCTGAATTATTGCCAGTTTTAAAAGAAGCTGGTGTAGTGGATTCAGGAGGAGCTGGATTTGTTAAAATTGTTGAAGGTATGCTTTTAATGGTTCAAGGTAAAAAGTTAGAGCTATTAGAAGAAGAGTCTAAAGAAAAGAATGAAAGTGAATTCCAAAGCACTGATATTAAATATGGATATTGTACAGAATTTATTTGTGAATTAAGAGAACCTGATAAATTTGAAGAAGCGGATTTAAGAGACATATTATTAAGCATGGGTGACTCATTAGTATTGGTACAAGATGATTCATTAGTAAAAGTACATGTGCATGTTAATCGTCCGGGAGATGTATTGAATTTAGCTTTACAATATGGTGATATTGTAACTACGAAAATCGAAAATATGCGTTTACAACATAGTGCTTTAATTGAAGCAGAAGCTAAACCTACTGTAAAAGAAAGAAAAGAATATGCAATTATTGCCGTATGCTTTGGACAAGGTATCAAGGATTCATTTAAGGAGTTAGGTGTTGACTATATTATTGATGGTGGACAAACAATGAACCCTGCGACTGAGGATTTCATTAAAGCAATTGATGAAGTAAATGCGGATAATATTATTATCATTCCAAATAACTCAAATGTTATTTTAGCTGCTGAACAAGCTGCTAGTATGGTTAGTGATTCTAACATTGTAGTTTTAAAGGCTAAGACAATTGCGGCTGGATATGCATCATTGATGGTCTTTGATTCTACAAGTGATATTAATACAAATTTTGAAGAAATGTCTAGCGCAATTAATAGAATGAAGGCTGGAGAAGTAACTTACGCTGTAAGAGATACTGAACTTAAAGGTGTTAAAATTCAATCTGGAGATTTCATTGGTATCTCAAAAGGAGAAATTGTTGTTTCTGTTCCAGAAAGAGTAGAAGCCACAAAAACTCTAATTGAAAAGATGTTAGATGATGAATCAGAAATTGTTACAATTTTCTATGGTAATGATGTTTCAGAAGATGAAATTAACATTATCGCTGAGTTTGTTAACGAGGTTAACGATGAGGTTGAAGTTGAAGTTGTAAGTGGTAAACAAGATATTTATTCTTATATTATCGCTGTTGAATAATAAAAGGACTCTTATGAGTCCTTTATTTTTATCAAATTCTCTTCGTTTTTTATTTTTGGAAGAACAATGGTTAAAATTCCATCGTTATAGGTAGCACTTGATTTTTCATAATCAATATTAGGGATTAAAAAGCTTCTTTTTTGATAATTGGTTTTGATTTCTTTTTTAATGTAGGATAAATCAAAATCTTCTTCAACTTCAATTATTTCAATTGATAGTTGATCATTACTATAGTTAATTTTGATATTATCTTTATTTACTCCCCCAATTAAAGCTTTAAACTCATATTGATCATCATGCTCTTTAATGTTTACCTTCATTTTTGGAGCTTTGAGATCAAATATGAAGCCCTCTAAATCATTCATAACTTGATTTATCATAAAAAAATCCTTTCGATAAAATTTTAAATTTTTATTGTATAATATAATAAGAGGCGATTTTAATGTTTATTTCAAAAATTGAATTAAATAGTAAAATAGGAATCACACCGAAGACTAAAGAGATTTTAAACCAAGAGGGTATAATCTCTATTTTTGACTTAATTACCCTTTATCCTAAAAGATATTTAAATTTTAGTATCAGTGAATTAACTGAAGGACCAGTTTTAGTTAAAGGTGTTATTCAAGGTGATGTCAAGGCTGTTAGGTTTAGAAATAACCTTAACATGCTAAGCTTTGAATGCTTTATCAATGATAGAATTGTTAAGATTGTAATTTTTAATCGTCTTTTTTTAAAGAATCGATTAGTTAATAATAAAACGATATATATAAGTGGAAAATATGAAAGAAAAAAAGAAACGATTACGGCATCAGATATTTATTTTAAGCTTGATGAGGGAAAAATTACACCGGTTTATAAAAGTAAAGCTGATCAAAAGGTAATTCATGAGGCTATTACGGCATCGCTTTTAAGATATAAGGATTATATCAATGATGAGGTTCCTGAATATTTATTAAGCAGGTATAGATTATTAGATTTTTATACATGTTTAATGATGATTCATAATCCTTCATCACTTGATGATGTGAAGGAAGCTCTTAGAAGGCTTAAATTTGAAGAATTTTTCCGTTTTCAATTAAAACTAGCTTACTCTAGATTAGATAATGAAAGCACGCTAAAAGCCCCTAAAATCATTGATATGGCACGTGTGCGAAAGTTTATAAGCACTATTCCTTTTGAATTAACGGATGATCAAAAGGAAGTAGTAAACGATATATATCGTGATATGAAATCGCCCAAGGCAGCAAATAGGTTGGTTCAAGGTGATGTAGGTAGTGGTAAAACAATTGTTGCTGCAATATCATTATATGCAGTTGCGATAAATAGGTGTCAAAGCTGCTTGATGGCTCCAACCGAAATTTTAGCAAGACAGCACTATAAAAATCTGATGGATATTTTTAAAGATGAAGATATCCGAATTGAACTTTTAACAAGCTCAATATCAAAAGTAAAAAGAAGAGAGCTATTAGAAAGATTATCTAATGGAGATATTGATATATTAATTGGTACGCATGCGGTTATAAGTGATGATGTTATATTTAAAAATCTAGAATTAGTTATTACTGATGAGCAACACCGTTTTGGGGTTAATCAGCGACAAATATTAAGAAAAAAGGGTAATAATCCGGATGTAATATATTTAACTGCAACTCCAATTCCAAGAACGCTTGCTATTGGTTTATTTGCTGATTTGGATATATCTAGTATTAGGACAATGCCTAAGGGAAGAAGTCCGATTAAGACAAAGGTGATTAATAATGAAAATCTCAAACCGGTTTTTAATTTTATAAATGATGAAATCAAACACGGCCATCAGGCATATATCATTGCACCACTTATCACGGAATCTGATAAAATTGATCTTCATGATGTTAATAATGTATATGAGATGGTTAAAGAGCATTTTGATTGTAATATTGGTTTGATGCATGGAAAGCTTAAGGATAATGAGAAGGATGCAATCATGCAATCATTTGTGAATAATGAAATACAAATTTTAGTATCAACAACAGTAATTGAAGTTGGAATTGATAATAAAAATGCTAGTGTTATTTTAATACTAGATGCCGAAAGATTTGGATTGTCACAATTGCACCAATTAAGAGGGCGCGTTGGTCGAGGAAATATCAAGTCATATTGTTTCCTATCATCAACATATGAAGAAATTGAAAGACTTAAAATCATGGAGGAGACCACTGATGGATTTAGATTGTCAGAGGAGGATTTAAGACTTCGTGGACCTGGAGATTTCTTTGGAAATAAGCAATCAGGAATGCCAGAATTTAAGTTAGTGGATATCGTCAAGGATTATAAAATTTTAGAGGTGGCAAAAAAAGAGGCAACCTACATAATAAATAATAATTTGCTAAAAAAATATAAATATTTATATGAATATATAAAAAATGAATTTGATAATTCTAGTATATTGGATTAGTTTGTGTTAAAATACAAAAAGAGGTGGATAAAATGATGAAAATTGGCGTTGATGCAATGGGTGGAGATTTCGCTCCAAAAATTACAGTTTTAGGTGCGATGGCTGCCATAAAAAAATTTGATGACATCGAAATCGTTCTTTATGGTAAAGAAGAGGAAATAAAAAAATATTTAACTGATGATACAAGAATTACAATTAAAAATTGTAATGAAGTTATTTCAATGGGAGAAAAGGATCCAGTAAAAATTGTAAGAAGTAACCTAGATTATTCTTTAGTTGAGGCATTAAAGGATGGAAAGGATTTAAAGGTTGATGCAGTTGTATCAAGTGGTCCAACTCAAGCTGTTGTTGCAATCTCTCGTTTAATTGTTAAACCGATGAAAGGAATGAGACGTGTTGCTTTAGGACCAGTTATTCCATCTTTAGATGGTAAGGGGAAATTCCTTTTAGATGCTGGGGCTAATGTTGAATTAAATGCGGAAAACATTGATCAATTAGCTTACTTTGCGACAGTTGTTGCAGAAAATGCACTAGGATGGAAGAACCCAAAGGTTGGTTTAGTTAATATCGGTGAGGAACCTGGAAAGGGTCGTCAAGTTGATAAAGAAGCTTATGAACTTTTAAAAGCTGATAAACGTATTAATTTCTTTGGCAATATTGAGCCAAAGGAAATGCATTTTGTGGATTGTGATATTTTCGTTACTGATGGATTCAGTGGAAATATTTTAATGAAATCAATGGAAGGTACTGCAAAAATGATGAGTGTGATGCTTAAGGAAGAAATTAAGCGCAATACTCGTGGGAAAATTGGGTATTTATTTATGAAAAAAAATTTAGACAAATTCAAAAAACGCTTCGATGTAACTGAGGTTGGTGGAGCAATGGTTTGTGGAGTAAATATTCCAATTGTTAAGGCTCACGGAAATAGTGATGAGTATGCATTTAGTAATGCTATTCGTTTAGCTCGTGGGATGGTAAAAAATGATGTAATAGGAAAAGTTAAAGCAGGATTAGGTGAGCTAGGTGAATAATCTAGAAAAATTGTTAGAAATCGAATTTAATAATAAAGAATTACTTAAAACAGCTATGACTCATTCATCTTATGCCAATGAGCATAATGTCACAAACAATGAACGATTAGAGTTTTTAGGTGATGCGGTTATTGAACTTTTAATGAGTCAATATTTGTATCGTAATTTTGATATGACTGAAGGTAAAATGACAAAAAAAAGAGCTCAATCTGTTTGTGAAGAAGCCCTAGTTCAATATGCACAAGAAATTGATTTGCCTAAGTATTTATTGCTAGGGCATGGTGAAGAACAAAGCGAAGGAAGAAAAAGAAAAGCAATTATTGCGGATGCTTTTGAGGCCTTATTTGGGGCAATATATTTAGACCAAGGCTTTGAAAAGAGCTTAGAGGTTTTTAACAAAATTGTTGTTCCGTATATTGATTTAACGGAGATTATTAAGGATTATAAATCAACATTACAAGAGTGCGTACAATCATTTAAAAAATCGTTGTCATATTCTGTTTTGAGTGAAGAGGGACCAGCCCACAATAAAAAATTCGTTGTTGCAGTTTCAATGGAGGATGTTGTTTTGGGTAAGGGGTCTGGAAAGACTAAAAAAGAGGCTGAACAAATGGCCGCTAAGAAAGCTCTAGAAAAGGGAGTTTTTGAACAAAATGAAACTTATTGAGAAAACATTAAAATCAAATATTATTTATGAGGGTAAGGTCATTACAGTTAACTGTGATGACGTTATTTTACCTAATGATAATATCGCTAAGCGTGAAATTGTTCATCATCGCGGTGGAGTTGCTGTTTTAGCAATTGAGGATGGACATGCATATATGATTAGGCAATTTAGATATGCTTATAGAAAAGAATTATTAGAAATTCCTGCTGGGAAATTAGAAAAAGGTGAAGAGCCTTATAGTGCTGCTTTACGAGAATTAGAAGAAGAGGTTGGGCTTAAGGCCTCAAAATTGATTTCCTTAGGACAAATATATCCGACAGTAGGATATTGTGATGAGATAATTTATCTTTATTTGGCCTTAGATTTTACAAAGAGTCAAGCATCCTTAGATGAAGATGAATTTTTAAACGCTTTTAAGATGAAATTAGAAGACTTATATCAAATGATAAGCGATAATAAGATAAGTGATGCAAAAACCATTATTAGTCTATTAAAATATAAAGGAGGGGATTACGATGATAAAAAAGCTAATAAATAATCAAATTATTGATTTTAATAAAATACTATTTCAAAATTATGTTGATCTAGGATTAAACGAGGCAGAATTTGTGATGCTTTTACATCTTTTCTCTTTATATGAAAAAAAGAAAACAGTCTTGTCATTTAATGGGTTGAAATCCAAAATGACTTTATCCTCAAATGAACTATCAAATACTTTAACATCATTAATTAACAAAGGATTTTTGGATATTAATAGCGAAATATCAAAAACTGGTAAGGAACAGGAATGCTTTGATCTTACGCCAACATTTACTTTAATTGAAAAGCTGTTTTATGATGAACAAGAAGAATTGGAAAATAGAGTTAAAATGGAGGATTCTTCAAAGATTGTTTCGGTGTTTGAAAGAGAATGGGGTAGAAGCTTATCTCCATTAGAATTAAATGTAGTTTCAAGCTTGTCTAAGGAATATAGCTTTGATGAGATTTATAGTGCGGCATTAGAATCAGTAAAAGCTTCAAAGGTTAATTTGAAATATATTGAAGCTATTTTGAGAAACAATAAAGGAGAAAGTAAAGAAATCAATCCGGATAAAGCCAAGGCAATTGATGATTTCTTTAGTAAAATTGCCCGATGATTTTAGAAAACCTAGATAAAATGTTTCCTGATGCGGATTGTGAATTAGATTATAGTAATCCTTTTGAACTATTAATTGCTGTTGTTTTAAGTGCTCAAACAACTGATAAGGGAGTTAATAAGGTGACTCCGCTATTATTTAGTAAATATGGTACACCAGAAAAAATGATGAATGCCAATCTAGAGGATATTGAAAATATTATTAGACCTTTAGGCTTATATAAAAACAAGGCTAAAAATATTATTAATTTATCTAAAGATTTAGTATTAAAATTTGATGGTAATGTTCCAAATAATAGAATTGATTTAGAATCCTTGAGTGGAGTTGGTAGAAAGACATGCAATGTTATTTTAGCAACGATTTTTAACGTGCCAGCTATTGCGGTAGACACTCATGTCTCAAGAGTTGCTAAAAGGTTAAAATTAGCAGATCAAGATGATGATGTTTTGGAAATTGAAAAAAAACTTATGGCCATAATTCCCAAAGAAAAATGGGCTAAGTTTCATCATCAAATGATTTTTCTAGGTCGATATATTTGCCATAGTAAAAATCCTTCTTGTAATAAATGTTTATTTAACGGTTATTGTCGTCAATAATCGTTTATTTTTTTATATTATTAGGATTAAAATAGATAAGGGTGATAAGTAATGAAGGTTAAGGTTATTGATTCGGAACACGAAAGTGATTTAGAAGAGGAAATTAATAAATTTATTGTAGATAAGAAGGTAATTGATATAAAGTATCAATTGAGCCATTTTTTTGATGGAAGGGATCAAATATATTCGTTTTCCGCCATGATAATTTATGAATAATTGCTATCTTTGGTCGGTTGAATGTTTGAACATTATTTATTATGATTTACTTAGGTGATGATAATGATTAATGAACTATATAAAGCATTTAAAAGAAATAGAAAAAATAATTCCCATATTGGATATTTAATAAAAAAGGCACGAAAGGAAAATGGATTTACGCTTGCGGATGCGAGTGATAATATTTGTTGTGTTAGCTATTTATCAAAAATCGAAAACGGAAACATCAATGTTGCGCCAAAAATATTAGAAGAGATTAAATATCGTTTAAATGTATCCGAAAAATATTTTAAAACTGATGAGGAATATAAAAATATTATTTTAGATTTGATTAAGGGGATGTGCCTTAGCGATGAAAAAAAGGTTAATCATTGCTTTTCTTTAGTGGATAATAAGGATGAGGTGTTTTATGCCGATATTATCAGAATGGGGCATTCTTTATATTTCAAACAAATTAAAAAGGCTTATCATTATTTAGAACAAATTATGATGTATAAGGATGAATTTTTTGATTTTGAATTAATAGTTGTTTCACTATTTATGGCTATTTTATATAGTTTAGAATACAAACATGAATTAGCTTTAAGCTGTTTAGATATGACTAATGAGTTTAATATTAAGAATACCTATATTAAAGAGATCGTTTATGAAATGAAAGCAAATATTTATTTACATAAAGGGGATATTAGTACAGTTATGTCTATTTTAGATGAATACCATGATTATGCTTCAGGAAGCTTAAATTTTAAATTAATAAAGGGTATTTGTTTAAAAAAAATAGTGGCTATATCAATAGATAATAGTAATAAAGCATATGAATTGTTAGAAAAGCTATTTTTAAACAAAAAGGAAAAAAGCAAATATCGAGCCATTTTAAATATCATAACAAATCGTTATGAGGATATTAATATCATGGATGATGAGCTAAATAAAGTATATCAGTTATATATGGGAAATTTATGTATGGATTATGATAAAATTGTTAACAACATCGATCATAAATTTGATAATCCCGATTATGAATTGTTTCGTAATTCAATAATTATAAAGTATAATAATAGGAAGGAATATTCATCATTCATAAGGGAACATTGCCTCAACCGAGCAATTGAAGAAAAAAATATTTTTTCTATTAAATACTATGCTAGAGAGTTAGTGGATGAACTAGCATCCAATGCGAAATACAAGGATATATATGAGCTATTAAAGAAAATAGATCTAAAAATAAGTATTAAATAGTGTTTTATGACACTATTTTTTAATTTAACTATTTACATTTTATACCAATAGTTTTAGAATAAAGAAGGAAGGAAGATGATACTAATGAGCAAATCAAAGATTTTAATTGTTAATACTATGCATATGTATTGTCTTTTACTATGCACTAATTAGTGTGGTTTTTATTTTAGAGAGAATTAATATAAAGCCATTAATGGCTTATTTTTTTTAGGAGTAGATAGTAATGAGAGTAAAAAAATTAATTAAGTGGGGGAAAAAGTATTGGTATTTAATATTTACTGTATTTTTCTTAACCGCGACGCTTCAATTGTTATATTCATATCTTCCAATTTTTATTCAATATGGAATAAATGTTTTAAGTAATGAAGATGTTAGTAATGTAAATTTCCCTAAACCATATTTGGAGTTTTTAGCTAAACAAACAGATACTATAACAATCATCATTATTCTTGGTGTTTCAATGATTAGCTTACAATTAGTAAGATCATTTATGCGTTTTACCGATAGTTATTTAAAAGGAAGAATTACCGAAAACATATCAAAGGATATGCGATTAGAGTTATATGATCATATCACTGATTTATCATATACTTATCACAATAATGTGGATACTGGTGATTTAATTCAAAGATGTACATCAGATATTGATACATCATGTGGGTTTATTAGTAATCGATTTCCTGAAATCGTTAATATCATCGCAACGGTTTTAAGTGGTGCTTATCAGGTTGGTAGAATTAATTTTACCTTGATGCTTATAAGCTTAATAATTATGCCGATTACTATTATTTCTTCCATCATTTATTTCCGCTATGTTAATCGTAAATTTCAAGAAATTGAAGAGGCTGAATCACAGATGATGACAGTTATTCAAGAGAATTTAGCAGGTGCTCGTGTTGTTCGTGCTTTTGCGAATGAGCAATATGAAATAGAAAAACTTGAAGAAAAGAATTCCGATTATTCAAAGAAAAATGGTAGATTCAATACTATGATGGCTATCTATTGGGGATCATCTGATTTTCTAGTTTTTGCGCAATATTCTTTAACGATGCTAGTGGGAGTTTACTTTGCTCAAAAGGGAATTATTCAAACTGCCGATTTGATAGCATGTCTAATGCTTATGGGAATGCTTATTTGGCCATTTAGAGGCCTTGGAAGAATTATTGCGGATTTTGGTATTACATTAGTTGCTATTGATCGTATTGAAGAGGTTTTAGATATTAAGAGTGAATTTACGGAAGATAACCTAACAAAGCCAAAAATCAGTGGTGAGATTGAGTTTAAAAATGTTGGATTTAAGTTCAGTGATGATAACAAACCAGTCTTAAAAGATATCAATTTTAAGATTAAAAAGGGAGAAATGATTGCTTTTGTTGGAAAAACTGGTAGTGGTAAATCGACAATTGTAAATCTAATAACTCGATTATTAGAAAATACTGAGGGACAAATTCTTATTGATGGAGTAGATTTAAAATCAATTGATAAAAGGCATATAAGAAGAAATGTTGGAATGGTTTTACAGGATCCGTTCTTATTCTCTAAAACTGTTTATGAGAATATTGCAATTGCTAATCGTCATGCATCAGATGAGGAAATTTATGAGGCTGCTAGATTAGCATGTATTGATGAAGATATTAAGGGATTTGAAAAAGGGTATGACACTATTGTTGGTGAAAAGGGAACTACTTTATCGGGAGGTCAAAAGCAAAGAATAGCGATTGCACGTATT
Organism: Anaeroplasmataceae bacterium; assembly: GCA_016294165.1. Classification (GTDB taxonomy): domain Bacteria; phylum Bacillota_I; class Bacilli_A; order Acholeplasmatales; family JAEDCM01; genus JAEDCM01. Next base: position 77,505 of record JAEDCM010000003.1, read on the forward strand.
TTAGTTAACAAGCGTCCAATTGTAATTTTTGATGATTCATTGAGTGCAGTAGATACCAAAACGGATTTATCAATTAGAACTTCGTTAAAAAATGCTCAAAGTGATATGACAATGATCATTATTACTCACCGAACTACAACCGCAAAGGAAGCAGATCGTATTATTGTTTTAGAGGATGGAATGATTAGTGAAATTGGAACTCATGAAGAACTATCACATAAGGAAGGTTTATATAAGGACTTATGGGATGTTCAAGGCCGTCTTGAGGAAAAATTTATGGAGCTAATAGGAGGTGAAAAGCATGAGTAGTTTTCAAGAAAAAGATTATCATAAAGAAGAAGGTGTTTGGAAAAAAATATTTAAAACAGTTTTAAATGATAAGAAAGATTTATTCATGATGCTTTTCTTCGTTATTGTTTTAGCAATACTAGATGTTGTTTATCCATTGATCAATACTTATGCTATTGATAAGGTTATTGAGGTCAAAAATTATGATCGTGTTTATCTTTTAATCATCTTTTATGCTATAGCTACTATTGCTTATGGTATAACTGTTTTTGGGTTTTTAAAATATGGTGGTAAAATTGAAGTTTTTGTTAGCTATCAATTGCGTAAGGAATCATATGAAAACCTTCAAAAACTGCCATTTTCATATTTTGATCGTACACCACAAGGATGGTTGATGGCCCGTATGACAAGTGATTCTCGAAAACTTGCAAATATTCTTTCATGGGGAATGATTGATATGCTTTGGGGAATTCTAAATATGATTGGTATTTTGATTGTAATTTTCTTTATTAATGTTAAATTAGCGTTGATTATTTTAATATTAATGCCAATTTTATTACTATTTGCAATATTTTGTAGACGCAAAATGTTAAAACATTACCGTAGTGCTCGTAAGATTAATTCGCAGATTACTGCCGCATATAATGAAGGTTTTATGGGAAGTAAAACAACAAAAAGCTTAGTAATTGAAAATGATAATAAGAAGGAATTTAATGATTTAGCTTATAATTATCGTCGTTCATCATTAAGAGCGATTTTCTTTCAAGCATTATTTGGACCAGTCATTTTTATCTTAGGATACACTGGAGTAGCAACTACTTTATTCTTTGGTGGAAAGATGGTTTTAAATGGAGTAATTACTGTTGGGGTATTATATTTGTTTATTGATTATACAATTAAGTTCTTTGACCCAGTTATGCAGGTTTCTAGAGTTTTAGGAGATTTTCAAAATGCGCAAGCATCAGCGGAGCGTATTGTTTCATTAATTAATACTATACCGGAAATTCAAGATACGCCAGAGGTTGTGGAAAAATATGGTGATACCTTCAATCATAAAAAGGAAAATTGGGAAGAATTAGTTGGTGATGTGGAATTTAAGGATGTAACATTCAAATATAATGAAGGCGAAACAGTTTTAAAAAACTTCAATTTAAAGATTAAACATGGTCAATCAGTCGCCTTAGTTGGACATACTGGAAGTGGAAAATCGACAATTGTTAATTTGATTTGCCGTTTTTATGAGCCAACAAGTGGTGAAATTTTGATTGATGGTAGAAACTATAAAGAAAGAAGTGTAGCTTGGCTACATTCAAATATAGGATATGTATTACAAAGTCCGCAATTATTTAGTGGAACAATCATGGAAAATATTCGCTATGGAAACTTGGAGGCATCAGATGATGATGTAATCAATGCGGCAAAGATTGTTAACGCACATGATTTTATAATGAAGATGGATAAAGGATATCAAAGTATCGTTGGTGAGGGTGGAAATAATATGAGCTTAGGAGAAAAGCAATTGATTAGCTTTGCTCGTGCGATAATTGCTGATCCAAAGATTTTAATTCTAGATGAGGCAACATCAAGTATTGATACTTTGACAGAAGAGTCTATTCAATCTGCCATAGCAAAGGTTATGGAAAATAGAACAAGCTTTGCAATAGCTCATCGTCTTTCAACAATTGTTAATTCAGATTTAATTTTAGTATTAGATAAGGGTGAAGTCGTAGAAAGTGGAACCCATGAAGAACTGCTAAACTTAAGAGGATATTATTTTGAATTATATAAAAATCAATTTATGCAAGAATTAAGCGAGAGTGTTGCAAAATAAAAAAAGCAGGAAGTGAAATGAAGCGAACCCCTTAAGTTGGACTAGAGAAATCTAGAAAAACTTAGGGGGTTTTTATTTT
>JAEDCM010000022.1 GCA_016294165.1 Anaeroplasmataceae bacterium
GAAACCAGCATTTTCAACCGCTAATTTCCTACATTTCTATTATGATATTTTCAATTTACATAAAATTGATATATTTCGATGAAGATTTTAAATGCCAACTGATATATTCTTTAGACGGATTTTTGATTTTTGCAAAAAGAATTCCAAATAAATAAATTTGCAATCTAGTAATAAAATGAAATATATGATAAAATAAATATATCTTAAGGAGCTGGTAATTATGATATTACAATGTGCCCAATTTAATATAACTACAATCCTGTAAGGCTTAAAGCTTTGCAGGATTTATTTTTTTGAGAAAAGGGGAAGTAAATACAATGATTAAAACAAAAGAAATAACAATTATTGAGAAAGACTATTTAACTGATTTGAACAAAATTAAAGAAACTATTAGAACTAATCAAGCTAAAGCAATGGTAGTAGTTAATAGTGCTATGATAATGACCTATTATGAAATAGGTACTATCATTAATCAAAGAAAAGTGTGGGGAAGCAAATATATAGAGAATCTAGCTAATGATTTAAAAGAATATGGAAAAAGTTTTTCTTTTAGAAATCTAAAATATATGAGTCAATTTGCAAAAGAATTTTCTGAATATGAGATTAGGCACCATCTTGGTGCCCAAATTCCATGGAGAACAATAATTGATATTATGGCTAAATCAAACTCTCATGCAGAAATGTTGTGGTATATTAATGAGACTCATAAAAACAAATGGTCAAGAAGCCAAGTAGAATTACAATTTAAAGCTAAAGCATATGAGAGATATCTAACTAATCCAGATGCTTCTATACAAGATAGTGAATTGTCTATTAATTCTGAATTAAATGAAATAGTAAAGGATACTTATGTCTTAGATTTCATAGGAGTAAATGATGTTACTTCTGAAAAAAATTACAAAATAGTATATTATCTAACATTCAAAGATTTATATTAGAACTAGGTCAAGGATTTTCATTTGTTAGAGAAAAATATAGATTACCAATTGATGACATAGAATATGAAATAGATCTTTTGTTCTATCATATTCCAAGTCATTCATATGTTGTTATAGAATTAAAAACAACAAAGTTCAAACCTGAATATATTGGTCAATTATTATTCTATACAAATTATATAGATTTAAATATTAAAAGTGATTTAGATTCGCCTACTATTGGCATTGTGCTATGTAGTGAAGCTAATAGCGTAGTGTGTAAAACAACACTTAAGAATACAAAAAATTTAGCAATTTCAAAATATAAGGTTATTGAAGAATTAACAGATTATTTAGAAAGGAAATTAAATGGAAAATGATTTTGAGTTATTTTTAGCGAAAATTCAAAATGTACGCTGAGACAGTCTGTTTACTAAATCGAAAAAACGATTAAAAATAGCAAAAAATACCCTAAAAATGATGATTTTTACCTAATTTTGAGTAGAGTCATCATTTTTATTTTGTCTGAATTAGATTGTGTAAAATTGAAAATTTATGAAAATAGATGGTATCGTAACCGAACGTGGTAGCAGTATACAAATCAATGAACAAATCACGTACCTAGTCTTTTTTCGTAAATCCACGTAATAAAGGGTTTTTTAAATTAAAACCTTTTGATACGTTACACATAGCAAAAAAACGTTGTGGTAGTGAATAAATGAAAATGGGTATTTTTGATGATTTTGATGAATAAAAAGTGCCTAAGTATTACTTAGACACAATAAAATTTATCCATTTATTTTCTCTATTAAGCTTATCAGTTTGAATCCATGATTCTTTTAATTTTAGTTTTGTTTTATCAAAAATTGATTTAAACTTATCCAAAGTCATATCATTATAGAATCTATCATCTCTATCTCCTTCAAAATCTCCATATTTAAAAGAAGCATACAGATAACCATTATCTTTTAATGAATCATAGATTTTATTAAGTACATCTACTAAGTCAACTGAGCTTATATGTAATAAAGAAGCAGAAGCCCAAATCCCATCAAATAAATTTTTAAAAGACATCTCCTGAGCCTTAATATTATAAATTCTATTTTTATCAATTCCTGATCTTTCTGCGTTATCACAAAATTCTTTAGTTGGGTCTAAACAATAAACATCATATCCTAAAGACTTTAATAATAAAGAATCTCTAGCTGACCCAAATCCCAAATCAAGAATTGTAGAATTCTTAGGTATATATTTTAATAATTTATTTAATTCATTGCTCATATCAACATCTTTAGTTTTGTTGATATAATTTAATGAATTTATTTTATAATAATCCATATTAGCAACCTCTACATCCTAGATAAAATTTATCTACATAATCATGTTCAATAGCATAATCAAATTCTTGAAGTATTTTTGCATTCTTACTACCGAATGCATCCTGCCATACTTCATGAAGCTCAGATTGAAGTTTAAGGTTTCTTTCTTTTAATTTATTGATTTCATCAATAGTAGGAGTAGCATTAGATTTAGATGAATTACATCCTTTATGCACATAAACTAAATTCCATAAATCATCAGAATACATATAGCTCCAAGGAATAACATGATCTCTTGATAATTCCTCACTTGGAATCTTTTCGCCGCATATGAAGCATACATGCTCCTCATTTTCATAATCTAGGAATTTATCAAAGAATGTTAATGCTTTAGGACGTCTAATCTTTTGTTCATCCATGATTCTTACCTTCTTACCAATACGAGGAGAAGAATTATAGTCCTCAAGCATTAAACTCCATCTATAATTTATTAAATCAAATAGGTCCTGTTGATTTTGATATAATTCTTTTAAATCACATTGATTAAATGTGATAAAATCTAATTTTTTATCAAATACATAAAAAGAAAATTTTTCTTTTTTGTAATTTAAGAAGAAAGGTCCAACATTATCCTTTATATTTCTAACACTTTCTTTAATTGCTTTATCAAATTCACTTTTAAATCTTGTTTTTATTTCATCATCAACCTTGTTATAAACAGCTGGTTTATAATCTTTTTTATATTCTTGATATAAATCAATTATCTTTCTTACATGCTGCAAAATAACAGGGGGTTGATTAGGTGCTGATTGAAATAAATTAAAATAGATAGTTTGATCCCAATAATATTTAAACATCTTTTCAGCAATATCAGAAATCTTAATGATAATAGTAGAAGAATTATCATTAACATATTTACTTGATAATTCTACAATAGCTTTAGACCATGCCATTTTATATGTGTTACTATAATCACATTCTCTAATGATTAATTTGAAATCATCTAAATACTTACTCATCGTCATCACCTTCTTATATGATTATATCATATTTTTTTATCAAATTTACATTATAATATGTTCTTAACTATTATTAATCAAGTATAAATTTAAACTTTTTTTATAAAGTTAATTAAACCAAGACTAAAAATCCTCAAATATATGATTTTTAAAAATCTTTGAGGATTGTAGTTTATTCCAAAATAAATATCGCCGCATATTTATTTTACAAGTTTAGGATCAAAATCTTTATTGTGTTTCTCAAGATAGAATATGGTATTAATTAATCTTCTAGCAACATGAGATAAAGCTACTCTGTGGTCTTTACCTTCGTTTCTTTTCTTCCAATAGAAATCAGAGATTGCTGGGTTATGAACATAAAATGTTTCTGCAGAATTCATTAAATACTTTCTTAAGTATGATGAACCATGGTTGCTCTTTTATTATAATTAGTTTATCCTTATTATTTAAATAAAATACAAAATCTACATTTTCACCAAAAAAACTGATAATTATCTTCCTACTATTATAGATATTTTGAATTATTCTTGGAAAATAAATGGTAGAATATAGATATTTAATAGACCTGTATGGTAAGATATAAAGTAATGGGAGTTGTTAACTATGAAAAAAGTAATTATCCTTTTATTAGTTTTTATTATATTTACTTTGACATTTTTTTCTGTTAAAAATTGTGATGTAGTTTTTAACGGACATCGTTGCATTGTTTATGAATCTATATATGCAGAAAATGATGATTATATTGTATTTCCTGTAGTTGTTTATAATAAAAAAACTGACAAATATTATCAAGCTAAAACACTAGATGATAAAGATTATAATGGTGAAGGTGCCTTTAAAATTGAACTTATTGAAGATAAGTATAATATTTATACTAATACCAAAAAATTGACCTTTTCATATGATGGAAAGATGACTAATGAAGAAGTAATATTAGATGAAAAATCAGATGAATATAAATATAGTTTAATAGAAGAAGGTTTTTACTCTTCTTACCAAAGAATTAATCCAGATGAAGAAGAACTAACAGATATAGAAAAAGAAATATGGAAATATGCCAAAAATAAGTCATTAAAAAAGAAATTCCCGTATTACATTGAAGGAAATTGTAAAAGGAAAGATCATTATATCTATTTTAATGTTAACGTTTATGATAAGGCGATGTGGAAAGGACAATCATTAGTAAATCAAGGTGCTAAATCTGCAACATTAAATCGAATTAATGAAAATACCAAAGAAATTGAAGAGCTTTTATCTTTCAATAATTCTTCGATAAAGTGTTTTAATGACGATTATGTTTTCTTATATAACAAAAAGAAGGATTCATTAGATTATTATAATATTAAAACTAAGGAACAAAAGACTATATCTAAAAGTGATGATTGGTATTTCTTTTATACAACTGAAAAATATGCTTTAAGAATTAATCAAAAGAGAGCTTCATATAGCTATAAATTATACACTTTAAATTAGCGGTTTTAAATTTAATGAGGGAGATGTTTTAAATGAAAAATAAGTTATCTTTGATTTCACTATTTGTAACATTTATTGGTGGGTGTGGCGTTGGTATAAACATTATGTTATCTGAAATATTATATTCAGATATAGATGAATTTGGTAATACACCAATGTGGTATCAAATATTTATGTATATATCATTATTCACAACTTTTGTTGGTATTATATTGAGTGCATTTTTTAGAAATAAAGCAAATACAAAAATAATTGAGAAGAAAATAGAAGTAGCATTATTGATTATCGGTTCTATTCTAATGTTTGGCTTTGCATTATCAAGAGAAGAATCATATTTTAAAGATGTATTAATTTGTATGGGTGGGTTATTATTTTTTGTTGGTTTGTTTTGTTTTATTTCTACGGAAATTGGTTTGCATAGAAATTATATAATCGATATGAAAATACCATCAATGGAAGAAATTTGGGATAAAACAGATGTAAATGATTTTGCAGTATCTATTTTTCTTTATTTGGTGGATAAAGAATCTAGGGATATACTATCAAAGGAAGAAAAAGCAGTTTTAATCGTAAGAACATTCGTAGAAGAAGTATATAATGGTGGTTTTGAACAATTTATGGATAATTCTAGTGGTAATTATTTTAATGATTTACTAGAATCTTTTGAATTAATCAAGGCTAACAAATTAATAGAAATATATAAAGATATAATAAATAAATTTCCTATGAACCTTTCAGATGAAAAACGAGAAAATGTTTATGATGCAATCATTACAGAAAATCTTGATAACATTAGACAATGTGATTTACAAATGTATGAAATTGAAGGAAGTTATTTTGATGAAATTGTATATAATTATGTGATGGAAAATAAAGATAGATTTAATTAATAAGGGAGTGAAGACAAAAACTTAGACTTTAATGAGAGGTTAAGTTATGTAATATTTAAACGATATTATATTTCGCAAAAATAAATATTGTTTAAAATTGCGAAATATAATATAATGTTATTGAGGTGATAATATTATGAAAATTATAAAAAGAAATACATATCTCAATAAATTAATAAATGTTAAAGATGTTCCCGATATAAAAGTTATTACAGGAGTAAGAAGAGCTGGTAAATCTAAATTAATGGATTTATATAATGATTATCTTAATAATGAGGGTAATAATATCATTCATATAAAATTAAATCTAAAGAAATTCGAAAAATTATTAAATGCCGATAACTTATATAACTACATATCAAATAGTTATGTTGATAATAAAAATAATTATTTACTGATTGATGAAATACAAATGTGTGAAGGATTTGAAAGAATTATAAATAGTTTATATGAAGAAGAAAAATATGATATATATTTAACTGGTTCAAATGCTTTTTTATTAAGTAGTGATTTAGCTACATTATTTGGTGGACGTGTTTTTGAGATAAAAGTATTTCCATTTTCATTTAAAGAGTATTTAGAATATTATCCTTCAAATGATATTGATAGTTCGTTTGATAAGTACTTTAAAACAGGAGGAATGTCTGGTTCATATTTATATAGAAATGAGAGTGATTCTCTAACATATATTGAAAGCATTGTCAAAACTACTATAATTAGAGATATTGTTGATAAGTATCATATAGAAAATGAAGATTTATTAAAGATGATTTATGAGTTTTTAATGGATAATATTGGTAATCAAACCTCAATCAGAAATATTGCTAATAAGTTGACATCATCAACATATAAAACTAATGATAAAACATGTGGGGCATACATTGATTACCTATGTAAAAGTTTCTTGTTTTATCCTATTCAAAGATATAATATTAAAGGAAATAAGTATTTAGAGTCAGACAAGAAATATTATTTATCAGATTTAAGCTTTAGAAGAGCGATTCTTGGTAATAGGTATATGGATAGAGGCCATTTGTATGAAAATATAGTTGCGATTGAATTGCTTAGAAGAGAATATGAGGTATATGTTGGAAAACTTTATGATAAAGAAGTGGATTTCGTAGCTATTAAAAATGGAAGAAAAACATATTTACAAGTGTGTGATGATTTATCAAATCCAGAAACTTTCAAAAGAGAAGTTTCGCCATTAAAAGCAATTAATGATTCGTATCCTAAATTAGTAATCGCTAGAACTAAGGCTGAAACATATGATTATGAAGGGATTGAAATTATAGATATAGCTAAATGGGTGAATGAATAATATCAATATAGTTCCATAAATGGGAATCATAGTTCAAGTAAACATAGAAAAACAAAATAGTGTATACTATCATGTTATATATGGGATGATTAATCGTTCCATATATTTTTGTTATTGAAATCAATTCATATGCATACATTAATAGTATAGATAATGCGGCGGTTATTGTAAAGCCAATTGTCGAGTTAATAAATAGCCAATTGTCGAGTTATTTTCGCGACAATCATAGGAAAATACTTGAATCTTTGATGTGTATATCATATAATATATGTAGGTTAAACAGAAACGAGGCATGCGAATGAAAAAATATAAAAGTAGAATTGCAGATGAAATATTAAAAAGAAAACTAGAAGGTAAGGGAGCTGTATTAATAGAAGGTCCAAAATGGTGTGGTAAAACAACAACTGCAGAACAACTTGCAGCCAGCATACTTTATATGGATGACCCTGAAAGGAAAGAACAAAACATAAATATGTCTGAATTGAACCCTAAAAGATTATTAAAAGGTGCTACTCCTAGACTTATAGATGAATGGCAAATTGCTCCGAAGCTTTGGGATACAATTCGCTTTGAAGTGGATCATCGAAGTGAATTAGGTCAATTTATACTTACAGGTTCGGCAGTTCCTGTAGATACAAAAGAAATAACACATTCTGGAACAGGTAGATTTACTTGGTTAATGATGAGACCTATGAGTTTATATGAATCAGGCGATTCTAGCGGTGAAGTAAGTTTAAAAGATTTATTTGATGGTCAAATAGAAATTGATGGATATTCAGAACTAGATTTCGAACGATTAGCATTTCTTGTATGTAGAGGTGGTTGGCCTCAGGCAGTAGATATGCGAGATGAAATTGCATTAGATCAAGCAATGGATTATTTAGATGCTGTCATCCATTCAGATATCAATAGAGCTGATAATGTTCAAAAAAATCCTGATAAAGTACGTAGACTTATGCGTTCATATGCTAGAAATCAAGGGACTCAAGTTCCAAACACAGAGCTTGCAAAAGATGTTCAAGGGAATGATGAGGGTTCAATTAACGAAGAAACTGTTGCCTCATATTTAAGTGCATTGAAGAAGATATTTGTAGTAGAAGAAATGCCAGCATGGAATCCGAATTTACGTTCGAAAACAGCTATTCGTTCATCCGATACAAGATATTATATAGATCCTTCCATAGCAGTTGCAGCATTAGGAGTTGGTCCTAATGATTTAATAAATGATTTAAAAACATTTGGACTCATATTTGAAACATTATGTGTAAGAGATTTACGTGTATACGCGGAAGCTTTAAATGGTGATGTATTTCATTACAGAGATAAAAATGGATTAGAATGTGACGCTGTAATTCATTTAAAAAATGGAAAATATGGTTTAGTTGAAATTAAACTTGGTGGTGAAAAGCTTATTGAAGAAGGTGCTACAAGTTTAAAAGCTCTGGCGTCTAAAATTGATACAGAGAAAATGAAGAGTCCATCATTCCTTATGGTTTTAACAGGAACAGGAGATTATGCTTATCGTCGTCAAGATGGTGTATTAGTTGTACCCGTAGGTTGTCTAAAAAATTAATATTTGTATATTAAAATACCATTACAGTTAGATTCCACAATCTAAATTACAGTATTAACAAATCAAAGTATATCTATACTAGCACCAAGTGCTTCATATAGCTATAAATTATACACTTTAAATTAGTTGTTTTAGATTTTATGATGGAGATGTTTTAAATGAAAAATAGATTAAAGAAAATAACAAAAATATCTGCAATTATTACTTTTATAAGTTTTATATATAAAGCAATTTTATCGTATTTAACATTATCAATGGTTTTACTAATTGCATCTATATCAACGTTTTTAATATTTATTGTTAAATTGCTTTTTGTAAAAAATCTAACAAAAAGCAGAGTTAATAAAAAGAAAGCATATTTTATTATGTCTTTGGCATTATTAGTTTATTCAATCATTTTTATTTCATTTGTTGTTTTAAAGATCAATGGTATAGATGCTTCAAATAGTAAAGAGTATTCAGGTACGACAGGATACCTGTTAATAAGTTTTATGTTGTTAATGTTTATATTATCATTATTGAATTTAAAAAAAGCCTATGAAAAAACCGACTTAATGTTTATTGGTTTAAAGGAGATGACATTTGCATCAGCTCTTGCGGATTTGGTTATAATAGAAGAATTTATATATAGAATGTATTTTATTACAAAAGATTATTTAATTATTAAGAATTTTCACAATTATTTTCCATTAGGAATAGGTATTTTTATGGTTCTTATATCTATATTAATGCTATTTAGGGGAACTAAATATAAACCATAGGTATTTAAGTGTATAAGCGTCTTATTAACTATTGTTGGATGTGTTTTCTATTGTTGGATTAAATGGTGCTGGTAAAACTACAATAATAAAACTTTTATGTCGCTTATATGAACCAACAAATGGAAAAATATATATAAATGATATTCCGATTGAAGATTATGAAATTCATTCATATATTAAACTTGTAAGTGCCGTTTTCCAAGATTATAAGTTGTTTTCATATTCAATTTTAGACAATATAAAGCCAAATATTGACCTATCTGAAGCCAAAAAGATTTCTGCTGAGGTTGGAATAATTGATAAGATTGAATCACTAGAATATGGTTTTGATTCAATTATCGGGAAATCATATGATAAGCAAGGTGTTGAAATGTCAGGCGGACAAAAACAAAAAATAGCAATTGCTAGAGCTTTAGCTAAAAAAGCATCATTATTAATCATGGATGAACCAACAAGTGCTCTAGATCCGATTGCTGAAGCGGATATTTATAAAAATTTTAATGCACTAGCATTAAATAAAACAGCAATTTATATTTCACATCGAATGTCTTCATCAATTTTTTATGACAAAATTATGGTGTTATATAATGGAAAAATCACTGATTTTGATTCACATAAGAATTTAATGAATAACCATGATAGCTTATATTATAAATTATTTACAACTCAGGCCAAAAACTATAAGATGGACGAGATTAGCAAATAACAATTAAATTTATGTTTAATTTGGACTTTGAAAGTTTAAATTAAACATTTTTTTTAAAAAATTTTTCGATTTTTGTTTTTTTTGATATAATATAGTGGTATTGGGGGGATTTATAATGGATGCCTTTATTTTTGTTTTAGATGTTATGTTTATTACAATAATAACTATTGCATTAGGCTTAATAATCTATTACGGTATAAATATTATTAAATATAAACCTGCAAAAGACCAAATAAATATGAAAAATTACAAATATGCCATCTTAATTCCTGCTCGAAATGAATCTCATGTTATTAGAAACTTATTAGAGAGCATTGTTAATCAAGAATATAAGTTAGATAGTAAGGATATTTATATCATTATTGAGGATGAAAGTGATCCAACTATCGAAATTGTTAAAGAGTACAATATGTCATATTATATTAGAGGGGACATCGAAGGAAAAAGAAGAAAAGGATATGCTCTTGATGAATGTATAAAGGATATTTTATCAAAAGGCTTAAAATATGATGCATTTTTTATTTTTGATGCGGATAATGTTTTAGACCCTAAATTTATTTATTATATGAATGAAAGCTTTAATAATGGCTATGATATTGCAATTGGATATCGTAATTCAACTAATTGGAATTATAATTCTATAAGTGTTTGCTCGGGATTAACATTTACAATGATTAATAATTTTGGAAATATTGAAAGATTGCGAAAGGATTATAATGTTGTAATATCAGGTACAGGATATTATATAAAAGGAAGCATAATTGAAGAATTAGGTGGATTTCCTTTTTATAGTCTGACTGAGGATTATGAGTTAAGCTTGTTTTCTATCTTGAAAAAATATAAAACAACTTATAATTTGAATGCTGAGTATTTTGATGAACAGCCTACAACCTTAAAAGTGTCAAACAAACAAAGGAAACGATGGGTTAAAGGTTATTTTGAAGCAAGAAAAAAATATTCAAAAAAAATCATTGAAGAATCTAAAAATGATAAAGTAAATCATAAAGCTAAAAGCTTTGGTGTTTGGCCACTTTTTATTTTAATAATCCAATTATTATTATATTTTGTAACACATATTGTTTTAGGTATAACTGCGTATTATGATGGACTTGATTACTTTTGGTATTTTTTAAGAGTAATTGGCGTTATAGCTTTTTCATATACTATTTTAGTTATATTTACATTAATATTAATAATACTAGAGCAAAAGAGAGCTAAATTCAAATTTAAAACGATAATTAAAGCATTAATGTTTAACCCGATTTTTTTACTGATGTATGTATATATAGTTTTATCTTCATTTGGTAAAGAAGAGGTTAAATGGGAAGAAATACAACATTGTGGAAGGTAAAAAATATGGAAAAAATTATTAGAAAAATAGGGATTATTATAAATATTATTGTATTTATTATATTATGTGTATCATTGATTTATGGGCTTATTGCGCGATTTACATCTTTATCAGATCACATTAATACTACTAAATCTCAATTGACAATCGTAATTGCCCAATCATTAACAGGTATGTTTGTAACATCTCTTCCATTGATTATTGAATTGAAAGGAAGAAGAGTTCCAACGATTATTACGATTTCCGATTCGGTGTTTATTTTTTTAGCATCAATAATCGGTGAAGTATTCATGTTTTATTATAATGTGTGGTATTGGGATTTAATTGTTCATTTCCTATGCTCCATATTATTATCAGCCCTATGGCTTTCAATAATTACCATCATTTGTAAGCCAGTTGATGGAAAATATTCGTTTTCCCCATTCTATATTGCCTTATCAACATTTTGCTTTATCATGGCTGTAGGAGCTGTATGGGAGGTTATTGAGTTTACTATTGATTCTATTTTTGGAACAAATATGCAAAAATTAATGGTTGAAAGTAGTAATATATTTAATGGCGGAAATACATTTGAAAATCTAAACGGCACTGATGCAGAAATAGCGACACTATTTAGAACACCAAAAGGATATAGATATGCGCTTTTAGATACAATGGAAGATATTGTTGTTGATACATTAGGAGCAATATTAGTTTCAATATTTTATTTTATAATGTTTATGAAAAAAAGATTTACAATGCAACAGTTCGAATATACTAAGAAGAAATAATTTTCTTGATAGATTTTAATTATAAAAAACATGTTTTTTAATAACTTGTAAATATGTATTTTTGTGATAAAATATCATTGATAATAAAAATAGGGGATAGTTTTTATTATTTGATTAATTGTTAAAATTATTATAAATTGTGTATGTGTATTTTGAATTTTATAAATTAATAATTAGAAAAAACATTTATAAGTATTTATCTGTCCCACATTAAAATATTTTAATAAAAAAAGGAGAGAAAGATGAAGAAGTTATTAATTGGGTTATTAATTTTAATTTCCCTTATTAGTATGTCTTTAATTGGGGTTTATATTGCAGCACGCGTTTCATTAGGTGTTGATTTATTTAACACTGTTGGACAATTAAAAACTTTAAGCGAAAAAGTGAATGAAGAAAAAATATTTAACAAAAGCTATGATTTAAACGATTTAGAAAAATTAAAGGAACAAACTAACGCAAGTATAGGTGATGTAATTGTATTTGAAAGTGGTAGTGGATTAGATGGATATTCCATTGATTATACTGCTTTTAGTGGTTCTAAAACTAGCCCTCTTTTCTACACAGAAGAGAATACAGGCGCTCTTATAGGGATTATGTTTAAACAAATCAATAATGGAAAGCTTGTTGTTGGCAAGAAGGAGCTTGATGCCAAAGTATTACAAGTAAAATTTGATAATGTAAACAATGAAACTGGGGAGTGTGATTTTGGGATTAGTATTAAAATTGATTTAAAGCCATATAAGAATGAGATGGATAGCTTTCCATTTTCATTAATTCGCAGTCATTTCCCAAATTATTTGTATATTACATCAGTTGTTCACATTGAAAAGGATGCCGAAGGATTAGGGTATAATTTAACATCAAAATATTTAACGATTAATAAATTAAATGCTGAAGATACAAAAGATTTTTTCCATACTCTTGATGTATTATTAAAGATTGGAAAACTTGATGATTTCAATCTTCAAATTGGTAATATTTTTGTTAATTTATTGATTGGAACAGAAGAAGAACCGGGATTTATCTATACAATTCAAAAAGCAAATGGTTCTGGAAGCTTTGGATTTTTAAATATGACAATTGATGAAGTTGAAACGCCTTTACTAGTTTTCTAATTTATATTCAAAGAAGTAATTGCCTTGTTTATTTAGGTTCTTTAAAATAATCGATGTATAGTTGCAAAATCAACTTTAAATTAATCGATGTATAAACTATAAAAAAAGATGTATTATTAAGCAGACTAATCTGTAAAATAATACATCTTTTTTTTAACTATTAAATTACACCACAAAGTTTAAAGCTTATACACCGATTCTTTGAAAGCTATATATTCTACATCTATTATTTTAAATATTCGGAATTATCTGGCAGATGATTCCCTTTTATACGTTAGTCAAAAAAATGCCAACTGAAAAGTGGCATGTTAATTACAATATTAGTAATAATAATGGGATAGTAATGATACATAATATGGTTGATAATAATACAATATTTGCGGATATTTCTTGTTCAGTTTGGTGAAGTTCAGCAAGCGAAAGAATTATTGCAGCTGATGGAACTGAGCTCAATACAAGGATAGAAGCTTTAAATGGATAATCAAGAAATGGTAAAAAGAAAACACACAAATATGCAAATAGCGGAAATATGATTAGTTTTAAAAAACAAGCTATATATACAACTGGTCTTTTAAATAATTCAATGACTTTAACAGTTGACATTCGCATTCCAAGAACAAACATGCACAATGGTGTAGTCATTTTACCTAATATAGAAATAGCATTATCTAAAGCAGATGGTAAATTAATACTTAATATATATATTGGTAAAGAAAAAGATATCGCTAGTGTTGTTGGATTGATGATTGCGGATTTAAGAGAAATGTATTTTTTGTTCTTTGTAAGCATGAATACTCCTAGGGTAAATGCTAGAAGATTCATACTCATAACATATACTGATGAGTAACATGAAACAATCGGATTTTTTGGAAATAAGGAATTTATAATTGGCAAACCAAAATACCCAACATTTCCAAATGCTGCTCCTATTGTTAATAATCGATATAGCGAATTATTAAACTTTTTATGAAAAATTAAATAAAGAATCAAGATGATTATAGCCTGTAATAGAAAACTTATTATGAAGAATAATCCCATTTGTAATAGGTTTTCCTTGCGATAAGTAACATTTAAAAAAGCATTCAATATCATTGCAGGTCCGCATACATAAATAAGCAAAGCAGAAAGAGATTTTCCATGAGATGCATCTGCTTTTTTCGTTTTACATAGAATAAATCCTATTAGTAAATATATAATCATAAATGCTACGTTTGTTAATGTTGTATAAAAATACATAAAAAATCACCACACGATTATGAATTATATCACTAATTATTTTTAAAGCAATAATTTTAATTAAATATATATGATATCAATGTCAACTTCCTAAGGATTGAACATCATTTGTTATTGCCCATCGTTTATCAACAATTAAAAATGCAGATATCATTAAGCAAGATAATCATCATAGATTACTAGCCAAGAATGGATTCTATGCAGAATTATATAATTTATAATTTGAACAAATTGCATAATTATATGTTTACTGTCCTGGAGATTTGAAAAAATTTGCAGGGCTTTTTCGATTATGATATAATTTTATAAAAGTGAGGGAATTATATGGCAAATATCATCACAAGCATAAGGATTGTATGTAGTATTATTATAATATTTTGCACTCCATTTTCTTCAAATTTTTATATATTTTATTTAATTGCGGGATTTAGCGATATGATAGATGGAACAATAGCGAGAAAAACAAACAAGGCAAATGAGTTTGGATCAAAGTTTGACACAATAGCCGATTTAACATTTGCTTTTATATGTTTAATAAAAATAATTCCTGAATTAAAAATTCCCAATTTGTTATTTATCTGGATATTTGTGATTTTTATTATTAAAATAGTAAATATTATTTCTGGATATATTATGAAAAAAGAATTTATAGCTGTTCACACAATCTTTAATAAGATTACAGGAGCAGCACTTTTTATCCTTCCGCTAACATTAGATTTCATTAATATAAGATATACTGGATCAATTATTTGTGCATTAGCAACTTTTGCGGCAATTCAAGAAGGACACTTTATAAGAACAAAAAAAGCTTTCAAATGATTAAAAAATCAAACGAAGCTTTTTTAATTTTTATGCAAAATAATAAAAAACATAAAAAAATTATCGAAAAACGATAAAAAGTTATTGACAAACGTTTTTTTAAGGTGTAATATAAGGGTGTATTTAAGGGAGGAAAAGAAAATGGAAAATCAAAAACAAATACAAAAATTTAGCAATCAAGCATTAAAATGGTCAAAGATTATTAAAATTATAGGAAGAGTAGCTGCAATTATTACAGCATTGTTTACAATCACAATGTTTATATTCTTACTTACAGGATGGGCAGAAGATTTTGTTATTGAGCATGCCGATTTCTTTAACGAAATTAAGATTGACGCACCATCAGATAAAGAATTTCTAGCAATTAAATCAGAAGTATCACTTATAGAACTTATAAGTATGAAAAAATTTGATGATTTATTAGTGTATTTAATCGGTGAAGGAGCATATGCAACAGTAATGTGTATACTTATTTTATTAGGACTTAGATTCTTTGATAATTTGTTTATGAAACTATCAAAAGCTGAATCACCATTCAATAAGGAATATATCAACGATATTAAGAAAGTATTTATCATTGTTGGTATTATTAGTATCTGCTCAAGCCTATTTATTGGAATTTTTATCAGCCTTGCATTAGTATGTTTCTATTATATTTATAAAATCGGATGCGACCTTCAAGAAGAAAATGATGAAATGATTTAATGGTGAAAATATGATTATATCAAGATTAGATCGAGTAATGGCTGATAGGAAAATATCTTTAAATGAGCTTGCGGATAAGATTGGAATAACGAATGTAAATCTTTCAAAATTGAAAACCGGAAAGGTAAGTGCCATCAGATTTTCAACACTAGACGCAATTTGTAAGGAATTGAATTGCCAGCCTGGAGATATTTTAGAATATATGCCTGGTGAAGCAAATGAATAAAATAGATGAAATATGGAAAAAAATTGGGTTAATTATAAATATATCACAAATGATTGAATATAGCTTAATTAATATTATTGCGGTTAATGAAATTCTATCAGAATTTGAAAAGAAGAATCAAATGTATGTCTTTGAATACAATGAATTAGTAAAGAAATCTAACGAACTAAGTGATATTTTTGAAACCAAAACATTTGGAGAAATCTTAAGTTATTTTAAAGAAATTAAATATTTCAAAAATAAAGATTATCATAAGTTAATTGAAGTGTTAAAAAGAAGAAATTATGTTGTTCATAAATTCTTTAAAGATGATTTAAGTAAAAACAACTTAGAAACAAATCCAACTGTTTATTATTCATATTTAGATGAAACAATTAAACTAATGAATGAAGTAAATGATGAATTGGTTGGAATTGACCAAAAACAAAGAAATGAATTAGATAGCTTTATCAAAGAAAGTTAGAACTTAGATGTGAAAATCTAAGTTCTTTTTATAAAAATTTATATCATTATGAAAGAATCGTAAAAATAATTGCTTTTGAAAAAGCCGTTATAGAAATTTTAAAAAAGTAGAAGTATTATAAAACGGATTGGTAGAAAGCCCGTAAGTCTCTTGAACGAAAAAGGAAGCGGCACGGCTTTATGCCGCACCACTTCCCATAATAGAAAAATCTGTATTGAATAAACCCTAATGAAGATTATTTTATACGTTTTTAATCTCTAATACTAAATCATCAATTTGTTTAATATTATCATCATTTAATGATGATTTAATACTTACAAGGCTATTGAAATAAAAAATATTAGATAGTTCAGATAGCTTGTTTGTAATAGTCTTTGAGGCCATTGGGGCCCAAGAGGAATTTTCAATAATTCCAATATTTTTATTTTGAAGATTTCTTTCAACTAAATGACTGATAAATGTGTTCATATAAGGAAATACAGAGGCATTATAAGTTATTGATGCAAGGATGATATTTTGATATTTAAAAGCATCAGAAATGGCTTTTGTCATATCATCGCGAGCTAAATCATAACAGCTAACCTTGATGTTTTCTTTTTCTAGTTTTTCTTTTAAAAGTAAAGCGGCTTTTTTCGTATTTCCATAAACAGATGCATAAGCGATTAAAACACCCTTATCCTCACTTTCATATTTAGACCATTTATCATATAAATCAATATAATGATTTAAATTGTTACTTAATACAGGTCCATGCAAAGGACAAATCATATTAATTTCTAATGATGATGCTTTTTTTAATAGAGCTTGGACGGGCTTACCATATTTTCCAACAATTCCAAAATAATATCTGCGAGCTTCATCGTCCCAATCTTCATCTTTATCTAATGCCCCAAATTTTCCAAAAGCATCAGCTGAAAAAAGAATCTTCTGATTAATCTCATATGTTAACATTACCTCTGGCCAGTGAACCATTGGCGCAAAGATGAATTTCAACTCATGATTTCCTAATGATAAGATATCGTTATCTTTAACAACTAATTTATTCTTAATATCTGTATGAAAGAATTGTTCAATCATTAAAAATGTTTTTGGGTTTCCAACTAAAATAGTCTCAGGATATGTATTCAACAAATTAATAATATTTGAAGAATGATCAGGTTCCATATGCTGAATTATTAAGTAATCAGGCTTTTTACCATTTAAAGTCTTTTTAATATTTTCTAACCATTCATCAGTAAAATTAATATCTACAGTATCCATGATAGCTATTTTTTCATCCATAATGATATATGAGTTATAGGCCATTCCATTTGAAACCGGATATTGTCCTTCAAATAAATCTATTTTGTGATCATTTACTCCGACATAATATATATTTTCTGTAACGTTCATTCTAAAATACCTCCATTATTACACGTCAATCATTATATACTTATTTTGAAAAAAATACAAATAAAGTGCTCCTGTTTTTTATAAATTAACAAAAGTAAACGTTTTTTAACATTATGGTCTTTTCTAATTACCAAACTGTGATATAATATTTTATATTATATGATTTAAAAAGAGGTGTTATACAATGAGGGAAAAGATTTTAAACTTGATTGAAAAAAATAGTAGAATTGACATTAAAGATGTCGCAATTATGCTTGGAAAAACAGAAATTGAAGTTGCTAATGAGATTGCCGCAATGGAAAAAGAACGAATTATTTGTGGATATCATACGCTAATTAATTGGGATAATACAAAGGATGAAAAGGTTACCGCTTTAATTGAAGTAAAGGTTACACCACAAAGAGGATTAGGATTTGATAAAATTGCGGAAAGAATTTATAACTATGAAGAGGTTAGCGCTGTATATTTAATGAGTGGAGCTTTTGACTTTACTGTTTTAATTGAAGGTAAAACTATGAAGGAAGTTTCTAAATTTGTTTTTGATAAGCTTGCTACTTTAGAATCAGTATTATCGACGTCAACTCATTTTGTATTAAAAAAATATAAAGACCATGGAACTATATTAGATCATCCAAAAAAGGATGAACGTATTATGGTGACATTATGAGGAACTTTTTAGCCAAAAAAGTAGTTGAGATTAAACCTTCGGGAATCCGTAAGTTCTTTGACCTTGCTAGTGAAATGGAAGATGTTATTTCATTAGGAGTTGGAGAACCTGATTTTGATACACCATGGCACATTAGGGAAGAAGGTATCTATGCATTAGAACAGGGAAAAACCATTTACACATCTAATGCTGGACTACTAGATTTAAGAAAAGAAATTTGTGAATATCAAAAAAGAAAATATAATATATCATATGATTACAAAAAAGAATGCTTAGTAACCGTCGGTGGAAGTGAAGCCATTGATTTAGCCTTCAGGGCAATGATTGAAGAAGGCGATGAGGTAATCATTCCTGAGCCAAGCTATGTATCATATGCTCCTTGCGCAACACTGGCTGGAGCCAAAACGGTTATTATTGAGCTTAAAGAAGAAAATGAATTTAAATTAACTAAAGAACAATTGTTAAAAGCCATAACACCTAAATCAAAAATCTTAATATTACCATTTCCTAATAATCCAACCGGTTCAATCATGACCAAAGAAGATTTAGAGGAAATTAGAGATGTTATTATTGAGCATGATTTATTCATTGTTTCCGATGAAATCTATTCTGAATTAACATATTTAGGGAATCACGTTAGCATAGCTAGCCTTCCAGATATGAAGGAAAGAACAATTGTGATAAATGGATTTTCAAAGAGTTATTCAATGACAGGATGGCGTTTAGGATATGCAGTTGGTCCAAGTGATGTGATTGGACAGATGATTAAAATCCATCAATTTGCTATTATGTGTGCGCCAACTAATAGTCAGTATGCGGCTATTGAAGCTTTAAAAAATGGTGATAAGGATGTTATGATGATGCGCGATGCTTATGACCAAAGAAGAAGATATTTAGTAAACCGTTTACGCGCAATGGGATTAGATTGCTTTACTCCTTATGGAGCATTTTATGTGTTCCCATCAATTAAAAAATTTAATATGTCTAGTGAAGAGTTTGCTAGAAGGCTTTTGATGGAAGAAAGGGTTGTTGTCGTACCAGGAAATGCCTTTGGCGAATCTGGTGAAGGCTTCTTAAGAATTTCTTATGCATATTCATTAGACAGTCTTAAGGTTGCTCTTGATAAAATTGAAAACTTTATTAAAAAAATTTAAGAGAATTGAAATTTCTTAATTTTGAGTGGTGATTATCTTGAATATTAAGGTTAGTAGTGTTTTTACTAATGATACCAAAGATGAAAATTTTATATATTATAATGATTTAAATACGGCACTAAAAAATGTTAAAGAATATGATACAATATATCTTTTAAATGAAGAATATTTTGGTAAGTTTTATTTAGATACTCCTAATATTACCATCATTGGTGATAATTCAGTTATTGCTTACGATGCATATCATGCAATGATTAAGCGAAAATGTGATGGTGGTGATGGAGTAAAAACCTATGGCACAACTGGTAGTGCGAGTTTGACGATATTAGAAAATGCTAAAAATCTAGTAATGAAAAACGTAACAGTTAAAAATTTATTTAATGGAGAAATAAAAAAAGGACGTCAAGCAGTAGCATTTAAAACTGAAGCTGATAATGGAACTTATCTTGATTGTAAATTTAACTCCAATCAAGATACACTTTATGTAGAGGGAATCGATAATTATTTTTATAATTGCGAAATTAGTGGAGATGTTGATTTTATCTTTGGAAGTGGAAAAGCAATTTTTGATAAATGTTTGATTTATCCAACATTTTCGAATAAAGAAAAATCATATATATCGGCCCCTAACAGCTTTTATGATTTAGGATTATTGTTTTATAGATGTAAAGTATTTGGTGATAATCTCGAAATATATCTAGGTAGACCTTGGTTCCCATCAGGTGCAAAACAACAAGTAATGCCGAAAGCTTTATTTTATCAATGTGAAATGAATGATAAGATAAATATGTGCTATAAAAAGATGCATGATGGTGATCCGGATTATCATGAGTGCTATTATTATGAATGCAATAATAAATCAAATGCACCAAGATATATTGTAGAAGAATATTTAAAATACTATCAAGAGAAGGTGAATAAATGATTAATAAATTTCTGTATGAATTTGATAACCGCGAAAGAAAAGTTATTTGCGGGGTTGTTGAAGACACAAAAGAATCAATTTATGAAGAAAATAAGGAATTTATCGCCCTACCAGCAGAAGGATATAAACCAAATAATGAAGTAGTAACATATAACTATGGAAATTTCTATTTTGTATTATTTGGTGAAGACGATGTTAAATATTTAGATGTAGATTTTTATAAGGATCGTGTAAAAATCGGTTTAACATCTAAAATTAATCATGCTAGCATGTTTTCTAAGGAAATGATTTCTGTTATTCTTGATTATGTTGAATATTTTGGCTATGATGATTGTAAACTTGTGCCAAGCTACACAGGTAAAAACATAAAAAAAGGGCCTACTGATGCCTTTAATAACTACTTTAAAAAGGTAACTGATAAATGCTATTGTCAAATAAAAAAGAATGATACTTCTTATTTCTTATCAAGAAAAAATGATAAGTATTATTTATCTGAGTCTTTTAGTGATGCCGTACGTGTAAGTAAAAATGATATGCGACGTGTCCTTGTAATAAACGAATTAATTGATTCGAAAACGAATCGAGGACATTTATCGTTTTCACCATATAATTTATTTAAATCAAATGATTCATATAGCTATTATGGTGATAATGTGTTTAAAGTTACATTTAAGGATGGCATCTTGACCATCGATCGTAATGCATGCATTGATGCATCAGATAAATTGGAAAATGATAAAGAAATTGCAAATAAGATTCGAGACTTATACAATATGCCAGTTTTAGATGAAGAACAAAAATATATTTTAGAAATCAATCAAAAATATATTTATAAAGATGATTGTAACTATTATTTTACAACTAATCCTAAAGCCGCAAGCTACCTATCAGATAGTGAGATTGATTTATTAAAACAAGCTTATTTGTTATTTTTAGATAATGTAAGTATCAAGAAATTCATAAGTGATAAGTTCTACTTAAACAAGACAGATGAGTATTATGAAGTAGATACAGATGGTAGTGAAGGTCTAATTTTAAATTCGAAGGATTATGAGAATTTAATGAAGAATGTCTTTACTACTCAACCAATCTTAAGAGATGGATATTTAGCCTTCAATGACGACTTATATTTAAAGCTTACAGTTTTAGATAAAAAATTCAAAATAGAATGGGTTAGTTCCTATGAGGCAAGTATTCTTGACTTTGAGGTAATTAAAACTTTAGGGAATATTTTAAAATTCCCATATAAGCTAAAAGAGGTTAAACGATACAATCTAGCAATCGATAATAAGTTTAATGTAACTTACAATCAAACCTCTGATCCATTTATCGTTTATCAAACAATATTAAATGATATCACACATCAACCACATAAAATGTGTTCTTTTGCTAGTGATAATCCAAAGGTTGAAACCTTAAAGGGTGCTCTTGAATATTTAAGGAAGCATTATATTAAAAATGTTTTCGATATTAAAAATATTGTATCGAAAATTGATGATGTAAAAAACATTTTAGTAGTAGGAAATGTTTCAAACAGTGATCTTTTAGGGATTGATTTAGCAGTTAATAAAAAGGTTAATGTTTGTATTGCTAGTAAAAAAAGATGGGGATATTATCCAAATATCTCTTTAAAAAATGTAGTTGTTAATAGTTATTATCTATTAGATATCAATAGTTTAACAAAAAATATTTTAGATAACTTTGACTTAATTATTTTTGGAAAGGCCTTTGATAGGGATTATAATTATAAAAACTTAAATAACAAGTATTTGGTAAATACAAAAATTTGTAATTTAGGTGAAGTTAATGATTCATTTTATGAACATTTTAAAACAAAAAGAAGATATAATAGTATTGATCAAGATACAAAAAATAAGGTTAAATTTATCCATCAAGAATTCCTATCAGATTTAAAAAAAGCTTGCAAGTGTAAAGATAATTGTAAGATTGATAATATAGTAATTGATGATGAATATTCATATTTTTGTGTTGTTAAAAAACATCAATAAATATGATAAATATAATAAAAAAAGGAGAAAAGGTATGAGAAAGTTTTTTAAAGAATTCGGAGAATTTATTAAAAGAGGTAGCGTACTAGACCTAGCTGTCGGTATGATTATCGGTACTGCATTTAATGCAATCGTAAAAAGCTTAGTTAATGATGTATTAATGCCATTAGTTGGACTAGCTGTTGGCGGAAGTGTTAGCGAAGCAAAATTAGTTTTAATTAAAGAGGTAACAGAGCCTGACGCTCTAGGTACAGGATTAGTAGTTGTAGATCCAGAGGTTGCCATTTATTATGGTAGATTTATTCAATCAATTATTGATTTCTTATTAATTGCCTTAACAATCTTTATTATCGTTAAAATTGTTTCTGGATTAAGAGCAAGAAGAGAAAAATTATTTGCTAAAAAACAAGCAGAAGTTGCACCTGTTGAGCCTGAGGTTGTTGTTCCTGAAGTAACAACAAATGATATTCTATTAGAAATCAGAGACTTACTTAAGAAAGAAGAATAGTAATGAAGGTATTGATTTACTCTGAATCTCAAAAAATGTTAAAAAAAAGTGGGATTGGAAGAGCATATTATCATCAACAACAAGCTTTAAAGCTTAATAATATTGAGTATACATTAGATCCGAAGGATAGCTTTGATGTTGTTCATATCAATACAGTATTTAAAAAGAGCTATAAATTCATGAAAAAAATGCAAAAGAAAAACATTCCGGTGGTTGTTCATGGGCATAGCACAGTTGAGGATTTTAGAAATTCCTTTAGATGCTGGAAATTAATTGCACCATGGTTTAAAAAATGCCTATTTAGAATGTATTCTAATGCAGATATCATGGTTACCCCAACATATTATTCAAAGAGACTTCAAGAAAACTATCCAAATGTTAATTGTGAAATTATTCCTGTAAGCAATGGGATTGATTTAACAAGATTTAACAACAACTATACCAAAGAAGAACTAGACGAAGTGAGACAAAAATATAATCTAGGCAATTCAAAAATAGTTATGGGAATTGGATTATTCTTTGAACGTAAGGGACTACATGATTTTATTGAAATAGCTAAAAGTATGCCAGATGTAAAATTTATTTGGTTTGGCCAAAAATATAAGGTATTAACAACCAGTAAAATTGTTAAAGCCATTAAAAATAAACCAGATAATATGATATTTCCAGGCTATGTTCCTGCCGATGTGATTAGTAAAATGCTCACTTTATCATCTTGTTTCTTTTTCCCAAGCTATGAGGAAACCGAAGGAATAGTAGTATTAGAAGCATTAGCTAATAAAACACCATTATTGGTAAGAGACATCCCAGTGTTTGACTGGATTGAAAAGGACAAGGAATGTCTTAAAGGAAAGGATAATGAAGACTTCAAAAATAAAATTCAATATTTAATCGATAATGATAATACAGAAATGGTTAATAATGGATATTTAAAGGTTAGCGAAAGATCATTAGATAAGGTTGGAAAACAATTAGAAGATGTTTATAAAAAAGCATTGGCTCTTAAAGGGAAATAAGAAATTCTTATTTCCTTTTTTGTTTATCATTCATATACTAATTTGGGGTGAGGATTTGTTTTATTCAATAATTGGTATTTCCTTTATTTTTATGATGAATGTTTTAGGATCGCTACTTGCATTGCTAGATAAAAAAAGCAAGTATAAGGATTTATATAATGGAATGGCTGCTGGAATTATGATTAGCGCATCATTTTTTTCATTGTTACTTCCAGCATCGGGATTTAATCTCAAATATGGGTGGCTTATCATTACCATAGGCTTTTTATTAGGAAGTCTAATGATCTATTTTTTTGATAAGAAAAATAAAGAAGAAAAAGTCTTATATGCTATTACTATTCATAATATACCAGAAGGCCTATCAGTTGGCTTAGCATTTGGCTTAGGAATGTACAATAATAATCTTCATGAGTTATATTTAGCATTAGGCCTTGCAATTGGAATAGGAATTCAAAACATCTTAGAAACTATTGGATTGGTTTTGATTTTAAGAGGTAAATACAATCAAAAAAAATCGTTTATATTATCGATGTTAAGTGGGGCAGTTGAGCCATTTTTTGCGATTATTGGATTATGGCTATCACTATATATAAATAATAGCCTGCCATTATTTTTGTCAATAGCAGCAGGCTCAATGATTTATGTTGTAATTGATGAACTTACACCTGAAAATAAAAATGGCAAATTAGGATTTGTTATTGGTTTTATTTTTATGATGATGTTAGATTTAGCGTTTTAAAAAATCTCATTAACAAAACCCTTATATTCTAATGTGTTTCGATATACTTCTCTTTTAACATCAAAGGAAAATCTAATATAATCGCTATTGATAATCTTGTTAAAAACAATAAATGATTCATCAAAATTATTAACTTTCATTTTAAATGTCGTATGTTTATTTTGAATAACTACTTTTTCATGGATAAAGCCTTCTAGATAGAATAAAGGTCTAACTAGCCCAGGCCCAAAAGGTTCAAGAGTAGTTAATTTATTATAGGTATCCTTAAAAGAAGAATAACGATATTCTAATAAATTAATCGTTGGTTCATAATGATAATCTATCTTTGAAAGGTTTGTTCTGAAGATATTAAACTCATCGATATTATTAAAACTTAACCCGAGAGCTTGCTTATGACCACCATAACTTAAATAGGTTTTTGGTAAAGAGTTTGTTGTTAATTCAAGAATATCAAAATCACCAACACTTCGAGCACTACCCTTAATAATCCCGTTATTATTTGTGAATACGAAGGTTGGTTTTTTCGTTTTATCAGTAATATTTCCAGCTACAATTCCCAAGATGCCCTCATTTAAATCCTCAATATAAATAACATTGATGGAAGAATCATCTAAAACAACCTTATCAATAGCCTCTTTGGTGATTTTTCTTCTTTCTTCATTTATTTCAAATATTTTTTGAACATTGTTATTACCATTAATGAACAAATCGACAACTATTGAAGCTTTTGATAAACGACCTGGAGCATTGATAAGTGGAATAAGCTTATATGATAATTCAATAGCGTTTGTATCATTTAATTTAAGCTTATTTAAAAGCTTATTTAATCCTTCATTATAAATATCTTTTTTATTTATTCGACTAATAAAATTCTTAACTAATTTACTATTAAAGTTATAGAGTGGCATAACATCAGCAATAGTCGCAATAGCTGCTAATTCATATAACTCATACATTAAACTTTTATCACTAATATCTTTAGATTTTAAATATCCATAGCATAATACTAAAGCTGTAAAAGCCCCACAAATACCTTCATTGATTAAATCTTGATTGTAATGGGGATTAAAAATTAAACAGTTTGGAAGGTTATCTAGATCAACCTCATGATGATCAGTCACAATAACATCTAATCCTAAAGAAATCGCATAATCAACCTCTTTTTTGCTTTTTATTCCATTATCTACGGTGATGATTACATCAGCATTTTTCTTAATTGCTTCATCAATTAGATTGGTATTTATTCCATATCCATCAGTATTGCGATCACCAATTATATAATCACAATCAATATTAAGATATCTTAAAAAAATAATCATAATAGATGTAGCACAAACACCATCCGCATCATAATCACCAATGATTATTACTTTTTTATTTTTAAAGGAATCTATTTTGGCGTTAAAAAGCTCATAACCCTTAAAAAAGAACGGAAAGTCAATTTTAGCTATTTTTTGATAATCACTTGATGTTTTAATATTGTTAAACCATAGAACATGATTAAGAAGATCATCATTAAAAATATTTTCGCCTTTTTCTAATTTCAGGTTTATTTTCATATAATCACCTCATGTCTATGATTATATCATAGTTTGACAGAAAAGATAGAATAATGCTATAATATTTTCAGGTGATTATATGTTAGACTTTGAACAAGAAATAGTTAAAATGATTAAACAAATAGAAGATAGTATTAATTTAAGCCTAGAAAGAGCTTTTAAGAGACAAGGTCTAACGTTAGCTCAAGGTGGATTGCTAATTTTATTATATAAAATGGGTGATTTAAAGATTAGTGAGATTAGCTCAATTTTGCAAAAGGGCAATAATACAATTAGCCAATTATGTGATAGATTAGAAAGATTATCTTTAGTAAAAAGAATTAAAGATTTAGATGACAAACGCATTGTATATGTTCATCTAGAGGATGAAGCAAGAATAAAAATTGAAGACATAGCCAAAATAGAAACATCAAATATCAAATTTAGTAAATCTGATGAGGAGATTATTATGAATGGTTTAAAATGTCTTTTAAAATGTGTAACGGGGGATAATAATGAGTGAAATAATTGAGTATGGATTGATATTTTTAGCGATTGTATTCGCGATTACTGTTCATGAATTTGCCCATGGGTTAACATCAGTAATGTTTGGTGATCCAACACCAAAGTTTGAAAAACGATTGTCTTTAAATCCCATCAAGCACTTAGATGTCGTTGGAACTTTATGTTTACTATTTTTCCAATTTGGATGGGGTAAACCAGTAAGAGTTGATTTATCATATTATAAGAATCCTAAACAAGGAATGTTTTATGTATCACTAGCAGGACCTTTATCAAATTTTATTTTTGGATTTATTGCGATGCTTATATTATCAATATTTACTAATAATACCACGATATATGTAGGAAGTTTTAACCATGGAGTATATTTATTCTTATATTATTTAGTGATTATAAACATTGGGTTGGCGGTATTTAATTTAATTCCCATTCCTCCGCTAGATGGTTCAAAAATGCTTGGGGCCTTTTTAAGTGAGGAAAAATATTATAAATTATTAAGGTTTGAACAATATGGAATAATTGTTTTATTATTACTTTTATATATACCTTTCTTTAATGATAGCTTATATAAGATTCAAATTGGCGTCTTTGATTTATATCAAGAGATTGTTTATAAAATTTTAGGTTACTCTTATTGACAATTATTATTATTATGATATAATCTTATTGAAAATGATTATCAATAAGGTGATTTTTATGGAAAGAAATACGAAACAAAAAAAACTTATATTAGATAACATTTGTAATCGTTATGACCATCCAACAAGTGAAATGATCTATAATGATTTAAAAAAAGAAAATGATTCGATTGGTTTAGCTACTATTTATCGGGCTTTAAAATCATTAACTGATGCTGGAATAATCCAAAAGATTAATACGGATAAAAGTGCCCATTATGATTACAATCGTCATAATCATTGTCATTTGATTTGTAATAAGTGTCAAAAGATTATTGATGTAAAGCTTGATGATATATTTGTAAAAAATATCATTGATGATTTTGAAATTGAAAAAACAGGCTTACAGATAAATGGAATATGTAAGGACTGTAAAATAAAGGGAGGAAATTAAATATGGAATTAAAAGGAACAAAAACAGAAAAAAATTTACAAGCTGCATTTGCAGGAGAATCACAAGCAAGAAACAAGTACACTTATTTTGCAAGTGTTGCTAAAAAAGAAGGATATCAACAAATTGCTGCAATTTTTGAAGAAACTGCAAATAATGAAAAAGAACATGCTAAATTATGGTTCAAGGCTTTAGGTGAATTAGGAACTACAGCTCAAAACTTATTAGCTGCTGCTGAAGGTGAAAACTATGAGTGGACTGATATGTATGAGCAATTCGCTAAAGATGCTGAAGAAGAAGGATTTAAAGCATTAGCTGCCCAATTCAGAGCTGTTGCAAAAATCGAAAAAGCTCATGAGGAAAGATATCGTAAGCTTTTAAGCAATGTTGAAATGCAACAAGTATTTGAAAAAGCTGAAGAAACAATGTGGGAATGCCGCAATTGTGGACATCTAGTTATTGGTAAAAAAGCTCCTAAGGTTTGTCCAGTTTGCTTCCATGAACAAAGCTACTTCGAAGTTAGAAAAGAAAACTATTAAAATGATTTAAAGGAAACTATTATGAAGTGAACCCCTTAAGTTGGACTAGAGAAATCTAGAAAAACTTAGGGGGTTT
>JAEDCM010000004.1 GCA_016294165.1 Anaeroplasmataceae bacterium
ACATGTGCTGTTTGCGGAAACATATCAACTGGTTGTATGTATTTAACATTATATTTTTTTGATAAAACATTTAAATCCTTAGCAAATGTTGAAATATTACATGAAGTATAAACAACTCTCTTTGGTAAATGTTCTAAAATTAAATCACACATTTCACTTCCTAAACCAGTTCTCGGTGGATCTAATAATAAGACATCAATATTCTTCTGTTTAGCAATCATCTTATATTGCTTAGCCACATCATCACAAATAAAAGTAATATTTTTAATTTTGTTATTAATCGCATTATAATTTGCGCTAGTAATAGCTTCCTTATTAGTCTCTACACCTATAACCTCTAAAGCATTTTTAGCAACCCAAATACCAATTGTCCCAACACCACAATAGGCATCAAAAACAACCTCTTTTCCAGAAAGTTTACTAGCTTTTTTGATGCAATCATAAAGTTTAACTGTTTGAACTGGATTTAGTTGAAAAAAAGCATTAGGTAGTAAAGAAAAATGAAAATCACCTAAACCTTCCTTAATGGTATTTTCACCCTTAATTTTTGTAAGCTTATTACCAAAAATATCATTTGATTTAAGATTAGAATTAATATCTGTATATACCGATACCACATTTTCAATTTTTAAAACATCTTCAATAAACTTACTTAAATCCGTTTTATTGTTCTCTAAAATAAAGGTTACCTGCATCTCATTTGTTTTGATGCTTTCTCTTACCACCACATAACGCACACAACCTTTACGGCTCTTTTTATCATATGGTAAAATATGATGCTTGTCCATCAACCTTGATATATGAAAATTCGCATCATTAAGCGCTTCTCTTTGGACTAAACAATTAGTTATTGGAACCAAAATATTACTATTTGCCTTATAAATTCCATATACAACGCTCTTGTTTTTTTGATAAGGTAACTGTGATTTATTGCGATAATGATAAGGATTTTCCATTCCAATAACCTTTTTAATTTCAAAGCTATAAGGATTAAGA
Organism: Anaeroplasmataceae bacterium; assembly: GCA_016294165.1. Taxonomy (GTDB): domain Bacteria; phylum Bacillota_I; class Bacilli_A; order Acholeplasmatales; family JAEDCM01; genus JAEDCM01. The sequence continues at coordinate 997 of JAEDCM010000004.1, forward strand.
TTCGTATACTTTTTGATTGACTCAATAATCAACTCACGCTTAAATTCTAATGACTTCTCATAATTTAAATGCATTAAGCTACAACCACCACATGCCTCATAATACTTACATTTAGGAATGACACGATCATTTGAATTAGTTATGATTTCTATCAATTTACAATCAAGAAATTTCTCATTATCTTTAACAATCTCCGCTTTTACAACCTCATTAGGTAATGCATTTGGCACAAAACAAATCTTTTTATTGTAATAACCAATACCCTCACCATTGATTCCTAATTTATTAATTTTAATCTCAATTGTTTTATTCATTCTTCTCATCCTTTATGTATTTGATTTTCTTTGGTTTGGGAATTGTTAAAACAAAGAAAATACCAAGAATATAAAATAACACATTTAATGGCTTTTCAGCACAAACTGAATTAGAAAAGTATTCACCAGTAAAAGATTCTTCTATCAATTTACTCTCCTCATCATTTAGCATTACCACCACAATTTTTCCCTTAGTCTCCACAACGCACCAATACGCATCTAAAAAAGGATATGGTTTATATGTATAAATAAAGGCATCGGTTGGTGTCTCATCATATTTTTCTGATGAAACATATTCACCGCAGACCTTTATACCATTTTTAAAGGATATTAAATGATAATCATGACATGCATAAAGAATAATTAAGCATGTAAAAAACAACCTCCAAATTAAGCGCATAAAACTACTCCTTTACTAAAACTGTTTTACCATCCTTAAAATCAATTACTCTTTCTTTATATAGATGACCTAAAGCTCTCTTAAAAGCTTTTTTACTCATATTAAATGTTCTTAAAATATCCTCAGGTGAACTATCTGAATCAAAATTCATTACTTTGTTATGGTTTTTCAAATAATTAAGAACGATCACTGAATCATCATCAATCATACTTTCCTTTTGTTTAATTAAAGTACCTTGATAACCACGTTCATTAATCGCTGTAATATTTACACTAACCTCTTCTCCTAAACGATATTTCCTACGCATTTGTGTTTTATGAACATAAATGTATGTTAGATTCTTTGTAAATAAACCGATACCCTCTGGATTTATTCTAGTCACATAGGCTACTACATTGTCATGTAGTAAAATTGATTCCTTCATGGCATAAGCCTTAGAATCATTCAAATTACAAACCTTCGCAATCAAACGCCCCTTATTTTTTAACATACAAAAAAGTTTGTCACCAACATTTGGCCAACACTCATCATCATATGGAAGATATTCTGCACTTAATAAAATATCTTTATTGATATTGACATCTAAAAAAACGCCTAAGCCATGCACAACACTTTTAACAGAAACCCAAGCTGGCTTTTCTAACGTTAAGATTGCTTCACTCATTGTAGCTGTTAATCGCTTTTTAGCATCATAATAAATAAAAACTCGAACCTCTTCACCAATCTCCAAATCACGAAAAGCCTCATTTTTATGTAATAAAACTTCACTATCCATAAATTTTAACATATATCCAATATCTGTTTTACGAACAACCTTTAAATTATAATGTAAACCAGCTTCCATAAATATCACCTCATATATTAATTATACAATAATTAAACAATTTTCTCCATATCCTTTGTTAATGGAATAGAAAATTCCATATACTTATTACTTATCGGATGATTAAATCCCAAATAATAACTCATAAGCGCTAGTTCTCCACCATTACCATACAAAGAATCCCCAACTATCGGATGGCCAATCTCCGATAAATGAATTCTAATTTGATGAGTTCTACCAGTTAGTAAACTAATATCTAATAATGTATTAACATTATTCTTAATCACATGATAAACGGTTTTAGCATCCTTTGATCCACCAATAACTCTCTTAATATCCTCACCTCTAGCGATCGGTAAAGAAACCTCTCCATCCTCAAAGATGATGCCATCACAAACCGCATAATATTTCTTATCAATGTTCATCTTTGATAGTATTCCATGAATCAATTTATGTTTCGCAATTAAAACTAATCCTAAAGTATCCTTATCCAAACGATTAACCAAATGAATAGTTGACTTTATATTGTTTTTTACAAAATAAGCCATCAAATGATTTGCTAAAGAATTAGTATAATATCCATGATTTGGCATCACTGGAATTCTTTTTGTTTTATTTACAACCATTAAATATTCATCCTCATAAACAATTTCTAAATCATCCTCTACAGGAATTATATTAGATATTTCATCATCAAGAATAATTTCTAAATTATCCCCATATAAAACCGCTTCCCAAAGCCTTTTTTTATTATTATTAACATAAATATTATCTTTAATATCACGAATGATTTTTTTAGAAAAATTTCTTTCAATTAAATAATCCTTAATAACCTTTTTTTCATCAACCTTAAAACTAATTTTCATATGCCACCTCGATAAAAAAATAATCTCAGATGAGATTATTTAAATACATTGCATAAATTATAGCTAGTAAAGAAGATAATAGCGCAATAATAATAACACGATAAATTCTAATCTTCTTTCTAAATAAAATAATTAACAATAAATCAATAAAACAAATTGCCAGTACTGCAATATAACTATGACTTCCATGGCCATTATGACTCATCACTCCAAGAGTTAATGTTGAAACAACGTATCCTAAAGATAAACTAGAGGCAACGTATAAAGATGTAAGTGAAGATTTAGGAGAATCTAATCGATGCTCTAAAAGCTCAACTGAAGTCTCAATATATCTTAATTCAATGCCATAGTCGATATCCTCAAATAATGGTTTAATTTTCTTTCCATTACGGATAGCTAAACGAATATCTTGTGTATTGCTTTGTTTAATCTTTAATACACTATTATCAATTCGATCTTGAATTTCTAACATCTTATCAACAATTTCACGAGATTTTGAATAATAAGAATACTTCTTATTACCAAAGACTGCTAGCAAAATGTAGGTAACAAATGCTAAAAACGATAAAGCAATAATTGTATAATTAACTGTACTATCAAATCCAAAATATTTTTTAATTCCTGAGAAAAAGAACATTACTGCCGCAACTAATGCTAGAATCGCAAAAATAACAAACGAAACAACTGTAAGTCCACTACCTGTTGCGCTAAATTTTAGATGAGCTTCCTCTAATAGATTTCGAATATATGTTCTTTTACTCATTTGATATTCACTAACATCTTGGAAATATTTTAATTTCTTTTCACGCTCCGTAATGATCGCATCACGAATATCATTTTCAGAAATTACAGTTTTTTCTGACAAATATGCCATCGGAACTGGTGTATCATCCATATAAAAAATCAAAAAATAATCTCCTGTTTTAGGTCTAATACCGGGATATTTTTTAGATTTAACTGAAAAAATATCAGCATTATATAAACGTAGGAAGGCTACGTAAACCTCGATAATTTCCGCTTCTGGTGGTGCAGATAGTCTCTCAGAAATACGTGTTAAACGTCTTTTAAGATTTTGTGCTTCTTCTCCATAATAATTGTAGTTTTTAAAATGCTTTAAAAACCAAGTACAATAATCTGCAGTCATGATTCCACCCCTTTTTTCGTATTTGTAAATATTCTATCACACTTTTATTATAAATAAAAGTATAAATTATAATAAACATTTGACAAAAAAACGGTGAATAATTCACCATTTTCTATAACCAATCAAATTTGTCTTCTAATTCATCAAAACCAATAAATTTTATACCATGAACACTTGTTCTTGGTGATACAAAATCCATATCACATTCATTCTTATAATACATTACAAGCTTACAATGTGTATAAAAAACCGCAACCTTAACAATTTCCTTATCAGTATTACAAGGACCATCCACAAAAGCTTCCACACCCTTTAAGAATAAAAAGCCCTTTGACCCACCTAAAACCTGCCATTTGTATGGATTGTTAATGACAACCTCCTCACGACCAGGAACAACAAAATGCTTAACATAATATGTCTTGTCTTTTAAATCTAAGCGGAAATCACACCATTCACCCTTAAATTTTTTTATCTCATATTCTTCGCCACGTTCTTTTAAAATTTCCTCAAAACGATTGCAAACATCATTTTTTCTTAATGTCGGCATTAGGTAGCATGAATAAAAAACACAAAAAGCAATGATAAATAAAATTGCTCCAATAAGTGTATATCCTAACCAATTCATATTATCCCTCCAAAATTTTCAAAGCTATTTTAATTCCATCAAGAGCACTAGTCATAATTCCACCAGCATAGCCAGCCCCTTCACCGCATGGATAAATTCCTTTGATGTTTGACTCAAAATTCTCATCTCTTTTAATCCTTACAGGTGATGAACTTCTTGATTCAATAGCCGTTAAAATCGCATCATCACACTTAAATCCCGGCATAATAACATCAAATTTATAAAAGGCTTCTTTTAATGATTTTACCACAAAATCTGGCAAACACAAACGTAAATCCTTAAATTCATATCCTAAAATGAAGCTTGGCGTTACTCCTCCCAACTTCACAGATGTTTTATCATTCAAAAAATCGCCTAACAAAGATACTGGTGCTTTATAATTTTTTGTAAGTTCAAAAGCCAATCGTTCATATTTTTCTTGAAAATAAACACCTGCAAGTGGATCATCACTTTCATAATCACTAGGCTTAACATTCACCAAAACAGCAGAATTAGCATTTTCTAATGAACGGCTATGATAGCTCATTCCGTTAGTAACTAAAATATTCTTATCCTGCATTGAAGGAACTACAATTCCCCCAGGACACATACAGAAGGTATAGACATCACGATCATCTAAATGCACTGCCATCTTATATTCAGCGGGTGGTAAATTTTTATGCTTCATCTTATATTGAATGTCATTGATTAGCTCCTGCTTATGTTCAACACGCACACCCATCGAGAATGGCTTTTGTTCCATATAAAGATTCTTTTCTTTTAACAATCTAAATGTATCACGTGCACTATGACCAATAGCTAAAATTATACTCTCAGCATTGATTTTTACAAGCTCATCATTGAACCTAGCAATGACTACCTTTTCTTCTCCATCAATAAAATCGATAAACTGATGCGAAAATTTAATCTCTCCACCAAGCTCTACAATCTTATTAGCAATGTTAGTCACAACATTTTTTAATATATCCGTTCCAATATGTGGTTTTGCTAAATACAATATTTCCTCTGGAGCACCATATTTAACAAGCTCATTTAAAACAAAACGATTATATTCATTGTTAATATTAGTAGTAAGCTTTCCATCGCTATATGTACCAGCCCCACCTAAACCAAAGGCAACGTTGGAATTCGGATTAATAACTCGTTCTTTAAATAGCTTATCGACATCCATATCACGCTGTTTAATGTCACATCCACGCTCTAGGATGATCGGTTTAGCATTAGCATATGCTAAAACAAGCCCCGCAAATAAACCAGCAGGTCCTGCCCCAACAATCACCACTTGACCCTTATGATATTTAGGAACTACTAAATCCTTATATGGTACTACCTTATCATATTTAAGCTTTGACTCATTTTTACAGCTAACATGAAAATTCATTGAGAAAAAAACCTCTTTACGCGCATCAACTGATTTACGAACGATTTTAAAGTAATTAACCTTAGTTTTAAGCTTTTTCTCTAAGATTTTCGTTATTAAATTGTCATCATAATCCAAAGGGATTTTAACTCCATTTACAACAATCATATTTCTTCTCCTAATAGATACCCTGAGGCTAAAGCAAAATGAATATTATATCCTCCACTTAAACCATCCACATCTAAAACCTCTCCACAAAAATATAGATTATCAACTAGCTTAGATTGAAATTTATTAGTAACCTCGTCTAAAGATATTCCACCTACACACACCTGAGCATTATCAAAGGATGAAGGTGAAAACCCATGGATTTCATAATTTTTTAAAGCATAAGATAATTTATCAAATTCCTTAAAATCACCTTTTTTAATTGAACGATATGAAATATTAGAATCATCCATGATTTTTTTAAACAAAAGTTTATTCATAAATCCAAAAGCGCATGAATCTAAATATAAATCATCATTAGCATTTTTAAAATAATTAGATAACTCATCAACTTTCAAATCGGGAAAAAAATCTAAAACAAGACTATCATATTTATTTCTCGCAAAAATGCTTGCGGCTTGAAATACACAAATACCACTAATACCATCTTCCTTAAATTGTATCTCGCCATTTTCTTGATATTTAAGCTCTCCATCAATCATAACCTTTAAATTGCACTTTGCACGAATTCCTGATAATTCCTTAAAACCTTCACATTTTAACGGTGCTAAGCCTGGAAGTATTCTGGTAATATGGTGATTAAAGGCTAAAGCAAGCCTATATCCATCACCATTAGTTCCTAATTTGCTTGAAGCCTTTGACCCACAAGCGATGACTAAATGTGTAAATTCATAATTATTATCTGTCGTTTTTACAACAAATAAATTGTCCTTTTTAGCCTCTAAAACCTCTTCAAATACAATTTTAATTCCTAACAAATGACATTCTAAAGTAAGCGCATCAAGCACATCCGATGACTGCTCATTATATGGATATATTCTTCCACTACTATCACTCTTTAGCATAATCCCTAAAGATTTACAAAAATCAAATATATTAAAACTAGCAATGTCAAAATAATGATTGTTATATGAAACATCATCAAAATTAATATTGCTTATATTACATTTTCCATTACCTGATGCCTTTAGCTTTTTTCCAAACTTATTTTTTTTATCAAAGATGATAACTTCACTATTTTTATTTTTTCTTTTAAAACTAATAGCACAGGCTAGTCCACTAGGGCCGGCCCCAATAATACCTAATTTCAAATAAATCACCTACAAATATACTTATTTAATAACTTGATTGTTTCTAAAATCGCATTAAGGTGTGTTCTTTCCATTCCATGTGATGCATGAACTCCAGGGCCGATAAGCGCTCCTTTAAAGCTTCCACCACCGCGAAGTGCCGCTGATACATCTGATGAATAGAATGGAAAAATATCAACTGCATAATCAATCTTATTTTCTTTAGCAATATTAATTAATTTAGTTGTTATATCATAATCATATGGACCAGAAGTATCCTTTGCCGCAATACTAACCTTATATTCACTACCTGCTAAATCCAAACCAATGCATCCCATATCAACCGTAATAAACTCATCAAATTCTTCATCTAGTGCACTTGCTCCATGGCCAACCTCCTCATAAACCGTAAAGAAAAAGAAGGTATCATAATCAGGCTTTAAATTATTATCCTTAAAATATTTTAATAATGTTAAAAGAATACATACTGATGCTTTATCATCAATAAATCTTGATTTAATAAATCCACTATCAGTTATTTCAAATTTTGGATCAATGCAAACTATATCACCATTATCAATTCCTAATTTAAGAACATCATCCTTAGATTTAACAATTTCATCAATCCTAATTTCCATATTATCCTGATCACGACTTTTTGAACGGGCATCTGAAAAAACATGAACTGATGGAGATGTTGATAAGATGGTTCCACTATAGCATTTATTATCACGCGTATAAATTTTACAATATTCACCATCTAAGGTTGGAAACATAATTCCTCCAATTGGAGTAACTGCTAGATTACCATTAGGTTTGATGCTTCTAACCATCAGTCCTAGAGTATCTAAATGGGCACTTGTCGCGTATTTTTTTTCGCTGCTCTTCCCTTTAACAAAAACCTTTAGTCCACCCTTTTTGATTTCACTTGACTCATATCCTAAATCATCTACTAGGGATTTTACTAACTTAACCGCCTTACTTGTATATCCAGAGGGGCTATCACAATTAAAAACCTTTTCTGCAATTTCCTTATAATAATTCATATCTATCATTGTTAATCACCAAAAATAGTATACCATAAAAAATAATTATTTTTAAAAAAAGATTATTATTTATAAATGATTTATTTTTAAAAAATGATTGACAAAAATATTAGATAATGATATATTTATTTATGGTCACTGACCAATATGCACCCTTAGCTCAGCTGGTAGAGCAACTGACTCTTAATCAGTGGGTCTACGGTTCGATCCCGTAAGGGTGTACCATTTAAAATATAAAGCTTAACTCATAAGTTATATGAATTAAGCTTTTTTTATTTAATTCATGCATAAAATATTAAAAAAAAACAAGATTTCTCTTGCTTTTTTTATAATAATTATTGACTTTTGTAAACTAAAGCGTTAAAATTTAATAGTAATCGTCTAGCAAAAGGGTTATTCGGTTAATTAGAGACTTTTAGAGTCTCTTTTTTTTATAGTCTTTTACTTTCTCCCTTTTCTTCTAACTCTTTAAATGATTTTACACCCTTGGACTTTAGAAGTTCATTCATAAATTTCTCATCCTCATCTACCTCTTGTTGGTGCTCCTCACGAGTGGCTAAAAAGAAAATGGCAGATAATAGAATGATGGTACTAAAAATATAACCTAACACCGTCCAAAACATGAAAATCACCTCATATAAATTATAGCATGTCTTAGATTTCAAATAAATAGGTTTTTAAATTTTTTGTAATTTCTATTTGGTATATTTCTTTCGGATTAATTACATTTCCATTCTCATGGAGATTTTTATCAATATAATTAATTTTTATATCATTTTTTAAGAAAAACAATTCTACATTAACCAAATCCTTAAAATAGTTCATTAGTTTGTAATTATTTATGGTTAATGGGCAATTCTTCTTCGCAAAATCGCTATGGGTTTTAACACATGATAAATCAAGATTATATTTGTCAATCAAATGAGCCGTAAGCTTTGCGGTACGATGCATGTTATAGAAAAAGTCATCATCCTTGTTAACACACATTTCAATTCCAATCCCATTTTTATTACCGCCATCGTCCTTTAACCCATCACCAGCATGATAGGCAACCTCATTATCGGGTATATGATTAATAACATAATGATTGTCAACGGTATAATGCCAGGAAGTTGCTTGCTTATTCTCATTATTTTTTAAATATTTTGCATGATTAAGTGCTCCAGCATCAGTATTGCCTGTTTCATGAATAACGATATATTTTATCTCTCTTTTTATACAAGGACGTGCTTTTGTGTTCTTACTTAGATGATCATTTTGAATAATTAGATCCTCGTTAAGATACATAAAAGCACTTTTATATCCCTTGTATACGTATTTATCATAAATGTTTAAAGTATATAGTAAATTATCATTTTTAATGCTTTTTAAATAATCTTCTAAATTGCTTTCAATAATATTTAAATTAATAATATCATTACCAACACTTATTATCGTATTTCCTTCCTTTATCGGAACTAAATAATTACTATAAATTTTAATATAACTTGCATCATAAACGATCTTAATATCTGGCAATTCATATTTTTGATTCTTCGTTACGATTTTATTAAGTTCATTTTTATTAGACGCGGTAATGACTGTTGATGTTGGATTATTCTCTTTTATTTCTTCCTTCTTACAGCTGGTTAAAAATACCAATAAAACGCATAATATAACTATTTTCATCTCCCTCACCTCATAAATATGATAAGGGATTTATTATCTTTAGTCTACCGGTAAATATTGGCTTTTAATCTCTAAAAGGATCTTTGAATTATGAACAACCATATCATTTCTATTTTCATATAGCTTTAATACATATTTCAAATATTCAATTCTTTTTGAATTCTCAATCCCATCATCATTACACATCTCACTTAACAATAGTATTTGTTCATCAATGTAACTATTTATCTCATCATTCACATCCTCAGTTTGACTTTCAAGCTTAATAAACTCACGTTCCATATCCAAAATTCTTTCATAATTTGAAACATGGATTTTTAAATCCTCATCTAGCATTTCATAAGCCATGCGTGCTCTGGCAATATCATCACCTTCATGAATTTCCACATCTCCAATTTCATCTATTAGATGCTCAACATTAATAATTAAATCTTCCATTTTTTCAATTTCTTGATGGGCTTTATTTAATTTATCACTAACAAAATCAAAATCCTTAGCCTCATTCATTAAATCAATAATAACACTCTTATGGACATATTTAATTGGGTTTGGCAATAAAGAAATTTTTTCTTCTAATGTTTTAATTCCTCTTAGGCGCTTAATCTTGTTTTGTTCTTCTGTTAAAATATGGGCATGAGTTACATAATTTAAAACTAAGGAATCTAAGCTTTCATATTCACTCTTATAGATTAATAGATCCTTTTCATCATCAAGACTACTAACCTTAAAGGCTTTAATTTCTTCATTAAGCTTATTAGCCTTTTTAACCATAAACTCATAATAGTTCATATTATTCATATAATGGACCAATTCATTATAATTAAAGACATATCCTCTGGCTTCAGGGTCAAGACTATTATAAGCTTCATTAGCCTTTAAAACCAGTTTACGATCATAATTTATCTCAATACTATTAATTATTGAAGTAACATCTAATGCCTTATTCTTATTCGTGCTAACTGCTATCGCTTTAGTTAAAACATCATAATTAGTTACAAGCTTCTTTAAATCTGCATCAAGATTAATATATCTTGAATCAATCTCATTTAAATAATTTAAATGGGTTGCTTCAATATGATATGGAATACTATTAATTTCATCAAAAATCGCTTTAGCAAGGCCTTTTCTTTTATCCTCTAATATTAAATCATCCAATATTTCTGATGTTTTTACAAATAAATCTTTATTCTCCATATAGTCCTTAATTGATTCACTTAAGGATTCATAAATTCCTAAAACTAAATTATATTGTTCAAGTTTGTTTGCCAGTGATACATTATCATCAGTAACTAGTGAATGAAGCAATGATATTTGTTTATCCATATTGCTTGCGGATTTTTTATCAGCCTGTGCTTGTTTTAATTCTTTAATGACATTATTTAATTCGATTAATTTAGCATAATTTGTAACATATACTTTTTCATTATTATTTAAATTTTCATACATTACTAGTGCTTCATTAATTCGCTCTTCATCCTCAAGAGTAACTCGCGTTTTGATGGCATCAATTGCCTCAACAACCACCATTGCATTTTTAATGCTTTCAATAACTGATAATAAATTTAAGAGCTTCTCATAATTTGTAACATACTTTTTCGCATCATCAACTAAATTAATATAAGCTTCATTAGCTTCGTTAACCATTCCTTCTTCGCTTAAAGTGACATCTAACGGAAGCTCATCAATAAGCTTAATAACCTCAGCGGCTAATTCTTTATGCTTAGCAATTAATTCTAGTTTAGTAATTATTTGGTTAATCTCTTCTAAGCAATTAGCATTTTTAAGCATTATTTTTAGATTTTCATTTAAGCTGTTATATAAATTAAAAGTATATAACACACATTCCTTTTTCAAATCTAAATCTAGAATTTCATCATTAACTGTTTTTAAACTAAGAACAATTTGATTATCAACGATATCTCGCAAATTACGCTCTTCTAAAGTAATTCCATCCTTAGCTAAAAACTTCTTTTCTAAATCTTCTAAATCCTTCTTGTTATAGACATGACTCTTTTGTTCATCATTTAATGACTCATACATTATCCTTGCATCATTAATCATATCCTTGTCCACTTTTTTATTAGTCTTCAATTTGTTTATTAAAGCACATATATTATTGACCTGCTTTTCCTCTTTCTTTTTCATAAAAATTCTCCCTTCTAGAAACAATATATTAAAGATTAATAAAACAAATGTGCAATATAATGCGATTTTTTAAAATATTTTTTTATTTTCCATTTTTTTAATGTCTAATAATTATTATAAAAATCAAAAAAAAGAGAAAACTATCAAATGAAGGAGGATTATAAAATGAAAAAAAATTATAACAACCAAAATGAAATGAACAAATATCAAGAAGAATCTAGAGAAAACTATCAAAATGAATGCAATCATTATAATGAAGAATACTCTAGTGAATCTTCAAATTATCAAAATAGCAATGCTAAAAACCATAATAACGCAAATAATGCTAGTAATAATTCAAACAAAAATAACAAGTTAAACTACTAAAAAAAATAGAGAATGAATTAAGTTTCATTCTCTTTTATTTTATTACCTTGTTAATTAAATCAGCTTTAAAACCCTTTTGATATAAGCTATTAAATATTTTACTTCTTAGCTCATATCCACTATACTTCTTTTCATATTTTTTTAAAAGCTTTTCATATTCCTTTTTGATAAGCGGTAATTCATCACACGCCACTTCCTCAAATTTTATATCAATATAGCCTTTGTTTTTTAAATAATGATAAATATATTCGTTTAAAGCCTTCGAACTTTTGTTTTTAGCCGTTTTTTTTAACTTTGCGACTAATTTATCAATATTTTCTTGTTCGTCGCCATATTCTAAATTATTTAAAATTTCTGTATCTACACCTTTTAAGGATAATTCATTTTTAATCAACTTTATACCCTTTAAATTGCGTTTTTTTTGATAGTTTAAATACATATTAGAATATAACTCATCATCTAAATAACGTTGATTTAAAAGCATTTCAATGATTTTTACATGATAATTATTTTGATTTCTTAAGTAAATCTTAACCTCGTTAATGGTTCTTGGCTTATTTAAATATTTTCTAGCCATATAATATCCATCCACAATAAATGAATATTCCTTTATTTCCTTTAATAATTCCTCATCAACTAAAGTAGAGTGTAATAAACGATACTTAATAATCACATCCTCATAAACTAGCATATCTAGATTATCAGATGTTAAACGATACTTATTTTTTTCTTTTTTTACATCAATTCTCATTTTAATTCTAATAATGCTTCTTGTAATAACGCATCATGAATATCCTTTTTTACCTCTACCTTATATAGTTCATATATTTCATCAGCCAAGGCTGCATCGATGTATGACTTTGAAAACTTATTATTTAAAACTAAAAGAGTATCTACATCAAAATATCCATCAGTTCTTACATCATATCCTAAACATTTAAGCATCAATTGAATTTGCTTAACATCATCACTAACAACATCAAGTTCATACTTTTCATCAGTTAATATAACCTGTGCTAGATTCATATAAGAATTCTTTGAAACCACTTTTGTTGGGGCAATTCCTTGATCCTTAACACTATAGTTATCAGGCCCATACCAATTACCCAAGGTAATATGTAGATAATAGTTTTTTAACGTTTGCATCTCGTAATCAACTTGATATACACTTTTACCATAAGTTGTTTTTCCAATCAAATCATACCCACCATTATAATGCATTGCGACCGCAAAAACCTCTGCGGCTGATGCACTATTTTCATTAATTAAAACTTTGATATCATAAGATTTTTTTACCGTATCCCTTAATGGATAATAATAAGTGTTTTTTAGTTCTTGATCACTTTCTTTAACATTCTCAATTCTTAAATATGGACTATTTCCGGTCATAAAATTTGTAAGAATGTTAACGACAGAGCCCAAATATCCTCCTGGGTTATCTCTAACATCAATTATTAAACCAGTAATATTTTCATTCTCTAAAGCTTTTAATGCTTGATTGAATAGATTAGCGGTTTTTTCAGAAAATTCCACAATCTTAATATATCCAATACCATCAATATTGCGGTATTTAATTGAAGGAGCATTAATAACACTTGAAACTAAAGTAACACTATATTCTCTACTTCCCCTTAAAAATGTCAAAGTATTCTCTTCACCTAAATTAACCTTAATTAATAAACCTAAATCCGTAAAATTTTTGTTTTCTAATGATGTATCACCAATTTTAATTAAAACATCGTTAATTCTAACTCCTGATAAATCGGCTGGAGAACCCTCAATTACATCTTTTACAACAAACTCTCCATCAATCAAAGAAAAACTAATTCCAATACCAATATATTCTTCTCCAATACTTTGGTTAGCGCTATATTCAAATAGAAATGTATACGGATCATTTAAAGAAGAAACCATTCCGTTAGCCGCTCCCATTAACAAATCATTTTCATCAACATCACTGTAATGGTATTGATTTAACACCTCAGACAGTTCATCTAGAACATCATATCTACCATGTGATTCTAATCCCGAAAATGTTTTTCCAATAAAAAATCCAGTAAAGCTACATGTAATAACCATAATTAAAGTTAAAATACCTGTTAAGGCTTTTTTATTCATATGATCTACTCCTTATCGTATGTTCCAAATCCTTCTCCTAAAACTTCATTGGTTTTAGTAATAAAGACGAACGCATTCTCATCAATCTTATCAATTAATGTTCTTAGCTTATAGTATTCGTTTTTAGCCATGATGCAAACAAGCATTGTTTTTTCAGTATTTGTATAACCACCAACAACATCTATTTTAGTAACTCCACGGTCAATTTCTTTAAAAATAGAATCTCTTATTTCATCTGGCTTGGTTGTGACAATATAAGCTGCTCTTCGTGAAACTCCACCAACACACATGATGTCTATCAAATATCCAGATGTGATTAAAACTGCCGCCGCAAAGAATCCCTTTTCAATTCCAAAGACTAGTACTCCAATTAAAATAATTGATCCATCAATAACATACATTACTGAAGAAAATGGGAGACGAAAAACCTTACTAATGACTCTTTGTGGAACATCCATTCCCCCTGTTGTTGCGCCATTTCTAACAACAATTCCTAAACCAATTCCGGTTAATAATGTCGCTCCAATGGCTACAATAAGCAAATAGTTTCCACTGGAAATATCACGCATTATTAAATCGGTTGGGACATTACACAATTCTAAAACTGCCACAATTGATGGAGTTAATAGCGTTCCATAAACCGTTCTGATAAAAAACTGTTTTCCCAATATCAATCCACCAATAATTAAAAATATAACATTAGCAGTATACATAAATAATGTTGGATTCAAAATATCCTTGAAAATAATTGATAAACCCATTACCCCACCAACAACTAAGCTTGAAGGTAGTAAGAAAAAATAATAGGCAATATCAACTAAAATAACTCCAAAGGTAATCTCTAAATATGTTAATATTTTTTTATTCTTTTTTGTCATCACTGTTCACCTTATATCTTAAATATGCTTTAATGAATTCATCAATATCCCCATCCATTACTGCTGCAGTATTTCCCACCTCATAATTAGTTCGATGATCCTTAACCATCGAATATGGGTGAAAAACATAACTTCTAATTTGTGACCCCCATCCAATATCCATTTGAACACCCTTAATTCTAGCAAGCTCTTCTTCCTGTTTTTTGATTTCCTCTTGTAATAGTTTACTCTTTAGGAT
Source organism: Anaeroplasmataceae bacterium (assembly GCA_016294165.1). Taxonomy (GTDB): domain Bacteria; phylum Bacillota_I; class Bacilli_A; order Acholeplasmatales; family JAEDCM01; genus JAEDCM01. Next base: position 16,286 of record JAEDCM010000004.1, read on the forward strand.
GCTCATCGCAACCTCACGGTTTTTAATTTGACTTCTCTCATTTTGACATGTAACAACGATATTAGTTGGTTTATGCGTAATACGCACAGCCGAATCAGTAGTATTTACTGATTGACCACCCGCTCCACTTGAACGATACACATCAATTTTTAAATCCTCTTCATTGATCACAATATCCACCTTATCATCAATTTCCGGCATGACATCACATGAAACAAATGATGTATGTCTTCTAGAATTTGAATCAAATGGTGAAATACGGACTAAACGATGAACGCCACGCTCAGCCTTTAAATATCCATAAGCATTTTTCCCTTTAACTAAAAAGATAACACTTTTAATTCCGGCCTCTTCACCAGCAAGATAATCTAAAAGTTCAACTTTATATCCTTTTTTTGTCGCATATCTTGTATACATCCTATAAAGCATTTCACACCAATCCATTGATTCTGTTCCACCAGCACCTGGATGTAATTCAATAATGGCATTACTATCATCATATTTCTCATTTAATAATACAATAATTTGAAAATCTTTGATTTTTTTATCTAATTTATAAATCTCATCTTCAATTTCTAAAGAATACTCCTCATTTTCAATTCCATCATACATTTCAATCAAGGTCTCGATATCTGAATATGAAACACTTAATTCATCTAGCTTTTTCTTTTTATCCTTAAGGTCATTTAGAAGAGAAAAAACAGCTTGTGAGCCCTTTTGGTCATCCCAAAAGTTTGGCTCAAGGGTCTTAGCTGTTAATTCATCTATCGTCTTATTGATTTTTGAAATGTCAATAGCATCACCTAGGTCTTTGATTTCTTTAGAAAAGTTATTCATAAATTTATTAATTTCATACTTTTCCATTTATATCACCTATTTTTTTCCCATACAGCAGTTTTTATACTTCTTTCCTGATCCGCATGGACAGAATTCATTTTTCCCAATTTCTCTTTCTTCAACAGGTTTAATCTTTGGAACAACAGTTTTTACCGCTGATGGAGATCTTTTTCTAGATTCATCCTTTACCGCATTTGTTCCAACAGGCTTATTAACCTCTTCACGCTCTAAATTATTTCTAATTTCCGCTCTTATAACATATTTAGTTACGTCATAAGCAATGTTTCTGTTTAACTCCTCAAACATCTCAAATCCGCGTTCTTGATATAATTGAAATGGATTACCTTGACCATATGCTTGTAGAGTAACACCTTGACGCAAAGCGGCCATTTGATCAATGTGCTTTGTCCAATATGTATCTACAACTCTTAATACAACAACCTTTAAGAATTCATTATAAGCGGCTTCATCGATGATTTCCTTCTTTCGAGCAATCTCTGCCTTGGCCTCATCTAAAACATATTTATGAATTTCCTCAGGAGTTAAAGATTCAATTGTTTCTAAAGCAAAAGTATCTGGTTTAAAAATACCACCGTTTAAGCTCTTAACAATGTCTTCATCCTCAATTGTTGTTTGATTTGCCCCATATGTAATATGCTTATCAATTGTTTCTCTAATAGCCGATTCAATCATTTCGTTAACACTCTTCTCGATTGATGGTTCAACTAAAACACTAGTACGTTGTCCATAAATGATTTCTCTTTGTTTACGAATGATATCATCATATTTTAATACTGTTTTACGTGAATCATAGTTGCTTCCTTCAATACGCTTTTGAGCACCTCTAACGAATTTCGCAAACATTTTAGATTCTAAAGCAGAGTTTTCATCACCCTTTTGCAAATCAATGATCATTCTGATTTTGTTTTTGAATGAATCTCCACCAAATCTCAATAATAATTCATCATCCGCAGAAAGGTAGAATCTTGAATATCCTGGGTCTCCTTGACGACCAGAACGTCCTCTTAGCTGATTATCAATACGTCTTGATTCATGACGTTCAGTTCCAATAACCGCTAAACCTCCAAGTTCTTTAACACCTTCACCTAATTTAATGTCGGTACCACGTCCGGCCATATTTGTCGCAATTGTAACAGCATACTTTTGTCCAGCTGCCGCAATGATTTCCGCTTCTTGTTCATGAAATTTAGCATTTAAAACATTATGTTTAATACCAGCCTTAGTAAGCTCTTTACTAATGATTTCTGATGTTTCAACGGCAATTGTACCAATCAAAATCGGTTGACCTGCCTTATGTCTTTCTTTAACATCCTCAATGATTGCTTTATATTTAGCTTCCACAGTTAAATAAATTAAATCAGTCATGTCTTCTCTAATAACTGGTAGGTTTGTTGGTACCTCAACAACATACATGTTATAGATTTCAATAAATTCTTCTTCCTCAGTTTTCGCAGTACCAGTCATACCTGAAAGTTTCTTATACATACGGAAGAAATTTTGATATGTGATAGTAGCTAAAGTAATAGTTTCCTTCTTAATTTCTACATTTTCTTTAGCTTCAATTGCTTGATGTAATCCATCTGAATATTGGCGTCCCTTTAAAACACGTCCGGTAAATGAATCAATGATCAATACCTCTCCATCCACAACCATATATTCCTTGTCCTTATCCATTGTATAGTTTGCCTTTAGGGCATTATTTATATGGTGAACTAAAGAAACATATTGTAAATCATAAAGGTTATCAATTTTAAATGATTTTTCAGCCTTCGCAATACCCTTTTGCGTAAGATTTACCGTTTTTGTTTCAATATCAACTAAAAATTCATCATCTTCTAAGCTTTTCGCAAAGCGATCAGCTAAAATATATAGGTTTCCAGTATTTTTTTGACCACCAGAAATAATTAATGGTGTTCTCGCCTCGTCAATCAAGATACTATCAACCTCATCGATGATGGCATAGTTTAATGGTCTTTGAACCATATCTTTTTTAAATAAAACCATGTGATCTCTTAAATAATCAAATCCTAATTCCGCATTTGTTGAATAAAGGATATCACATTGATAAGCTTCTTTCTTTTGTTCTTGAGACATATCATGAACATTTAATCCAACAGTAAGTCCTAAGAAACGATAGATTTCGCCAATTGGTCCCTCAGTTTCTCTGGCTGCTAAATATTCATTAACTGTAACGATATGAACTCCTTCACCACTTAAGGCATTTAAATAAGCCGGCATTACTCCTGTTAAAGTTTTACCTTCTCCAGTTTTCATTTCCGCAATATTTCCACCATGAATGGCTATAGCTCCCGCAACTTGCACAAAAAATGGGAACATCCCTGTGACTCTTCTTGAAGCCTCACGAACAACCGCATATGCCTCAACTAATAAATCATCAAGAGTTTCTCCTTTTTGATATCTTTCTTTAAACTCAAAGGTTTTAGCCTTTAACTCTTCATCAGTTAATTTAGCAGTTGCTTCTTCAAGCAAGAAAACCTTTTTAGCTATTTTTTCACAACGCTTATACTCTTTGTATCCAGCATCGAATAAACTTTTAAACATAAAATAACACCTCAAGTTATATAATACTATATTTAGAATAAATATACAACTAAAAATATTTCACATGTGAATATTTTTTATTAAAAATTTTATTTTTAATACTATTTTTTTACGTTTTATAAAAAAAAGAGCGCTTTTTATAGCGCTCTAATAGATATTAATTTGTTTCAATAACCGCATAGTTTCCATCATCTCTTAGATATGTTACGCAAACCTTATGAGTAGAGCTATTTAAGAAAATGAAGAATGAGTGACCTAATAATTCCATTTGGTCAATAGCTTCCTCTACTGTCATTGGTCGTAAATCAATTTTTTTATTTTTAACTAATTGAGATGCCATTACTTCCTTTTCAAGTAAATCTAAATCAACGTCATTTTTAAATACTTGTTTAATTCCTTCTTTTTCTAATTTTCCTTTTACCTTGTCCTTATGGCGTCTAACTTGTGAGATAAGCTTATCAATTGATTTATCAATTGCAGCATACATATCATCATCACAAACCTCAGAACGTAATATTAAATTTTTTGTAGGTATTGTAATTTCCACCTTATGGTGATCATTATAAACCTTACATACAACTCTTGCATTTTCAATTACACCATTCGCAAAGAATTGCTCAATTTTTTGTAGTTTGTTTACTACATACCCTTCAATAGCTTCAGTTAATCTAAAACCATTCTTTCCAACTACTTCAACCTTCATAAATTCCATCCTCCTAATGTAAGTTGGTACCTTACATCTTCATTATATCACAAATATAAATAAAATCAATAAAACGCTTTCATAAATTATTGAAATGTCGTTAAAACAACAATATTACTAGCTAAATCTCCTATTTTTTCAATGTTATTTAAGTCATTAAAGAAATCATTAACTGACTCATAATAAAACAAAATATCTTCGTTAAAATTATACTTTGATGAAATGTACTGAAAAAGGCCTGATAGTTCGATTATAAAGGCATAAGAGTTAATAGTATACATCTTATCAAAGAGAGAAAAAACATGAATTAATTTTTTATTGATTGGAATTGTTTGATAGGTTATTTTAATAGGATAAGCCATAAAACAATGGTCACAAACAAAATAATGTTTCTCACAAAATAGGTTTTTCCAGGTCACCCTGTTATATATTTTTTTATTACATATTAAGCACTTCATCTTATCACCGAATATATAATACATAAAAAACTAGATTTTTGTATTAAAAAAGTCCTACAAAATTTGTAGGACTTTTTTAAACTATTTTAGGTTGTAGAATGATTTTTTACCGTTGTATCTAGCGATTTCTCCTAATTCATCTTCAATTCTGATTAATTGATTATATTTAGCAATTCTATCAGTTCTTGATAATGAACCAGTCTTGATTTGACCAGCATTAGTTGCAACAGCGATATCAGTGATTGTTGTATCTTCTGTTTCACCTGATCTATGAGATACTACAGCAGTGTAGTTTGCCTTTTTAGCCATTTCAATAGCATCTAAAGTTTCAGTTAATGTACCGATTTGGTTAACTTTGATTAGAATTGAGTTAGCTACACCTTTTTCAATACCCATAGCTAAACGTTTAGTATTTGTTACGAATAAATCGTCTCCAACTAATTGAACTCTATCTCCGATTCTATCAGTTAAAATCTTCCATCCTTCGAAATCATTTTCATCTAGACCATCTTCAATTGAGATGATTGGATATTTTCCAATTAGGTATTCATAGAAATCAACCATTTCAGAAGCAGTTAATTCTTTTCCTTCACTCTTTAATTCATATTTCTTAGTTTCTTCATTGTAGAATTCGCTACTTGCAACATCCATTGCTAACATAACGTCTTTTCCAGGAACATATCCAGCTTTTTCAATAGCAGCTACGATAGTTGATAAAGCTTCTTCATTGCTTCCTAATTTTGGAGCAAATCCACCTTCATCACCTACACCAGTATTGTATCCTTTTGATTTTAATACAGCTTTTAAGTTATGGAATACTTCAGCACCCATTCTTACTGCTTCTTTTAATGATTCAGCACCAACAGGCATGATCATGAATTCTTGGAAATCAATGCACCAGTCAGCATGTGAACCACCATTTAAGATGTTCATCATTGGAGTTGGTAATTCTTTAGCATTTACACCACCGATATAAGCATATAATGGTAATCCAACATATTCACTTGCAGCTCTAGCAACAGCTAAAGATACACCAAGAATTGCGTTAGCACCTAATTTGCTCTTGTTTGGTGTTCCATCTAATTCAATCATTAATTTGTCAATTTTTGCTTGGTCACGGCAATCAAACCCAATAACCTTTGGAGCGATAATTTCGTTAACGTTGTTAACAGCAGTTAAAACTCCTTTTCCTAAGAAACGTTTTTTATCTCCGTCTCTTAATTCTACTGCTTCATGTTCACCAGTTGAAGCTCCAGAGGGAACCATTGCTCTACCCATTACTCCACTTTCAGTGTAAACCTCAACTTCAACAGTTGGGTTACCTCTTGAGTCTAATACTTCTCTTGCGTAAATATCAATAATATTTGGCATTTTTAGTTTTCTCCTTTTTCTATTTTAATTTATTCTTTAATACTTGGCCTACTGATTTTATAACACATTACCATCGATATTACAACAACTATTAATAAAATTATTGTAGCAAAATTGTAAAATGCTTTCGTAAATGGCCAAAATATCATGAAAGTTGATCTAAGATTACCTAATGAAAACCCAGCTTTTATTCCTCCAAGAAAGCTAACTATTATAACATTGCTTATGTAGTATCCAATTAGGAAGAGAATAATAGCGATTATACTATAGGCAATATGATAATCCTCATATGATTTACGAATACTTTTAGGTAAAAAATATGCGATTAATAATAATGATGGTGCAAAGATATATTGCATACCCAATATCGTTACTAAGTTAAATGCAGCAACTGCTACTGCTAAAATTAAGGTCATTGAAAGGCCATTAATGATAACCATTAATAAATCACTTTTATTTAACCCTTTACTATTATATACCTTATTTTTCATTAATTAAAGACTTTCCTGTCATTTCTTTTGGTTGTTTGATATTTAAGTATTGTAGCATTGTTGGTGCAATATCTGCTAAGATACCCTTATTAACTGTAATATTGTTATCAGTGATAACAACTGGAACAACATTTGTTGTATGAGCAGTAAACGGATTTCCTTCAGCATCAAGCAATTTTTCAGCATTTCCATGGTCAGCTGTGATAATACATACTCCGCCTTTAGCTTTTACTGCTTCATAAACCTTACCAACACAAGTGTCAACTGCTTCAACTGCTTTAACAGCTGCATCAATAACACCAGTATGACCAACCATATCGCAGTTTGCAAAATTTAAAATAATGGCATCTGGTGTATCATTATTAATCTCCTCAATTACCTTTTCAGTAACCTCATATGCGGACATTTCAGGCTTTAAGTCATATGTCGCAACCTTTGGTGAATTAACTAATACACGTTTAGATCCTTTAATCTCTTTATCTACTCCTCCATCAAAGAAGAAAGTAACATGAGCATATTTTTCAGTTTCAGCAATTCTTAATTGTTTCATATTATTATCAGCTAAAACGTCACCTAAAGTGTTTTTAAGATCTTGTAATCCAAAGGCAATTTCGCCTTTAACGCTACTTGCATAGCTCATCATTGAAACAAAGAAAATATTCTTTGGTGCATTTGTTGCATCTAATCCAACAGTGTTTTCCTTAACAATTGGATTACCAGGCTTGATAACCTCAGGATTTGAGAAGGCTGTAGAAATTTGGATGGCTCTATCAGGTCTAAAGTTTGAGAAAATGATCGCATCATTATCTGCAATTAAACCATTTTTATCACACAAGTATGGTTTAACAAACTCATCATAAATTCCTTCCTCATAACTCTTAGCTAGTCCTTCAAATACATCAATTGGTTCATTATTTCCTTTAATCATATTATCATAAGCAACTTGAATACGATTCCAGTTCTTATCACGATCCATTGCATAGTAACGACCACTTACTGTCGCAATTTTCCCATGTTCCATAATTTTTTCCAAATAAATTTTGGCGCTATCTGGGGCAACATCTCGTCCATCAAGGAAAGCATGGACATATACCTCTTTGATGTTTTGCATTTTTGCCATTTTTAATAAAGCAATGATATGTGATGTATGTGAATGCACACCACCATCTGATGCTAAAGCAAAAATATGTAATTTTGAATTATTTTTCTTAACATGATCACAAGCATGTAAGAAAGCTTCGTTTGTAAAAAATGATCCATCATTAATCGCTACATTAATACGAGTTAATGATTGATAAACTGTTCTTCCGGCTCCAATATTTAAGTGTCCAACCTCTGAATTACCCATTTGACCTTCAGGTAATCCAACAGCTAATCCACTAGCTTCTAAAATATTGTTCGGATATTTTTTAAAAAGTTGATCTAGATTTGGTTTTTTAGCCATAGAAATTGCATTACCTTTATTGCTATCGCTTAAACCATACCCGTCCATTATTATTAGTGTAACTGGTTTCTTCATAATATTACCTCTTTCTAAAAGTATTATACTAGATATTATATATAAATTACAAATAAAAAAACGTATAAAAACGTTTTCTAAAATAATAAAACTCCTCACTTGTGTTAAGTGGGAGTATTCTACTAGAATAATGTGTCAATTTTTATAGCTAATTCATCATAGCATTGACCAATTTCTTCATCTGATTCAAATAAAAAATTCTTAGCCTGACCGATTGGAATATTTGATAATAGAGGTACACCTAGGCGCTCAGAAACAATGCTTCCCCCACCATTACCAAAAATAAATTCATGATTTCCATTTGCTGGATTTTTAAAGTAACTCATATTTTCCACAACCCCGATTAATTCGGTTTTCATTTCCATCGCACCAAGCCCAGCTTTAACTGCTACCGATGATGCTTGTGGATGTGGGGTTGTAACGACAATCATTTTTCCATTAGGAAGCATTTTACCTAAATCTATAGCTACATCACCTGTCCCAGGAGGTAGATCAATTAATAGGTATTCCAAATCTTTATCCCATAATGTATCTTGGAAAAAATGATTAAGCATACGTGATAGCATTGGACCACGCCACATTAATGGCCTATCATCCTCTACAAAGAATTCAGTTGATAAAACCTCCATCCCATAAGCTTCCATTGGAAGAATATGTCCTTCCTTATCTCCTCTAGCCTCCATATGAGGTAATCCTAAGACATTAGGAATTGATGCTCCATAAATATCACAATCCACAATACCTACTTTTTTACCCATTCTTTTTAAAGCATATGCAAGATTTGCTGTTACATTACTTTTTCCAACACCACCCTTACCAGACGCAACAAATAAGAATCTACATCCGTTATCATAGATGGTATTTCTTTCCTTTTCAGGAATGAATTGTAATTTAATTCCTTTATATCCATAATTTAGCTTAACAATTCTTACTAGAGTGTTTTTAACCTTATCGGCTTCTTCTCCAGTAACCTCGCTTAGATATACCTTTAAATGAACAACATCGTCAATAATATCGATGCTTTTTAGTCCTTGAGTTTCTCTCAATGTTTTACCACAAGAAAAATCAATGACATTTAATATTTCTTCAACTAATCTTTCATCCATTTTTTATCACCATTAGTTATTATATAACAAAATTATTTTTCAATCAACTTTTTATATCCACCATCACCATATTGGATTGCCTTTGAAACACGTGATAAAGTTGCAGATGAAATATCTACCTTATCTAAAATTTCTTCATATGTATTTCCCTCTAAAAGCTTTTTAGCTGCCAATAAGCGAATTGACATTGCTTCAATTTCTTTAATTGTACATAAATCCTCAAAAAATTCGTAACATTCTTCAATTGTTTCTAATTTTAATATTGTTTCAAATAATTCTTTAATTCGATCGTTTTGTAATTGCTTAATCATTTTCATCACCTTGAATATAGTTTATCAAAGTAAATGAATAAAGTCAAAAGAATTGTTAAAAAGAATTGTTATTTGAATTAACAGTTATGACAAAATATCATTAAATTTACATTGATATGTTTCTTAAAAAATATTATAATTAAAACAAACAAAGGAGATGACAAAAATGTATAAAGAAAATGCATGGAAAAAATATGATAATCTAGATGAAATCATGCAATTTAACGAAGAATATAAAGCATTCATTTCAACTGGAAAAACTGAAAGATTATGTGTTAGAAATTCGGTTAAACTAGCAGTTTCTAATGGATTTATAAATATCAATGATGTTAAAGAAATTAAGCCAGGAATGAAAATATATTCAACAAATAAAGAAAAAAATATTTGCTTGTTTGTTATTGGTAATAAACCATTAACTGAAGGATTAAGGGTATTAGGTGCACATATCGATTCACCAAGAATTGATGTTAAGCAAAACCCTTTATATGAGAAAGATGGATTTGCCTTATTAGATACTCATTATTATGGTGGTATTAAAAAATATCAATGGGTTACTCTTCCACTTTCAATTTATGGTGTTGTATGTAAAAAGGATGGTTCAGTTATTGATGTCGTTATTGGTGATGATGAAAACGATCCAGTTGTAGGTATCAATGATTTATTAATTCACCTTTCAGCTGATCAATTAACAAAAACTGGCGCAAAGGTTATTGAAGGCGAAGATTTAGATGTTACCTTAGGAAATATTCCTTTAAATGATGAAGAAAAAAATCCAGTAAAGGCTAATATTTTAAAGTTATTAAAGGACAAATACGATTTTGATGAAGAAGATTTTGTAAGTGCAGAATTAGAAATCGTTCCAAGCGGTAAGGCCCGTGATTTTGGATTAGATCGTAGTATGGTTATGGGATATGGACATGATGATCGTGTATGCGCCTATACTTCTTTAAAAGCGGTATTAGATATTGACAATCCTGAATATACATCTTGCTGCATTTTAGTAGATAAGGAAGAGGTTGGAAGCATTGGTGCTACTGGTGCTGAATCTTTATATTTTGAAAATACTATTTTAAAATTATTAGACAAAGTTGGATGTGGGACAATCCTAAATTTACGTACTACCCTAGAAAATACTAAGATGCTTTCTAGTGATGTAAGTGCTGGATATGATCCATTATATGCTGGGGTTAATGATAGTAAAAATGCCGCTTACCTTGGTAATGGTGTATGCTTTAACAAATATACTGGTGCTCGTGGTAAATCTGGATGCAATGATGCAAGTCCGGAATTCATCGCTTGGTTAAGAAAAATCATGGATGAAAACAATGTAAACTATCAAACTGCTGAACTTGGTCGTGTTGACCAAGGAGGAGGAGGTACAATTGCCTATATCCTTGGAAACTATAATATGGATGTAATTGATTGTGGTGTTGCTGTATTAAATATGCATGCTCCATGGGAAATTGTATCAAAGGTCGATGTTTACGAAGCTTATTTAGCTTATAAAACTTTTCTTACAAAATAAAAATAAAGCACAATGATATTTCATTGTGCTTTTACTATTAAATGGCTCTATTAAGAGCTTTTTTATTTATATTTAGATTTTTTTATCATCTTTTTAACTTTAGCGAATAGTTTATCTTGTGAATAATCAAGAATGGAAACACGATATAAAGGAACACCAAATTTGACTACAACAATATCTAGAACAATCAATATCAAAGCAGCGATAATTACCTCCATCAATCCAAATGTTCCATTGATGAATAAAACAGGCGCAAGCATCGGTGAAAATAACGGAATATATCCCATTATTTTTATAAATAGTGATCCTTCAAAATTCATTCCAAAAATTGAAATATAGAAAGCAACCATAATACAAATCATTACTGGTGTTTGGAATTGTTGGAAGTCCTCTAATGATGTTGCCATTGAGCTGAAGACCGCAATCAATACTAAATATAGAGCATAACCTAAAATACAGAATAAGAAGATTACTGCAAGCATTGATGGGATCTTGCTTGTAATATCCCCAATAATATTTACTTCTGCTGCTGAGGCACCAACGCTTGAAATTGAATTAGCAAATCCATCACCGATAACATTAGATATTACTACTCCTAAAACACCAGCAACAAATAATATTAAGAATTGAACGACCACAAAAATAATCGCACTAATTATTTTTGAACCAAAATGCTTTCCTGGTTCGATATTAGAAATGATATACTCAATACTTCTAGATGATTTCTCTTCTAAGATTTCTGTTCCAACAAATTGCATCATCATTACAATAAATATAAATAATGGTAAAATTATGATTGTTGATACCATACCTAAAATTGCTTTTTCTGATGAATCCTCTTTGTTCTTTAAATGCTTATCAATAATTGGGCTTGTTAATAAAGTAGTTACTTGGTCTTTTACTTCTTCTGATGCTGTTTCTTCCCAAATTGCTGATTTAGCTATCGTTACTAAATTAGTAAGATATGTCTCTTGAGTTAATGAAATGTCATTAGCATATATTTCCATCTTTAATATTTCATCTTGGAAACTTAAAACTAAAATTCCATCGCATTTTTTTAGTAAGCTTTTTTTATTTTCAATATTGAAACTATCTTCTTGTAATTCTAATTGTAAATTCATTCCTTCTACAATACTACTATTCATATAGTTATAGGCCTTGTTTGTTTCATCAAATACATAGTAAACCTTTGTATCATCAAAATCACCACCAAATTTTTTGATAATTGTTGGAAGATTTATAATACCAATTAAGAGGATTGCCATAATAATATTCGCAATAACAAATGATTTTGTTTTTATGCGTCTTTTTAAGGAATATTTAACTAAATACCAAAATTTACTCATTGTATGCCACCCCTACCTTCTCTATAAATATTTCACTAAGTGATGGTTTTTCAATAACATATTTTGTTATATTACTACATGTTTTAATATAATCAAATACTTTTTCAGAGATGCTTAAATCAGATATCGAAATAACACACTCATTTAAGTTATCCTTAACACTAACAACTCCATCTATTTCTTTAATTTTATTAACATCAATATCTCCTGAAACTCTAATTGTTTTACGCTTAAAATCATCTTTAATTTGATCAATGTTTCCACTTATTACGCTTTTTCCTTTTAGTAAAACTACTAAATTCTCGCAAAATAATTCCACATGATCGATTCGATGAGTAGAAAATATAATGCAACTACCCTTCTTTTGAAATTCGCGAATAATATCAATCATTAATTCAATATTTAATGGATCTAATCCACTAAATGGTTCATCTAAAATTAACAATTTGGGATCATTAATAATCGATGTGATGAATTGAATCTTTTGTTGGTTACCCTTTGATAATTCTTTGATTTTTTTATTCTTATAATTGCTAATCTGTAATCTATCTAACCAATAATCAAGCTTTTCATCAATTGTTTTTTCATCCATACTTTTTAGTTTGGCATAATGCTTAACCAAATCACATACTTTTAGTTTTGTAAGTAATGACCTTTCTTCAACTAAAAAACCAATATTATCCGAAAAATCATAACCATATTTATTTCCATCCCACGTGATTTCTCCATTATTTGGTTCTAACAATCCTGTAATCATTCTAAATGTTGTGGTTTTACCTGCTCCATTGGTTCCAAGTAAAGCGAATATTTCTCCTTCCTTGATTGTGAAGCTTAGATCATCAACCGCCACTAAATCCCCAAATTTTTTGGTAATGTTTTTTACCTCTAACATCTTATCCCTTCTTTCAAATAAAAATACAGGTTTTCACCTGTATTTATTTTAACACTTTTTTGTTTTAATTTCATCTAAAATCATTGAAATAAATTCATCATGATTAACTGTAACTTGATTTTGACTACCATATTTACGATAAGTGAAGTTATTTGTTTCTACCTCATTATCCCCAACAACCAATGTATAAGGGATTTTTGAAGTCTGTGCTTCACGAATCTTATATCCTAATTTTTCTTCTCTTGCATCTAAATTGCATCTTAATCCAAGTTTTTCTAATTCAGCTTTAAATTCTAAAGCCTTATCAAGATGAACCTTATTTACCGGAATAATTCTAATTTGTTCTGGTGATAACCATAATGGGAAAGCCCCACCAAAGTGTTCAATCAAAATACCAATAAATCTTTCAATTGAGCCAAATAATGCCCTATGTAGCATAACTGGTCTTTGTTTTTCTCCATTTTGATCAATATATGTTAAATCAAATCTTTCAGGAAGATTCATGTCTAATTGAATTGTTCCGCATTGCCAAATTCTATTCATTGAATCCTTTAATTTGAAATCTAATTTTGGACCATAGAATGCTCCATCGCCTGGATTAATGATATATTTAATTCCCTTATTATCCATCGCTTTAGCTAAAGCTGCTTCCGCCTTATCCCAAGTTTCAATTTTACCAATATATTTATCTAATGGTCTTGTTGAAAGTTCGATATGATATTTTAAACCAAAGATATTATACATATAATCATATAAATCAATTAATCTTCCAATTTCTTCTTCGATTTGATCTTCTGTCATGAAGATATGAGCATCATCTTGAGTAAAGTTACGAACTCTAAATAATCCATTTAAAGCTCCACTCGCTTCATGACGATGAACTAATCCTAATTCTCCAACTCTTAATGGGAATTCACGATAAGAGTGAATATCATTTTTATAAACTAACATTCCCCCTGGACAGTTCATTGGTTTAATCGCAAATTCGTATTTATCAATTTCTGATGTATACATATTTTCTTTATAGTTAAACCAGTGACCGGAAATTTTCCATAATTCTTTATTAAGCATAATAGGTGTTTGAACAAATTGGTATCCTTCTTTAGTATGAACATCATACCAGAATGATTCTAATGTGCGTCTTAAAATCATTCCTTTAGGTAGCCAGAATGGGAATCCTGGACCATATTCACTAAGCATGAATAATCCTAGTTCTTTTCCTAATTTACGATGATCTCTTTTCTTTCTTTCTTCAAGATTTTTTAAATGAGTTTCCAAATCCTCTTTAGTAAACCAAGATGTACCATAAATTCTTGTAAGCATCTTATTATCAGAGTTACCACGCCAATATGCTCCAGCAATGCTTAATAATTTAAAGAATTTAATATCCTTAGTATTTGTTAAGTGAACGCCGCGACATAAATCGGTAAATTCACCTTGACTATATGTAGAAATAACTCCTTCAAGCTCATTAATTAATTCAACCTTATATGGATTATCCTTAAATATTTCTAAAGCTTCTTCCTTAGAAACCTCTTTTCTTGTAATTTCTACTGCTTCACTTGAAATATTTGCCATCATTTTTTCGATTTTTGCTAAATCAGCTTCTGTAACAACATCATCACCAAAATCTACATCATAATAGAATCCTTCTTCAATTGTTGGGCCAATTCCAAATTGAGCTTTCGGATATAATCTTTTAATGGCTTGAGCTAATAAGTGAGCTGTACTATGATTTAATACTTCAAAGGCAAAATCTTGATCCTTAGTAATGATACTAATGGTTGCATCCTCAAGAATCTCCTTATTTAAATCATATAATGCATCATTGATTTTACCACAAACTGCTTTTTTAGCTAATCCTGGTGAAATCATTTTTGCAATCTCAATTGTTGTGATTCCTTTTTGATATTCTTTTACTGAACCATCAGGGAAAGTTAATTTAATCATAAAAATTCCTCCTTAAAAATATAAAAAGTCCTTAGAAAAACTCTAAGGACGTTATTAACGCGGTACCACCTTAGTTCTAGAAATTAATTCTAGCCCTCAATCCTTTTAACGCAAGGCTACGAGATTCCATTTCTGGTCTAGCTCCATGGGAGTAATTAATAAGTCCGTTTACCTAACTTTCACCACCTTAGGCTCGCTAAAAAAGGTTAAATATTAATCATGTCCATTTCATCGCTATTTATATAATATCACTTAGGAAAATAAATTACAACTCAAATATTTCAATTTTTTTATTTTCCATAATTGCATAGCTATGCATATTATCTTTAGGTAAGCTAATTGATCCAGGATTTAAAACGGTAATTCCTTTAATATTTCCTAACAATGATTTATGAGTATGCCCGTAAAACAAATAATCACCGCTACAAATATTTGGTAAATTATCAATATTAAAAATATGCCCATGTGTTAAAAATATTCGAGCTCCATCAATTAGGATATGGGAATTACGATTTAAAATAGGAAACTCTAAAAGCATTTGATCAACCTCAGTATCACAATTACCACGAACCGCAATTATCTTATCCTTATATCTATTTAAAAGCTCCGCAACCTTTTTACAATCATATTCCATTGGCAAATCATTTCGTGGGCCATGATATAAAATATCACCTAATAAAACTAAATAATCAGCATTAGATTCTTCAAATTTTTCAATCATTTTTTTGGCATAGAAAAATGAGCCATGTAAATCTGAAGCTATAAATAATTTCATTTTAAAACCTCCAAATACTTCTTTGCATAATATTTTGCCATATCTAAATTTAAATCTAAATAATTCCCACATTCAACCGCTGATGCCCCAGGAATCTTCCCTTCAAAATTAACAATAAATTCCATTGCTTTAATAACATAATCTAGAATGTCATTAACATCCTTTTTTCCAGCGACAATTAAATAAAATCCAGTACGGCAGCCCATAGGTCCAAAATACATTGTTTCATCTTTAATTTTCTCATAATTTCTGAAAAATGTGGCCCCAAGATGCTCGATGGTATGCATGACAGACGTATCCATAACCGGTTCAAAGTTCGGCCTTGTAAATCTTAAATCAAAGGTTGTAAAAGCGAACCCTTTGATTTCATCACATCTTGAAACATATAGCCCAGGTAGTAATGTTAAATGATCAACTTGAAAGCTTGCAATTTTTTCCATTTTATAAAATCCTTTCCAATAGATTTGCACATTCTAAAGCATCAGCCGTATAATAATCAGCACCAATTTCTTTAGCAATTTCTTGATTTAATACAGCACCACCAACAAAGATTGGACACATTCCTTCAATCTTCTTTAATTCGATAATTGTTTCCTCCATTCTTAAAACCGTAGTGGTCATAAGAGCACTTAAACCTATAGCCTGTGGATGATACTTATGATATGCACAAACCACATCTTCAATTTTAACATCCTTACCTAAATCAACGACATTATAGCCATATGATTCTAATACAACCTTCACAATATTCTTTCCAATATCATGAACATCATCCTTAACCGTTAATAAAATAATAGTAGCCTTTGAACTTTCGTTACTATTAAATTTATTTTTGATTACCTCAAATGCTGCTTTTGTGGCTTCAGCTGATTTTAGCAATTGCGGCAAAAATAGTTTTCCTTTTTCAAATAAACTTCCAACCTCATTTAATGATGGAACAATGACCTTATTAATCAAATCCATTGGTTCTTTGGTTGCTAATTCAGCCAAACAAACATCCTTAGCAATATCTGATAATCCCTTCTTTATCACATATTCTAAGGTTTTATCAGCTGTAGTAGTCTTCTCAACAATCTCCACATTATTCTTAATATAGTTTTCACTATTAATATCAATATTATTTAATACATTACATGCTAAAACGGCATTAACCATCTCAGAATCAAGTGGATTAATGATTGCTAGATTTAATCCATTAGCAATAGCCATTGTTAAAAATGTTTTGTTAAGCAAACCACGGTTAGGCAATCCAAAGCTAACGTTAGAAACACCCAAGGCTGTTCTAACCCCTAGTTCTTCTCTAACCATTCTTAAGGCTTTTAAGGTTTCTTTTACTAATGGTTGCTCAGCTGAGGCTGTTAATACTAAAGTATCAATAACTAGTTTTTCTTTACTAATTCCATATTTACTAGCATAATTAACAATTCTTTTCGCGATATTAAATCTTTCAATAGCCGTTTTTGGAACCCCATTATCGTCTAATGTTAGTCCAATAACCATTGCCCCATATTTTTTGGCAATTGGGAATATTCTATCCATAACATCTGTATTGCCATTAACAGAATTAATCAAGGCAACTCCATTATAAAAACGGCATCCGGCTTCAATTGCTGATGGATCTGATGAATCAATTTGCAAACAGATGTTGCTTACCTCTTGAATCTTGCGAACGACATTGGTCATCAATTCTTTTTCATTGGCTTTAGGTATTCCAACATTGATGTCTAAAATATCCGACAATGCTTCTTCTTGCTTAATTGCCTCATTAGTAATATAAGCAAAGTCGTTGTTTAAATAGGCTTCCTTTAATTTCTTTTTACCTGTTGGATTTAATCTTTCGCCAACAATCTTTATATCATCAACATAAACAATTTTATTAGCACTACAAACAACACTCTTTATAGGATTAACAACCTTATTAATTGGCTGATCTTTAAATATTGAGATAGATTCTATAAAATCCTTATCTGTTCCACAACATCCTCCAATAATTGAAACACCCATATTAACGTATTTTCTAATAGCGTCTACGTACTCATCAACACTTAAATCATAAACTGTTTCATTATTAACTAGTTTAGGAAGACCTCTATTTGGTTGAATAATTACTGGCACATGTGCATTATTAATAATTTCCAAAATAATATTTTCCATTTCAACTGGCCCAAGTGAGCAATTCACACCTAGAGCATCAACGTTTAGTCCCTCTAAAATATTAACCATAATTTCTGGTGTTGTCCCTGTTAATGTTCGACCATTTTTCTCAAAACTCATTGTCGCAAAAACTGGTTTACAAGAATTTTCCTTACAAGCTAAAATCGCTATTTTTAACTCAAATACATCCGTAAATGTTTCTAAAATAAATCCATCAACATGATCCTTTGCAATTAAAACAATCTCTTTAAAAGCATTATAGGCCTCATCAAAGGTTAGATTTCCCATCGGTTCAACTAATTGTCCTAAAGGTCCAATATCAAACATTATATATTCGGGATTTGCTTTTTTAGCATTATCAATCGCACTTAAAACTAATTCTTCTAAACTGTATTTGCTTCTTTTAATTTTAAAGCAATTTAGTCCAAAGCTATTAGTTGTAATAAAATTAGCACCAGCATTAACATATCCTTTATGAATGTTAATTATATCCTCTTTATTAGTAATATTTAATTCTTCTGGTACAATTGGTGTTTTGATTTTTAGTTTGGTAATTTCACTTCCAAATCCGCCATCAAAAATCGTAATTGTATTTTTTATTCTTTGTAACATGTTTTTCCCTCCATTTTAAAAGGACAAGCATCTAAGCAATTATCACAGGTTCTTTTTTTCTTTTTCCCAATACCTATAATTCCTAACATTGATTTTTGTGGAACCATTAAATAGCTATCAAGAATGGTAATATTTAAGTTTTTAAAAGCATCCAAATAGGAATGAATATATAAATTATCCTTGATACTAGCCTTCCCATAGCCTGGACAAAATCTAAATGTTCGGTTTTCGCCAAATATTTTTTCATATTCATCACTCATATATTCTAAATAAGCACTACTACAAGCATCAAAAACCATCATCTTGCTTGGGCTTATATTCGAATAATACTTGATTCTCTTATCTATTTGATTACCAAGGGTCATTCCTACAAGATAAATTTCATCAATACCATCTAAAAATTCGCGATATCCTTCACCATTTAAAAAATCAATTTTTTCTATTTTTTTATAGATGTATTTGAAATTGGCTAATTCCTTCACCTCAATAAGCATTTCATCAATCAGCTTATCAGTTTCTTCATCAGCGGAATAATTTTTATATCCTAAATATTTTAATATTGTTTCTCTCATAAAAACCACCTAAATAATTATACCATAAAGTCGCATTATAAATATACATTATTTATAAAAAATGATATAATAGTTTCGGAGATGATGAATATGCCTTTTTTACCCCTAACAGTTGAAGAAATGAAAGAGTATGGATGGGAACAACCCGATTTTGTATATATAACAGGTGATGCTTATATTGATCACCCTTCTTTTGGTTGTGCAATCATTACCCGCATTTTAGAAAATTTCGGATATAAATGTGTAATTATATCACAGCCACAAAATAATGATGACTATATGCGATTTGGAATGCCGCGTCTTGCCTTTTTAGTTTCAAGTGGAAATATCGATTCAATGGTAAACCATTATTCTGTTAGTAAAAGACGTCGTAAAAAAGATTATTATACACCTAATGGAGAAATGGGAAAAAGACCAGATAGAGCGGTTATTAAGTATTGTAATAAATTACGAGAGTTATATCCATCCTCAACAATTATCATCGGTGGAATTGAAGCATCCTTAAGAAGACTAGCCCATTATGATTATTGGGATGATAAGGTTCGTAAATCAATTTTAATTGATTCGAAAGCTGATTTATTATTATATGGTATGGGTGAAAAAACTATTGTGGAGGTCGCAGATGCTTTAGAATCTGGTATGAGTGTTAAAGATATCATCTATATTAGAAACACCGTTTGGAAAACAAATGATGAATCACTTCTACCAAATGATGCTATCATCCTTCCAAGCTATGATGATCTATTAAACGATAAAATGGCTTATGTCAATTCCTTTAAAATTCAATATAAAAATACGGATGCTTTCTTTGGTAAAGCTTTAGTTGAAAAATATAAAAATCACATTATCGTTCAAAACCCACCGGAGTTTCCACTTACAAGAGAGGAAATGGATATGACATATAGCTTACCATATATGCGCAAAACTCATCCTTTAATTGAGAAAAAAGGACATGTACCAGCAATTGATGAGGTCAAGTTTTCCATCATCTCAAATCGTGGATGCTTTGGTGGATGTCATTTTTGTGCTCTTACAATGCATCAGGGGCGTATTATTCAATCTAGAAGCAAGGAGTCAATCATTAATGAAGCAAAATTGATTTCCGAAGATAAGGATTTTAAAGGTTACATTCATGATGTTGGTGGTCCAACTGCTAACTTCTATAATCCAGCATGTAAAAAACAAAACACCAAAGGTGTATGTAGTGAGAAAGAATGTATTGGATATAATCCATGTAAAAATCTTGAAGTATCGCATACTGAATATTTAGATATTCTTCGTGAATTACGTAAATTACCAAATATTAAAAAAATCTTTATCCGTTCTGGACTAAGATATGATTATATTATGTATGATAAAAATAAAGAATTCTTTAATGAATTAGTAGAGCATCATATTTCTGGACAGCTTAAGGTGGCCCCAGAACATATTGATGATCGCGTATTATCTAAAATGGGAAAACCATCCCGTGAATTATATGATCAATTTGTAAAACAATATTTTGATTTGAATAAAAAATATGATAAAGAACAATATTTAGTTCCTTATCTTATGAGTAGTCATCCAGGAAGCACATTGGATGCGGCCATCAATTTAGCCTGCTACCTAAGAGATACTGGATATACTCCTGAACAGGTTCAAGACTTCTATCCTACTCCTGGTACTGCTTCGACATGCATGTATTATACCGGTATCGATCCTTTTACAATGGAGAAAGTTTATGTGCCAAAGGATCCGCATGAAAAGGCTATGCAACGCGCTTTAATACAATATAAGCTTCCCCAAAACTATCAATTAGTTAAAGAAGCTTTAATCAAAGCCAATCGCACCGATTTAATTGGATTCTCTAAAAAATGTTTAATAAAACCACGATAAAAAAAGGCTTTTTAAGCCTTTTATTTTTCAAATTTTTCTTTATATTTCCATATTGCCTCTTCAATAATACGATAGGCATCTTCTCTTCCTAAAGTTTTATCAATATATGTATATTTTCCTTCAAGCATCTTATATACTTCAAAGAAATTCTTAACCTCATTAATATAGTGTGGTGGAAGATCATCTAAATTATGATAGCTGTTCCACATCATATCCTTTTCCGCAATTGCAATAATTTTTTCATCAAGCTGACCATTATCAATCATAATCATAACTCCAATTGGATAACACTTAACTAATGTCATCGGTGCAATTGTTTCTTTACATAAAACTAGCACATCTAATGGGTCATTATCATCCGCATATGTTTTTGGAATAAAACCATAATTGGCTGGATACATAGTCGATGTTGATAAAACACGATCTAAAATAAGCATTCCCGATTCCTTATCTAATTCATATTTACATTGAGATCCCTTAGGTATCTCAATACACGCCACAAACTCCCTTGGTGTAATGCGTTTTATATCAATATCATGCCATGCATTCATATAGATCACCTCTTGATTCATTTTACCATAGAATGTATAATAAATCTATATAAAAAATAAAAACGGTTGCCCGTTTTTATTGATTCATAGCGCTATTTGTTCCGGTGGAATCAAATGAAGTATTAGTCGTTATAGTGCTTGTTTTTGTTGATGTGGTTGCAGGTCTTGTTACTGTAGTTGTTGTGGTTGTTGTAGTAACTTCTTTAGTACATCCAGCTAACTGAACAAACATACTTCCAGCTATTATTAGTGCACCAATTTTTATTTTTCTTATCATTTTTAACACCTCATTAATATTATTAATCAACAAAAAAATTATATACATAACATTTTAAAAAAGTATTAAAATAAAAAAAGGGAGGGTTTTTATGGAATTAACACTTAGAGAATTGTTTAAGAAGATTTGGCACAAAAAAAGAAAAATCATCCTTTTTGAATTAATTATAATTGCTTTTGGATTAATTCTTCTATATCCTGCATTACAAAGATTATTCAATTTATCCATAGTTTTATCAAATTATCGCTTTATAACTGCAGAAAACTTTATAAGTTTTATCGTTAAACCGACAACAATTTTAATCTTACTACTAATAATTATTGTTATTACTTTATACACCTTGATGGAGCTTTGCGGATTAGCAATTATTTTTGATGCTAGATATAATAATGATACAACACTTTTAAGATTATTAAAAACGACATTCATGTATGCAAGACGCTGCATTAAACCCAAAAACTTTTTAATATTTGTTTTTTTAATGATTAATATTCCTTTTTTCACTTTATTATTAAGCGATATATCTATATCTAACTTTGATTTTCCTCAAGCCTTCTTTAAAACAATAGATGATTACACCTATATTAAAGTTATTTTTTATTGTATAACATTTTTGCTCATCGTTGCTTCTATTTTTCTAATATTTATATATAACTTTTTTTCAATTGAAAAACAAGGTTTTAGAGATTCATGCAAAAATAGCATAAAGCTTGTTAAAGAACATAAATTAGAACTAATCAAGGTGTTTTCTATCACTAATATTGTTTTCTTTATTTCCATAATTATAATCTATTCGATGATTGCTATAATCGTTGGTTTTGGATCAAAGCTATTCATAAGTGAAGATCAAGCATTATCAAGTTTTCTTTCAATTATGTTTGTTGTTACATATTTTTCTAAACTTTTTTTCAAAAGCTTGTTTATCGTCACAAATATTGCTTTAGCCACAATGTTTTTTAATAAATACTATCATTCAAACAAAAAATTGATTATTAAAAGACTAAAAATAGAAAAGAAAAAAAACTATCATATATATCGTAGATCTCTTCTTGTTATTACAGTTATTATATTATTGATTAACACATTCTCCTTCTTCAGTAAAACGCAAGATAATGTTCGCAGAGCCATTGGATTGGGAGCACTAACTGAAGTCACTGCTCATCGTGGTGCATCAAGCCTTGCTCCAGAAAACACCTTACTTGCCATTGAATTAGCCATTGATGATGGTGTTGACTGCGTTGAGGTTGATGTTAGTCAAACCAAAGATGGCATCTTGGTTTTATGCCATGATACCAATTTAAAACGATTGTGTAACATCGATGTCAACTTAAGTGAAATAACCTATGAGGAACTCTTAAATTATTATGTGTTAGATGAAAAATTCCCTCAAGCTAAACAAACAATACCAACCTTAAGGGATGCTTTAGAATTATGTGATGGAAAAATAAAAATCAATATTGAAATTAAGAATATTCTATATTATGATCAATTTTTTGATGAATTTTATGAAATAATTCATGAATATAATCTTGATGGAGAATGTTATGTAACTTCATTTAATCATTTATATTTAAAAAAAATAAAAGAAATGGATAAGAATATTAGAACCGGCCTAACGGTCTTCTATTCATATGGAGCATATTATAAAATAAGCTATGTTGATTTTATCAGTATCAATTATCTAGCTTTAAATAAATCAATTGTCAAATTAATTCATAGCTATGGTAAAGAAGTTCATACTTGGACTCCAAATACATCAAATAGTATGATTTATTGCTTATCGTATGGTGTAGATAATATTATTACCGATGAATACCATCTTGCAACTGAAATTATTTACAATGAAAAAAGTAGTTTCTTAATGAAAAAAATTACTCAATTGATATTCTCAAATAAATAATGCCATAGAAAAATCTATGGCATTATTTTATTTTATACTATTTACAAGTTCAACAGTTTTTTTGATTTCATCATTAAATCCTTTTTCCAAAAATGAATTTAGTGGCGAAATTGTCTTTTTACAATCAAGAGTAATATAAACATTATTATCAACTACTTTATAATCTTTTTCCAAACACTCTGGTAATTCATTATAAGAAATTTTAATAAATCGCTTAACCTTTAAAGTTTCGTTTAAGGCGTTATTATAAAACACATCATAAAACACACATTTAAAACTATCATTTTCAAAATTGATTGAATTTCCAATTTCCAATGTGCCAAGAGGTTTGAATTCAAATAAATCAATCGCTTCTAAAGCAGTTGTTGAACTGCACCTCAGATTTGTATTTTTAAGTTCATTATTTAAATATTTTTCTTCAATCTCTAAAATATCCTTATCCTTAACGGTACTAGCAAATATAGCAATAAAGACACATATTATTACTGGTATAGCGATTGTACTTAATTTGAAGCTTTTAATATATTTCGATAGACCAAATCCCAAAATAATAAGACATAGTCCATAAGAAATAATTTCTTTTAAATACTTACGAATTTTAAGTTTTAAAAACTCAATGTTCATATTATCCTTCCTTTTATGCTTTTAATTCTTCAAGTCTTGTAATTACATATTTAACAAATTCTCTTATCGTATCTTCAAAGAATGGGTTTTTAATCTTAGCTAGAGCTAATAATTCGAAATATCCCTTTCTTCCACCTGTTTCACAAAGTCTTAAATAATCCTTAATTACATCCGGTTTTTTAGTAAGTAAAACTGAACAAACATCAGCTAATGCAAAATTTAATGAGTATAGTGGCTTTGTAAAAATGTATCTATTTGTTAAATAAGCACATCCTTGATTAAAGAAGTCCTGGTCATAAACACGCCAAGGAAGATATTTCTTTTCCATTTCTTTCCATAAAGCATTCTTCTCATCAAAGCTTAATTCTTTAGAATAAATATTTTCCTCAAATTCATCAATTGCACAATAATATGGAATATCAAATAAGAAACGGCATAGATGTGAATATGCTAATTTATTCTTATCCTCAGAAATCTTATCTAAAACATTAAACATTAATAATTCTAAAGTTTTAGCGTGTATTTCTTTAATCTCACCAGTTGATATATATGCTTCACTTGATTCATCCTTACGTGAAGACATATAATATGATAGTCCATGCCCAACCTCATGAGCCAATGAAA
The DNA here is from genome assembly GCA_016294165.1 of Anaeroplasmataceae bacterium. Classification (GTDB taxonomy): domain Bacteria; phylum Bacillota_I; class Bacilli_A; order Acholeplasmatales; family JAEDCM01; genus JAEDCM01. The sequence continues at coordinate 41,342 of JAEDCM010000004.1, forward strand.
AAACATCATAAATTGATCCCTTTAAATTTGTGATTAAAAATGGCGCTTTATATTGATCAAGAATATAATGACAACTTCCTTCAATCTTATGAGGCATCGTTTTTAAATCATATAATTCATATTCCTTTAAATAATCAATATATTCCTTAGATTGTGGTGATAAAGAAGCAACATAATCAAAAACTATATTAATTAATTGATCAGTATCAACCTTCGATTTTGGCTTTTGTTTAAAATAAGCGAATTCATCATAATTTTTAAAATTATCAACACTTAATCTTAAAGCTTGCTCACGACAAATAATATCACATGCCGGAACAATATTTTTAACCACAAATTCTCTAAACATACGAGCTTCATCAGGTGTATAATCAAATCTACCATTCATTTCATAAATACAAGATAGCGCATCCTTATGTCCGGCTTTTTTTGCGATTTGCTTTCTAATTTTAACAATTTCATCATAAATATCATGCAATTCATGTGCAATTTTTTCATAAACAGAGGCATAAATTTTTGTTGCACTAAATCTTGTAATTCGGCTATCATCGTGGAAAAATTTACGTAAGCCTGAAAGATTTGAATCTTGCTTATTGATTTTTATTGATGGACCTGCAAGTAAGTTATTATACATCTCAATCAAAATTTGTTCCTTTGATTTTAACTGATAAATAGTGTTATCCTGATATTTTTTATTAATAGCCATTTTTTCTAATAAATAATCCCCATATTCTTCCGCAAATTGATCTTTAAAAGGCGATTTCAATATGGCTTCGGCAGCTTTTTGCCCAACTCCTGCTAAATCCTTGATGCCATTGGCAATCATTTTTACTTCATGATCAAAATAATCATTTGACTTGTCGATAGTTGTTTTGATTTTAGCAATTGTCATCATTGTTTTAGCATTCATTAAGACTTCATTTTCTAACATATTAGTTGCTCTTGCATCCTCATATGTTTTGGCCTTGTTAAATTCTTTAATTTTTTGTAATGTTTCTTTTTTGGCTAAATCAATGTCAGGTCTAACATATTCTATTTCATTAAACTTTTTCATCAAATCACCCCACTGCACCACTTATTATAACATAATACAACAATAATTTCAAATAGTTCTTTGGCGCTTGAAAAGTAATATTATAGTAAATAATACTAAAGCTACAAACGAAATAATCAAATAATACCAAACAAAGTTAACCTCTTCATCTAAAGTATGATAAATAATGTTAGAGAATTCAATCACAAAAATGATTATAGGAGCTAATAATGAATCAGATTCTACCTTAAATAATCTTTTAAATTCTTCATTTAAAATATATACGATTGCTATTATTCTTGTGCTAGTAGAAAAAAAATAAACAATGATTGATAAACTTTCAATTCTCGTAATATAATTATCCAAATCAATGAGTGATATAGATGAATACAATGGATAAATAACCTCTTGTGTCATATTTAAACCTATCACTGAAATCAATCTAATTGCTATAAATGTAATTAATACAAATGATAAAAAACCGCCTAAATAGTATATTTTCTGGTTATCCTTTACATTTAAAAAAATATTGTGCAAAACAAAAATATCTAAAAATGTATGCAACAAGTAATAGAGAACTCCATTAAGAACTCCATTAATATCTCTTGGAATAATTGGTAAAACGTTATAAATGTTAACTTTATCAATAGATAGACCTGTAATAATTAAAATAAAAAACATAATTAAAACAAAGGATGTTTGAGAATATCTCGCCAATGATTCCATACCATTTTTTAATACTAAATAAAAAATAATAAAACCAAATAAATAGATTAGTCTTTTATTTGTTCTAACAAAAATCATTTGAACAATAAAATAAGTATAATTAAAAACCTCCTTTGAAGCCACATAGACCATGAAAAACAATAAAAAAATTCGAAAAATATGCTGGATATATTTATTATCAAAGATACTAAATATGTTTTGTTTACTCTTTAGAAGCCTTGAATAAACAAATAACATCGGTAAGGAAAATAAATACGCAACTAAAAGTGAAAAAATAGTGTATTTATTGATGCTTCCTAAATAAAAAACAATACTTCCTAAAGTATAAACTATATATAAACATAAACCTTGTCTAAAACTCATAAATCACCTAAAATATATTTTGCAATTGATTCAAAATGATCAGAAAACATAATCATAAAAATATTACAAATCATCAGTATATAATAAAATAGCTTTTCCTTTTTTAACTTCTTATAATCATTTAAAACAAATAAAAAAATAATACACAAAAGAAAAAATTTCATTTTCAAGCTCCTTTTTTTATCAGAACATCTAATTTAATTTTTATTTCATAATTTCTATTTAATTCTAAGTTTTTTCTATAACATAATAAATTTAAATAAAACGGGTCATAATTCTTTTTTCTAATTTTTAATTCATTTTTTAATAAATAATCCAAAAAAACTTCCTTTATTATTTCCTCTTCTAAAACTGTTGTATTAGAATTAATACAAGCATCAATTTTAAAGGATGCTTTGTTTTTTTCTAATTTTAATTTTGAGGATATGTTTATAATATAAAAGTCATATCCTCCTAAATTAAAATTCCCTTTAGATAATTTATTATTCAAAATCTTGATTGTATTGATTTCATCTTTTTCATAGAATTCTTTAATCTCAAAGTCATTTAATAAAACACCGCCGTCAAATTTTAATGCCTCGTCATAATAACAAACCGGTAATAAAACTGAAACATCATCATACAACAAATAATCATAACATTCATATAATTCTAAATAGTTAACAACATTTATACAATGCTTATTATTTTTAAGCATTTCTAATATATACTTTGATGAATCATTTTCTTTTAATATTTCTTCAATTGGACTTAAAGCAATTACTGGAATGATACTTAACCTAAAATCATTATCATGTACTAAATATTTAAAAACATTTAAGATATCCTCTCTTTTTAAACCTTGATCTAATAAAATAATTCCACAATGGCTATATAAAGGTATCTCCTTCATAAGGTAATTAACATTAAAAAAGGCCTCATTAATACTTTTCCCTTTGCTTTGATAAAACTCACTATTTATGTTTGTAGAGCTTCCTTTGGATTTTAAAACCTCAATATGTAAATTATATTCTTCATTTTTATATTCAAGACCAACGCCTGAAATAATTGCATAATCTTCAATCTCCCTTATTCTACATCCTGATAAAAATAGTAATAAAAAAATCGCTAACTTAATCATTTTTTCTCCTTTGGAACCCTTAAATATGTATTCTTTATTTTGTTTAAATTAAAAGAAAACATATTCGTAAAATAATTATGTCCTAAACTCTTTAAATCATTTAAATGAATAAACAATAAAGACATTCCGACAATGAACCCTTGTACTCCTAAAATGCTTGAAAGAATTAAGATTAATAATCTAAACATTATTATTGCCCCATTCATTTTGTTAGATACTAATGAGGTGATTGAAGAAATAGCTACTATTATTACCACGCTTGTTGAAACTATTCTAGCATCTACTGCTGCCTGACCAATGATTATTGCTCCGACAACTGAAAGGGCTGAACCTAAAGATGAAGGAATTCTATTTCCGCCTTCTCTTAAAATTTCAAAAAAAAACAATAATAATGCACATTCAATAATCGATGGAAAGGGAACTCCTTCTCTTGATGATTGAATCGATATCGCTAGTTTAGTTGGAATCAACTCATGGTGGTAACATAAAAGCATTATGTAAAACCCCGGCAATAGAATACTAATATAAAAACAAGCAATCCGAATAATTCGATTAATTGATGAAAAAGCATAATTAAAATAAAAATCATTGGGAACCTCAAAATTTTCATTAAAGGTATATGGTAAATATAAAGCAATCGGGCTCCCATCTAATATTAAAATTATTTTATTTTCTTTTAATTTTCGAATTGCAACATCCGGCCTTTCAGTATTCCCAATTGTTTGAAAAAAAGTATACTTATTATCCTTTAATGATTCTCTGAGGCTTTCTATACTAATGATTTCACTAATGCTTTCTAAACGTCCTTTTAATTCCTTCAAATCATTAGTATTAATAGTATCTAAGTAGATTAAGGAATAATATTTATTTTCTATCTTATTAAATTCAATATTTAATCTTTGTCTCATCATTCTTCTAATTAGGGTAACATTATTTAAAAAGCTCTCATTGAAACCCTCATGAGGACCACCAGAAACCTTTTCATCATCAGGTTCTTCAATCGAGCGATAGAGCGAAATTCTTGTGTCTACCTCTAAATAATAATCATCTTTTACAATGATAGTATTACCATTTAATAGAGATATGATAGCCTCATCTTCCTTTACCACCTTTTTATAATCAGCGGTTAAAATCTTATTTTTCTTTAAAATCAACTCACCAATCTTATCAGGATCAGATAATCCATTAATATAACAATAGTAGTAATCATCATTTTGCTTTATACAAAATGTTTGATCGTTATAAAACCACTCCTGCAATACTTTTATTAAATCATTCATTGTATCACCATTTTTATTATTCAATAAAAAATGGTAAATTATACAAAAAAGTAGTTGCAAATGCAACTACTTTACATAATCATAAGCTATTCTTGGGCTATTGTTTCTAACGTAAACAATACCACATTTTTTAAATCCATTCTTTTTAATTAAAGTATTCATCTTTTCATTATCTGCATGTGTATCAATTCGCAAGTAATCAATTCTATCACGGCAATACATAAAGCATGCTTTAAAAATATCGCGATATTCTCTTGATGAAGCTACACGATGAATAACTCCGTATTTTTTGGCTTTTCTCCATTTACCTTCAATATATGAGTAATCATCATCAGGTTCAGTAGAAAAGTAAAAAACACCAACGATTTTATCTACCATACAAATCTTATATAAATTTTTAGAAGTGATATCGCGATAAACATCATCATATGATGGATAACCATCTTCCCATTGAAAATTATTCTTTTCGTGCATATATTCACGAGCAATATCATATACCTTTAAAATACGATCGATATCACTTATATTAGCTTGATAAATTCTATACATAAAAACCTCCATAAAAAAGAGCGTTATATAACGCTCAATTAATTAACCTGCAAAAAAGGTATTTAAATCAATCAATGCGAAATGGTCCTTATCATAATTATGAAATTTTACACCTTTTGCATTTTTGATTTTTTTCATTAATTTTTTGTTTTCCTTAGTGATAAGAATATCTAAATATTCATCGACTAAAGTATACTTACTAACATTAAATTCAGAAAGCAATTTCAAAAAACGAATATCTGCAGTGTAATCTACTGTAGTCATACTAATTATCCCCCTTTATAATTTAATAGAATCCCCATGAGCCAAACTAAATAATGATCTTTTTCTAATTAAATTATATACTAAAGCGACAATTAGTCAATCTTAATTGCAAAATTTTTGTAAAAATAGTCAATAATTTCCTTTCTTTTGACAATCCCAATATACATTCCCCTACCATCAACAATTGGAATAAAATTTTGTTGTGAAAGCAATTCCACAATCTCTTTTGGGCTGCTAAGAATGTCTAAAGCCTTATATGGTCTATATTTTTCGACTTCAGAAATATTAATCTTTTCAGCTTCTTTCAAATTTAAATCATGTTCATTCATGATAAATCTCAATAAATCTCCTTCTGAAATTGTCGAAATATAGGACCCATCCTCATCAATCACTGGAACAACCGTAAATTTATGTGCATCAAACTTTTCTAGAGCTTGTCTAACCGTCGATTCTGCACTAATATAATGTGTATTCTCCTTTGGAGTTAAAACCATTAAAACGTTCATTGCCAAATCTCCCTTCAGCAACATTATACCACAATATTATATTTTTCCTAACTTTATTTATATAACATAAAAACTATTTATTTATTTTTTTTACATCAAAATATGAATACTTTGCATATCCATTATTTTCTCCTCTGGCAAAAATTCCAATTTTTGTCCCAATCCATCTTCCTGGATATGCTTTAAAGCTAAATGGTAATTTTTTACCATTTAAACAAAAATAATAACTATTATTATCATATATAATATTTAAATCAGCTTCATTAGAATTATAGTTTTCTTCATAAACAATACTATCATTACCATCAAAGCTGCCTTCTTTAACATATAACATAACTTTACTATTAATCTTCTTAAACGAAATATAGGCATATTTACTACCCATAACACAAAGTCCTGTTTCATCATTTTCATTTAAATCAAAAACAACTCTTGTTTTCGCAATAAAACTATCATAAATTAATTTTTGTAAAAAGGTATAAGGATATGATCCTAAATTATCTAATGATTTATTAATGCAATATAATTTTAAACAATCATTAACCTCATATAAATTATCAATCTTATTTGCAGGTGTTTGCCAAACAAGTGATAATTTATTCTTAAAATCATCACATGTTGGAATATTATACTTTGGATAAGGTTCAAGCAAATATTCATGACTTACAAATGGGCTACCTGCTAATCTTTCATCCCTAACATCACCACAAATTGGCCAGTCATCAATCCAAGTAACTGGTTGTAAACAAATAACCCTACCTAAGCATCCTTTATCTTGAAAATGGATAAAGGCAAATTTGCCATCATAATCAACCAACGCTCCTTGATGTGGTCCATTTATCGGAGTATCATTTTGCATTTGGACAATTTTACTTTCATAAGGCCCGTAGATATTCTTACTTCTTAGGCAAGTTTGCCATCCAGTTTTAACACTTCCTGCTGGGGCCATGATATAATAATAGTCATTATGTTTATAGAGCTTTGGTCCTTCGATCGTTGGATTATCATTATGACCATCATAGATAATTTTGTAATCCGTCTTTTTTATTTTTAAATCCGGTGAAACCTCATATAAACCAATCATACTATTAAACCCTTTGCGACTTTTCGCAAAAGCAACCGCCAAATAGCATTTATCATCATCCCAAATTGGGCATGGATCAATGATACCACAATCATCAATTAGACACCATAAATCGCTCCACTTTCCATAAATATCCTTAGTTGAGCTAATATATATTCCTTCATCTACAAATGGTATAATCACATAAAATGTTTCGTTATGATATCTTATAGCTGGAGCCCAAGCCCCATGTCCATGATGAACATCGTTAAATTTTTCAAAAGGAATACGTTCAAAAACATAATTTATAATCTCCCAATTAACTAAATCCTTCGAGTGAAGAATTGGAACTCCCGGTGTATGATTAAAACTTGAAGCAATCATAAAAAAATCATCACCTACTCTAATTACATCGGGATCAGAATAATCGGAATTAATAATAGGATTTGTATATAATTCCATATAAAGGCCTCCTTTTAAAAAATGGCTTATTACCGCTTTTTTCATTATTATAACATAAAAAAAGTCTATTTTACAGAATAATGTAAAATAGACAATTATTAATTATAAATTTGCGCCAAAATCACAAACCATTACTTGACCTGTGATTGGTTTAGATTCATCAGATGCAAAGAACAATAATACGTTCGCAACATCCTCAGCTTTGCATGATGGACAGTTCTTCAAATCAGTGTGTGCACCCATTTGTTGGAACATTTCCATATCCATGCTAGAATAATCCATATTAGATGTCATTGGCGTTAAAATGTTTCCTGGGCAAACGGCATTACAACGAATATGACTTGCAGCTGTACGTAAAGCTGTATGCTTTGTGATACCAATAATTGCGGCTTTTGATGAAACATAAGCTGCTCCACCTCCACCATTATATCCAGCAACACTTGCAACATTGATAATTGATCCAGATTGAGCTTCTATCATCTTATTTAATGCTGCTCTAATGCAATACATTGTTCCTTTTTGATTGATATCAATAACACGATCTAAATCCTCATCTAAGAACTTGTTAATAGCTTTTAATCCTGTATCTAAAACACCAGCATTATTTACTAATACATCAATTTTAGAGAATTCCTTGATTGTTTCATTAATTAAATTTTCACAAGCTTCAGGATTAGAAATATCTGTAGGAACACATAAAACCTTTCCACCTTCAGCTTTGATTTCATTTGCTACTTCCTCTAATGCTGATACACGTCTAGCACTAATAACTACACTTGCGCCTTCTTTGGCAAATAATTTAGCAGTTGCAGCACCTACACCTGAGTTTCCACCAGTAATTACTACAACCTTTCCTTCTAGTCTTTTCATGAAAATTCCTCCTTATCTATATTTTATTATATATAAAAAAAACTTTTTTTGTCAAATAAAACACATTACAAAATTTATAACTTTACTATGTTATTATAAAGTTGTATAATTATATTAAGTGAAAACGTTTTTAAAATTTAATAATAGGAGGAGAAGACTTATGAAAAAAAATGCTTTTGACAAAAAACACAAACTACTACTAATTATTGGACGTGCTGGATCAGGTAAATCTAAATACCTAAACAACTACTCTTTAGAAAAAGGTATTCCAATTCTAAATTTTGACAGTATTCTTGGTAAAGAAATTCCTGAAGGTAAGGATCAAAATTATGTTTATGACTTTATTAGAAATTTCCTTTCTACTTATAAACCTGAAGAGATTCTTCTTGATAAAAAACATATCCTATATCAAAAGGATTCTAACATTGACTTATTAGACTTTTTAAAAGAACTATCAAAACAAAAAACAGTTATTGCGACTTGGAACGGATATATTGAAAATAATAAACTAATTCATATTTGTGATGCCCTAAATGGTATTACTAAAGAATATGATTTAGATACTCTAGATTGTGGATATTTAGAAATTCTTTAAAATTTAAGGCTATGGAAAACCCATAGCCATTTTTTTATAATTTAGAATATTTTTTCTTTAAATAAATTCCAATAAAAATTAACGATAACAATATCGATGATACCATAAATCCATCAAAATCTAATAAAGCATCATCTAATACTCCATATCTTCCAGGAATGAAAAATTGAATAATTTCCGTAGTTGCAGCTATAATAAATCCTAATGCAAAATTAATTGGAATTGAAAAATATAGTTTCTTCTTATTAAATATTAAATACCATGATATCGATGAAAAAATACCTAAAATACAAAATGCTCCAAAATGCCCTAATGATTTTCTTACCTTGTAAAAAAAATCATCATTTTTTTCAATAAAATTTTGACGAAGAACCTTAAATTCAATTTCAAATCTTATTTCATCAGAAACCCCATCATCAATAACACAATATATTTTAACACTACCAGCCTTTTTAGGAGTAACAATTCCATCACTACCTACCTCAGCAATCTTAGTATTACTTGAACTATATCTAACAATTTTATAGGTAACTCCCTCTTTAAAATTAAAACTTATTTTTGCACTTTTCCCATTTTTAATTTTAAATACATTATTCTCAAATAAAATATTCTCGCCCCTAATAGTATAGACATCTTCTTTAAAATCAACATAATTTCTAACACTAATATTTATTTCCTTACTTATATTTGAATACTCTTCAGTAATTGTTATCTTAGCATCGCCAATTCCATTAAAAATCAATTTTCCATTTCCATCAATACTAACAATATCAGAATTACTTGTCAAATATATTATTTTATAAATGGTTGTAGACTCATCAATTTCTAAAGATATTAAACATTTGTCACTTATGTATGCTTTAATAGTATCATCCTTTACTACAATCTCTTCATCATTTAATAAAACTTGATAATCCATACTTTGGGTATAATAATGACTAGCACTAATCGTAAAAGACTTCTGATATTGTTCGTATATTTCACCATCAATCATTGGTGAAATGACAACCTCACAAACCCCGCTATCAATTGCCAATATCCTATATCCATCGGAATTTTTATTTATGGTGAATGCTGAATTACTTATATTAACATTGTAGTTTTGAGAACCATTTGATTCATCATTTATTTTAAAAATATATTCACTACCAACAATTGAATTTAAACTACCACTAATATTTTCTACGCTAAATCTATAACAAGCTTTTACCAATACTTGCTTACAAATTCCCGATGCCTTATGAGTTACGTCTAAAATATATTCACCTGGTTTTCCGATTTTTAGAATAGATCCATTTATATCTATAGAAGAATCACTTAAACTATAAATCATTTCTGTATTAAGAGGTTTATCAGGAATCCAACCTGAAACTAATTCATTTAAATTATATTTTTCATTACAATAAACAATTAATTTATCAGTTGAAAGTGTAAAATCGGTTGTTGTAACATCAGAAACTCCAAATATACTAATAGGTAATGTAAAAGTTTTATCATTATTAATTTTTACATTAATAGATGTTTCTCCAACACTTATTCCTGTAACTTCTCCGGTATTTGTTACTGTCGCAATGCTTTCATCACCACTCCGATATTCAGCCGTAACATCTAAAGCATATACAGGATATTTTTTAATGATTATTTTTGCTTTTTTTCCAACCGACAATTCATTGGTTAATGAAACAGTTGTTTTATCTAAATCAGCATTAGGCGATGGTAAAACCTCTATTTCTTTTTCAAAATAAATATTTGGATAAATGCTTGATGAAGCCTTTATCATTGCTTTTCCATCTTTAACTCCAACAATTTTCTTTCCATTTATTTTAATAATGCTTGGATCACTAGATTCTAAAATGTAATCCTTGAATGTTGCGTTTGTAGGATTAAATGAAACATTTACTTTCATCTCTTGATTAACATAAATCGTATTAGTTGTAAAACTAATCGATTCTAATTCCACAACATTATTTTGAGTAACGCAAACACGTAAAATCTTATATTTATCACCTGATATAACTTTAATCACAATAATATCACCAAAAGAATTTTTTAAAGGAGTGATTACTCCATTTTCGATTTTTAAATAATTATTACTACTAATCTCATAACTTACATCTTTACATGTCGTATTTGTTGGATTAAAAACATTAGTAATATAATACTCACTTCCTAATAAAAGGTTATATACTCCATCATTAATATCAGCATCTATACTTGAATCAATACTTTCTAATAATACATTTTTAACATTTACCGTCATACTATCCTTTAAATCACTATACTTAGTACTGCTGATTGAAATCTCAACTGATCCTTCTTTTAAAAATGAAATATTACCTTCATCACTGACTGATGCTATTTCTAAATCTGAAGACGCAAATTTAAGAGATTTATATGTCGCATCTATAGGAGTTACTAAGGTTTCGAGCATATAGCTATCACCAACGTAAATCTCGGAAATCTTATTAGTAATTTCCACTTTTTTTGCTTTAACAACTACTGTTTGATCATCCTTATATCCATTAATAAAGTCAGCTAGCCCACTACCTACTGAATTGCTTTGTTTAGCCGAAAGATTACCAGGCATAAGTGATTCAGCAATCAAAACTAATATGCATATTATATAGCAAGTTATATAAACTTTTTTTGCAATAGAAGATTTATGTTTCATCACTATCCCTCCTTTTAGCATCTTTCTAATTATATAATATCATTTTTTATTAAATTTTATAAAAAAAGAATAGAAAAATTTCCTATTCTTTGAAAAAAATCTATATAATCACATAATTCCTGAGAAAAATATTTCAAAACCAATAAATAAAAGAATTATTCCACCAATAATTTCTGCTTTTTTTCCAAGCTTATCGCCAAATTTCTTTCCAATATAATGAGCAGCAATACAAATGGCAAAAGTTAAACCACATACAATAATTGCGGTAACAATCGCTTCTATTAATGTGTAGTCGGCAATTGTTAATCCAACGCTCAATGCATCAATGGATGTTGCAATTGTTTGAACCATAATAACCTTAAAAGTCAATGCTTCCCAATTATCCTCGTCCTCTTCTCCTTTGATTGCTCCTAAAATCATACTTATTCCAAGGTATCCTAAAATAGCTAATGCAAGCCATGGAATAAATCCTTCAATATATTTGATAAATTGTGATCCAATCAAATATCCTAATAATGGCATCAAACCTTGAAACAAACCAAACATAAAAGAGATAAATAAAATCTTTTTCAGTTTTATTTTTGATTCCCTTAATCCATTTGCCATTGATACAGCGCATGCATCCATTGCTAACCCAACTCCTAATAAAGCCGATGTAGTAAAAAATATTAAATCCATATATTACCCTTTCTAAATAAAAAACCTATGCCAAAAGGACATTAAAAAAATTTGTCCTTTGTCATAAGTCTCGTTTTTTAATACTGAACCTGGATTTCTCCATTATGTAGATTCAATAACTATAAATAGCAAACTACTCCCTTATACAGGTTTTAAATTCGCTATTATTTTATCTTTTTATCCATATTTTGTCAATATTATTTAACATCTATTTCTAGTTCAACAGGAGCATGATCACTTCCCATTATTGTTGTATTAATCTTTGCATCAATTATTTTATTCTTTAGACAATCAGAAACTATAAAATAATCGATACGCCACCCAGCATTATTTGCTCTAGCATTAAATCTATAACTCCACCATGAATATAAAATTTTTTCAGGATATAAATAACGGAAAGTATCAATAAATCCACTATTCAATAATTCTGTTAGCTTATTTCTCTCTTCAATCGTAAATCCCGCATTTCTTAAATTGGCCTTTGGATTTTTAATATCTATTTCCTCATGAGCAACATTTAAATCACCACAATAGATTACCGGTTTATTTAAAGATAGTAAATATTCTTTTAAATCATCTTCAAAAACCATTCGATAATCTAATCTTTTTAATCCATCTTGACTATTTGGAACATATGCATTTACCAAATAAAAATTATCATATTCTAAAGTGATAACTCGTCCTTCATCATTGTACTTTCCATCCTTTAGCCCATAAAAAACACTTAATGGTTTTTCTTTAGCATAAATTAAGGTTCCGCTATAGCCCTTTTTAATTGCACTATTCATATAAATGTTATATCCTGGTATACTTATGTCTGCTTGTCCCTCTTGCATTTTTGTCTCTTGAATGCAAAAAAAGTCCGCATCACTTTCTTTAATATAGTTAAACAATCCCTTTTCCATACATGCTCTTATTCCATTGACATTAAAGCTTATTAATCTCATAATCATCACCATAAACATTATACTTTAAAACAATAAAAAATGCAAAAAATGTGAGTTTAAAATAAACCCACATTTTAATAACTTGTATTATAAATCCTTTTGAAAGTAACTTCTCATCGTTAATTTAAATATTCTTTTTTCCTGTCCAAAACGACTCTTCATAGACAATATTTAACCCATCTCTTTTGGCATTAAATTTATATAAAAATCACTTTTCTATTAACTACTATGATGAATCCTTTTAAAATAATACATCATTTTTTCAGCCTCAGATATCATATTCTTAACACTATCTGTTTTGGCTTTATAAACCGATCCAAACGAGCAAGATATACGATTAAACTTAATTGATGAATGTATTTTTTTATTAATTGACTCAAATACTTCATTCTCAACGTTTTTGGCAATCACTACAAATTCATCACCACCGATACGATAAATATTGCAGCCATCGCAATCAATAGCTCTCAAAATTTCAGAAAAATCAATTAGTAATTTATCACCTGCATCATGTCCATATTGATCATTGGTTTCCTTTAAATCATCAAGATCAAAATAAATTACACCAATTTTTTCTTGTGCCTCATTATAAACCTTTTCTAAATCGTTTATATATTTGTTTTTATTATATAAATTAGTTAATAAATCATTATTCCCTAATGCGTATAATCCTTGATTATATAAAAATGAATTAATAATAAAAAAGCATGTTTTGTATAATATTTTATATAGACGATCACCATAATCTGATTTTATATTTCTAACTACTAAAACATATTCGACATTATCAAACTCCCAAAACATTGTAAAAAAATCATTTACATCTTCCTCTTTCATGTACCTTTGTGCAATTGGGAAATCATCTAATTCACTAGCAAACAAATGAATAAACATATTGTCCTTATAAATTCTATTATATTCATAATCACCAACGATAACTGATCTTATGATTTTATCAAAAGGTAATTTTCTAATGTTTTTTTCTGAAAAAACATAATTAAATGCCTCTTTATTATCGCAGTATTTAATTAATCTTACTCCATCAGCTCTTAATAAATCTCTAACATCCTTTAATAACTTATTACACTGTTTCTCAATAGAAATATTGAAATCTATCGAAGAAATAGCGATAAGTATTTTTTCATATGCCTCGTGCTCACGTTTTGTCATTTCAGACTCATTCATGATGCTATCGATATTTAAAAATGTGTTTATTGCACATTTTACTCCATCAATCATCACCGTATATTTTTTACCACGGTAATACTTTCCATCGATAATCTTATTAGTAACCTTATATAAATCATGATTTAAATTTTTACCAAAATCATCTAAAAAAAGCTTTGCCTTACACTGACTACAAACACATAATTTATTATCGAATAATTCCTTGCATTTTTTACCAATGTAATCATTTCCTAATACTTTTCGGGCTTCTTTATTCATATAAATAAGATTTCCCGTTTCGATTTCATGAATTGTAACGATTTCCTGAGCATCTTCTAAAACAACAAATTCATTATGTTCCATAATAGCACCTCATTTTTATGTCTATTATATAATAGATTTTTACTTAAATCTACAAAATATGGAAAAATATGTCAAATCATTTATTCAGGCTCATTAATTTTTATAAAGCCCATTTCTTTCATCTTATTATTAAGGTTGATAATCATTTTATTTGTTTGAAAATATCTTACTAGAAAACCAATAGAATAAGGAAATATTAAAATCTCTGATAAGATAGCGCAAATGATCAATAAATAAATATTATAGTTCATTATAGGATTCTTTCCCTTAATAATCTTTCCTTCAATTTTCCCATCAACGACATTTCCAGTATAATAATAATCTGCATAAAATTTACTTGAAGTAAGTTTGATATTAATTTCTTTATTCTCGATAGAGTCTATATAATATGTATGATGCTCTCGATCAATTAAGCTATATTTATGTGCAATCAAAATAAACCAACCAAGTAAAATGAAAATAACACCAACAAAAGATCCAACAAGGCCATTTATAACATTTAGATTATCATCTGATGCAAAGGATGTTAGTGCGATTTCTGTTAGAACAATTGCCGTGCATGCTGAACAAAAATTGATTATTTTAATATTACGATAATAGTGTCCTTTGCCATAGGCCTTAACTATTCCAGTAATTGCAACTCCCATTTCTACAAATGACACAAAAGCTATAATAATTCCAATAAATTCACCATATTCAAAAATAGGAATATCTAAAAAAATGTACCTAATCATATAAATTATATAACATAAGCCAGAAGCCATAAGTAATAAAGATATTATCCTTGTACGCTTAAAAAAATTCTTTTTTTGAGGATTAATAATTCCTTGAAAGCACTCATATTTAGAAAGCATAATCAAAAGATTGATTATCCCTGAAATCAAAAAGAAAATAGTGCTAAACAATGAAAGTAAAATCTTACCTACTCCAAGTATAAAGTTAAAAACAATTGATATTCTAGTATTGAAAACTGTTTTTTCCTTAAAATCTAAAAAACGATATTTATTGATAAGCTCTTTCATACAATACCTCACTACTATGTAAAATTATACCACACTTTATTATAAATCAATTTACAACTTCTGTTTTCAACAATAAACCCATAACATGTACAGTTAATCTTTCTAAAATAACATCCCGTGAAAGTTTATTTTTAGGTCTTTATTTCAATTACATTTATAAAATTATAGCATCGGTATAAATATTCTAACAAAAATTTTAAATAATCGCATAAATACACCATTTTTCACCTTTATATCATTCATATAAATAGAATTGCTATATGTGTCTATAAAATCTTTTTTCATCACTCTTATTTCTGTACTTTTATATATTAATACTCCATTTTCAAAATGATGAACTAAACTTCGATAATCTAAATTGATTGTCCCAATCATCGCTAATTCATCATCACAAATAAATAACTTTGAATGAATGAAACCAGGCTCATATTCATAAATCTTTACTCCCTTTTTAATTAACTCCTGATAATTTGACTTTGTAATTTCAAAAACGATTTTCTTATCAGGAATATGGGGGACAATTATTCTTACATCAACACCTCTTTTACATGCATTAGCTATAGCATTTTGCATTTCACTATCCACAATTAAATATGGTGTTGTAATATAAACGTAGTCCTTAGCTTGATTAAGCATATTCATTATAACAATCTTACTGACGTTCTCATTATATATAGGTCTTGGCCCATCGCCAAATGGCATTATAAATTCATCAGATACTGTCTCATTTTTTTTATATATTTTAGAGATTTCAATATCTATTTTCTTTTTATTTAAGTAAAAATCGATCAGGAATAATCTAGAAAATTCATTTGTAGCATTTCCTTCAATTCGGATACCAGTATCCTTCCAATACCCAAATCTCTTTTTATGATTAATATATTCGTCCGCTATATTGATTCCACCTGTATAGGAAATCATACCATCGATTACTAATATTTTTCGGTGATTTCGATTGTTAAACTCACTATTTGCACTTCCTTTTAATCTTGAAAATGTTGTCGCGTCGATTCCCATTTTTCTTAAACTTTTAAAATAATCTCCTGGTAAAGTTGACATACATCCAATATCATCCCAAATTACCTTAACCATAATACTTTTCGCTTTTTCTTTTAAAACTTCTAAAATAGAATCCCAAAAAACTCCATTTTCCACAATAAAATATTCTAGTAGAATATACTCATTAGCATTCTTTAAATCATTTAATAAATCCGCAAAATAATCTTCTCCACATGAATAATACTTAATATTAGAATCACTATATAAATGGGTATCGGATATTTGTTGTAGATGGTAAAATTGTGATTTAATGAGCTTATCATCAATCTCTGAAAAAGAATTTGAATCATCAATTTTGAAGCTACTTTTGATTTTATTTAATCTTTTAATATATTTTTTTGATAGTTTTCTATAATAAAATAGAAAATATAACATATAACCAATGATTGGTAATAAAATAACAATCACGATCCATGGAACCTTATAATCCGGATTATCATTTGAACAAACAATAGCTGACAACACTCCAACCTGAGTCAAAACTGATAAAACCCAAAAATATGGAATATATATACATAAAAGTATTACTATAGCAATTATTAATAAGGTTTCAATTATTGTGAGTAATATGGCAATTATATATCTTATAGGTATGTAATTAATCTCCTTAATTACCGGTTTTCCCAATTTATCATATGATTTAACTTTTCTTTTCATATAAACCTCAAAAAAGCTCAATTAGAGCTTTTGTTTTCACATGCTGCATCATATCGCTTGTTAGCACATTCTATTCTTTTTTGGGCTAATGCAATTTGTTCTTCTTGTTTATTTTTTGTTATTTCTCTTCTTTTAGATGGACTTAAATGCGCCTCATCCCAAATTCTCTTAGAATCTTCTTTTGCCCTTTTAAATGTATTTTTTCCTCTATTTTCTTCAAATGTTGCTTTTGATTCTGCTTTTACTGCTTTGAAATTTGCTTTGTCAACTTCATGTTGCATTTTGGCACTTTCCTTCATATCCATAAATGGTTTTTTGATGATTTCTCTAATTGCCATTTTTTCTCTCCTATTCATTTAATAATTTATTACTTAAATTTAAAATATTTTCACAATACTTTTCCTTTCTTGATGATAAGATTCTTTTATAAATTGGATATGTTAATAAGCATAATCCAATTCCAATTACTCCTACACCTATTCCTAACCACATATAACCTTTTAGAATTTCTTCCATCGCAACACACATTCCAAACCCTAGTATTAAAGTGCTTATAGAACCAAAGACATATCCAAAGATAATCGCTGGTCTTTTAACCATTTTATCTAATTCTTTTAATCGTTCTAAATCTGTTTTTTCTTGGCTACCGTATTGTTTGATAAGTTTATTGGCATATTGTTTATTTGTCATTTTATATTCCTCCTTAATTTACACTCATATTTTATTAAATGAATGTTAAAATTATATTTGGATTTTGTAAGGATATTGTAAGAGTTATTATTTTTTTAGGCGTAAAAATAAAAGACCTCATTTTAGGTCTTATTCATCTTCTTCATTTAAAAGTTTTTCGCTTAATGAAAGTATTTCTTCCTGATATTTATTCTTTTGTTTATCATAAATTTTTAGATAAACTGGATAAGAAACCCCCACCGGTATACATCCAATAGCCATTACAATAATCCCATAAATAATTATGTCAAATACTAATATCATTGATAATCCTAATCCAAATATCAAAACACCTATTATTCCTAAGGATAAGCTTGTGATAATTGGAGTATTTTTTACCTTTCCATCTAATTCTCTTAGCCTTTCAATTGATGACTTAATTTTAGGCAAATAACTTCTCCTAATGCTTTCAATTTCTTCTCTTTCACTTTCATTTAGAGCTTTATATTTATAATTAAATGTGCTCATTAAAATCCTCTTTTCTCTTTATAAACTGTAACCATAAATGTCGAACCAACACCAATCTCACTTGAAACAGATATTTCACCACCAATTATATCAATTACTCTTTTAACAAGTGCCAATCCTAATCCATTACCCTCATTGGCATGCGATGTATCCCCTTGATAGAATTTTTCAAAGATTCTTTCACCTGTTTCTTTATTCATTCCACATCCAGAATCTTTTACCTTGATAATAATTTTATCTTCATAATCTTTTAATGAAATAAAAATCTTTCCATACTCATCGGTAAACTTAACAGCATTAGAAATTAGATTATTCCAAATCATATCCAAATATGAAATCTCAATTTTCATCACTACTTCATCAATGTCACATTCTAACTCAATATTCTTTTTTCCAATAATATCCTCATAACTTAAAATTGCTTCAGCTAATAAATTAGAAATATTAGCCTCCGTTTTTGTTTCACTGATTATTTGATTATCTAGTTTATTTAATTTTAAAATATTAGTCACTAAAGATGTTAATCTTTTAGCAGCTGCTAAGAGATTATCTCCATATTCTTTTATTTCTTCTTTACTGATATTTTCATCTGAAAGAAGTTGAGCATAATTATTAATAATCGTAATCGGCGTTTTTATTTCATGACTAACATTAGCAATAAAATCACTCTTTAAAACTTCACTTTTATCCAGTTCTTTAGCCATTTTATTAATATTACTTATTATTTGATCAAATGCATCATACTGTCCAAATCTATGCAATTTATTGATTGTTACTTTAAAATTTCCTGATGTAATTTCATCAGTTGCATTTAATATTATCTTTACCGGCTTATCGATAGTTATTTTTCTTCTTATATAATCAATTAATGCGTATAAAAATGTAATAAAAAAAACATTAATTAAAAGAAAAATTGCGGTATATCCTATTTTATTTTCAAAATTACTCTTTAGATTATCATATAACAAAACTGAACATGTTGTGCTGAAGGCTACACAAAAAAATAACAATAAATATCCGAAAACAAAAGTTTTAATTTTTTTCATTTTAAAATCACCTTATAACCTAAGCCATGGACAGTAACTATTTCAAATTCTTCAACCTTGCTTACCTTTTTTCTCAATTCTGACACACAAACATCAACCGCTCTAGAGGTTGCGGAGCTATCATATCCCCAAAATTCATCCATTAGCTTTCCTCTTGAAAATGTTTTTTTAGGATAAGATAATAATTTAAACAAAATTTGGAATTCTTTAACGGTTAAATTCATTTCATCATCATTATATAAAGCTGAATGCTCCTCTTCATTGATGATAAAGTTACCGATCTTTATTTCCTTTTTTTCTTCAATCTTTAATCTTTTAATAATTGCATTAATACGCATTTTTAATTCTGATAATTCAAAAGGCTTAACAATGTAATCATCTATTCCAATATCATATCCCTTTTCCTTTGATTTTATATCATCCTTAGCTGTCATAAAAATGATTGGAATATGCTTATCATTAATCCTAATAGCATCTGCTAATTCGAATCCATCCATATTAGGCATCATAATATCGGTTATAATCAAATCAAATTTTTCATCCTCATATCTTTCTATAGCATCTTCTCCATTAAAAGAACTTATAACATCAAATCCATTATTGGTAAGATATTTTCTTGTGCTATCATTAAGATTATGATCATCCTCAACTAATAGAATTTTAATCATTTTTACCACGCTCCATAATCATTATAATTAAAAATTGTTAGAATAACATTAGAATTTTGTAAGGATTTTGTAAGAGTAATTTTTATATTAAAAACACCAAATCGTTAGACATTTAACAAATTGGTGTTTTTATTCAGAATCTTTGCTATAAATATTATTTTTAAATTCATCCCAATTATCCAAAAGGGCTGATAAAACAATTGGATCAAATTGTTTACCACTTTCCTCTTTTAAAATGGCAAAAGTTTTTTCAAAACTATAGGCTTCTTTATATTGCCTTTTGGAAAGCAAAGCATCTAAAACATCCGCTACAGCCATTATTCTAGCACAAAGCGGAATATGATTGCCACTTAAACCCATCGGGTATCCTTTTCCATCATATCTTTCGTGATGATATAAGCAAACCTCTTTTGTTATTCCTAAATAATTAACATCTGTTAGTGTGTCATCAAAGTTGCTCAGTAACTCAAATCCATACTCAGGATGTTTTTTCATTTCCTCATATTCCTCTATAGTCAGTTTCCCATTTTTGCATAGGATTGCATCTGGAATATGAATTTTACCAATATCATGTAGCGGAGCCGCCTCAACAACTAAAAGAGCATATTCAGCATTCAGCTCATCCACATAAAGCTTGTTATTAATCATTTTATCAACTAAAAATTCGACATATTTAGCCGTATTTTTTATATGGTCACCGGTAATTTGATCGCGACTTTCAATTACCGAAGCTAGTGATACGATGATGTGTTGTTGATTTTCAACAATTTCTTTTGACAATTTTAAATTTTTATTTTGCGTTTCAATTAATTTTTCTGTTCTTTTATCAATAACCGAATTCAAATGAATAACCATAGGGATTACACCCATGATGACCAAGGATTTTGGAATTGCAAAATATAAAATATTCCTAAACCAATCAGGGTCTTTTATAATATCACTATAACTAAATTTTTTAATAAATTCTGATGTTTTATCTTTAGTATATACAAGCATATTAGCATCACATAATCCAAAATAATATCCAAAAACAACACTGAAGATGATTGATAGCGTACTAAGTATATATGTATAAGTTATAACCCTTTTACTTCTATATTGAGCTGAAAAAATAATAGGAAAAATAAAAGATATCATGGTGTGATATGTTAAAAATGAATTAATAAATGCATATATTAAAATCGTTAGAAACAATAAAATATATTTAACATACTCCTTATTAAAATCTAAAACAAATTGTATTGCCAAGGATATAAGAGCTACTATTGTAACGCTTAAAACTGCGTATAAGAAGATTTTTGAATCAATGATAAATACGTCTAAAAGGTTTAAAATCCATGTTATATATAGTATCATAGTTGTGACTAAAATACACTTAATCAAAAATCTATTACTATTTGATTCTGAGTACTCAACATTAATATTATCCATATCATCCCCTCCTATCCCTACTTCTATATTAACATTTAATCATTCTTTTTAAAACCATTATATGTCTTTTTTCGACATTTTTTAAAACACCAAGCATGTATTATTAAAAAACGAAAAATCCATCATTATTCTTTATTATCTATTTTTCTAGCAATAATCATAAACCTATGCTCAGTTGATTCAATATACCCCTTTTCATTCAACATTTTTTCTAAAACTTCAAATTTTTCAATACTATCTTTAACACTAAAATTAATGAATTCCCACTCTATTATTTTAGCAAAATAAGCAATGGCGCCTAAGTCCATAAATTTAATTTTTGGAAAATACTCATCCTTATAAATTATTTCAAAACCTTCATTTTCCAATCTTTCAACTGTTTTATCTAGTGTCATTTTGGGAAATTGAATTTGATGATTTTCATCAAAGAATGTCGCAAGATCGTTATTATTATACGCCCCAACCTGTTGAGTAATAAATAAACCACCTTCTTTTAGTACTCGCTTAACCTCTGATTCTAGAAATGATTCATGATGATTTAAAACAATATCATAATAATTATCTTTCACATTAATCAATATATCATCCTGTTTAATCGGATATACTTTAATTCCCATTGGAGCTAATTTTTCAAGACAAAGTTTAATGTTTGGCTCATATGCTTCAGTGACTGATGTTTTATCATAAGGATGATTAAAACTTAACAATAATTCTCCACCACCAGTACCCATATCTAGGATATTATCACTGGCCTTTAAATACTTTTTTACAAAATAATTATAATTCCATGGTAATTCTTCATTAATCCATCTACCTTTTAAATATGAAAAATCCCATCCTTTAAAAGCATGAGCTTCTTCATCTAATAAATATTTAATTGTTTCTTCCTTCATATTTTTAACCTCTATTCTTTAAAAATCACATAAACAAGCTTTATTTTATAAAAATTTTTTAATAATTTCATCTTTAATCATTTGTAAAACCATTGTTTCTCGTTTGATCATTATCTCATTAAATAAGTTATTACTTTTATAATTTAAATTCGTTTTTATTGCTTCATCGATATCAACAATCTTTAGAACAAATTTTACATTTGCTTCATATAAATCTAGATTTTGTTTAACGATTTTATCCTCAACTTCACATGTAAAATAGAAGTTTTCTTGTTCAAAAATTGTATGTGGTGTTACTAGACTCTTTTGACGACGCATTACACTTCCAAATTCAAATATTGAGTTTGGCTTAACAATCATTCCTACCTCTTCTTTAACTTCTCTAATAAGTGCCTCTTTTTTATCTTCTTTAGGATCTATACCTCCGCCAGGAAACTTGTAATAATTTTCCTTTTCACTATAAACGAGAGCAATCTTACCATTTAAAAAAATAATTCCCCTTGCGGATGGTCTACTAAAAACCATATCACCAGTATCATAATCCTTTAAATCAATTTCAAATAACTGTCGCATTCTATCCCCCTAATGAACAAATTTATTGAAAACAAACATTACATGTATATTTTAGCATATTATTTAGTAAAATATGAACTAATTATTAATTATTTTATTACTGATTTATTCACTATAATTTATAAAAAAACGCATAAATAAGCCATTTAATAAAAAATCTCACTTTAAAAGTGAGAATTTTTATTATTCATCAAAGATTGTAACAATCTTACCATCTAGGATTCGATTTACATTTTTAACCGCACAAAAGTTACCACACATTGAACATGTATCCTCTTTTTCAGGTTTAGCTGATTCACGATATCTTCTTGCTTTTTCAGGATCAATAGCTAGACTAAACATTCTTTCCCAATCTAAGTCGTGTCTTGCTTTACTCATTTGATTATCCCAATCAGCCGCATTAGGGATTCCCTTAGCGATATCAGCTGCATGAGCCGCAATACGACAAGCAATAATTCCTTCCTTAACATCATCTAAATCAGGTAAGCGAAGATGCTCTGCTGGTGTAACATAGCACAAGAATGCTGCACCATTTTGAGCCGCAATTGCTCCACCAATAGCAGCTGTAATATGGTCATAACCAGGTGCTACATCAGTAACAATTGGTCCTAATACATAGAAAGGTGCCCCATGGCATAGAGTCTTTTGAATTTCCATATTAGCCGCAATTTGATTCATTGGCATATGACCTGGACCTTCAATCATAACTTGCACATTCTTTTCCCAAGCACGTTTTGTAAGTTCACCTAAGCAAATCAATTCTTCAATTTGTGA
This sequence comes from Anaeroplasmataceae bacterium, assembly GCA_016294165.1. Lineage (GTDB taxonomy): Bacteria > Bacillota_I > Bacilli_A > Acholeplasmatales > JAEDCM01 > JAEDCM01. Next base: position 65,319 of record JAEDCM010000004.1, read on the forward strand.
GGCATCAGTTCCATCTGCAATACTTCCCGGACGACATGCATCTCCTAAGCTTAGAGTAACATCATATTTTTGACAAATATCTAAGATTTCATCAAATCTTTCATAGAATGGATTTTCATTACCTGTCATTTCCATCCATGCAAAAATAATTGATCCACCTCTACTAACAATATTAGTTAATCTTTTATTCTTTTTAAATCTTTCAATAGTATTTTTATTAATTCCACAATGAATTGTTTGAAAATCCACACCATTTTCCGCATGCATTCTAACAATATCAATCCATTCATCAGTTGTGATTTTGGCTAGTGGCTTATGATAATAAACAACTGCATCGTAAATTGGTACTGTCCCAATCATTGCACTGCATTTTTCAACAATTAATTTTCTAAATACCTCTGTATTTCCAAATGAGCTTAAATCCATGATTGCTTCTGCACCCATATTAACAGCATTTTCAACTTTTTTAAGCTCCATATCAATATCTTTTAAATCTCTTGAAGTACCAAGATTAACATTAATTTTTGTTTTTAATTTTGCGCCTACAGCCGAAGGATTTAAAGACTTATGGTTTTTATTAGCAGGGATAATTGCTTTTCCTTCCGCCATAAGATTCATAAGCTCTTCAACCGCAATTCCTTCCTTTTTGGCAGCAATTTTCATTTCATTTGTGACAATACCCTTACGAGCAGCATCCATTTGTGTTGTATAATTCATTTAATTCCCTCATTTCTTTTATGGGGAAATTAAAGAATTATTCCTCTAATTGCCCCTTAAATTCATCTAATAACTTTCTATTATCTAAAACTAATAAAATGATATAAGCAATAACACTTCCAACAACTGTTGATATTAAGAATGGAACTACATAAGCATAAAATGCAACATTTGATGCCTTTACACCCATAAATAATATCGCAATTGGATAAGCAGCTAGTCCACCTAAAATACCTGTACCAAGCATCTCCGCAACAGCTGTAAGTAGCTTATTTTTAAATAACATATAAACAATACCACTTAATAATGCTCCAATCATACTTCCAGGGAATGCTAATAGAGATCCTAGCCCAGCTAGATAACGAACAAGGCTAGTTACAAAAGCCATTGATACTCCATAAACAGGTCCTAGTATAACAGCTGCAATTACATTAATCATATGTTGGATTGGTGCACATTTGCTTCCAAATACTGGAAAATTCACAAGACTTCCAACAACTCCAATTGAACATAATACTGCCGCAATGCATAGCTTTTTAATATCTTTCTTTTTCATTTTCTTCTCTCTTTCCTTTTTGCTAGTTGTATAAAGCTAGCAAAAAAATAATTTTTTTTGTTTTGTCGGTCGGTAGTTACGCTACCCTCTCACGCCACAACATGGCTTCCCTCGCTTTATACATACTAACTAAGGCGCTCCCCTTGCTAGCTATTAAATTTTATAAATAGATTTTTTGAACAAATTCCTATTCTTCGTTGGGCTACCAGTCTCTTACACGATATCTATAGGCCTAAATTCCGGTTGTTCAACCGTATTATTTTCTATATGGTGCCATATGGTCAAGCGGACCTGAACCTTTCCCTAAATCTAGCATGCTTTTTAAGCAAGTACTTATATAGGATTTGGCATTTTTAATAGAATCTGGAATGCTATATCCTAATGCTAAATTTGAAGCAATCGCACTTGATAGGGTGCAGCCTGTACCGTGCGTATTAGGATTATCTATCCTTTCTCCATTAAACCATATAAATTCATCATTTGTTAATAGTAAATCATTACTATCATTAATTGAATGACCACCTTTAATTAAAACCGAACCTTTAGTAATCTTTGAAATCACTTTTGCAGCTTCTTCCATATCCTCTTTAGTTTTAATTTTCATATTTGAAAGCACTTCTGCCTCTAATATATTTGGTGTAATAATTGTGGCTAAAGGAAATAATTTATTAACCAAAACATCAATTGCATTATCGTTTAATAAATGGGCTCCTGAGGTTGCCACCATGACTGGATCTAAAACAATATTCTTGACATTATATTCTACTAATTTTTCACTAATCGTTTCAATAAGCTCTGTTTCACTAACCATCCCAATTTTTACAGCATCTGGATAAATATCAGTAAATATTGAGTCCAACTCTTTAGCAAGAAATTCCTTTGAAACATTAAAAATTCCGGTAACACCAGTTGTATTTTGAGCAGTTAGAGCGGTTATTGCACTTGATGCATATAATTTGTGCGCTGTTATTGTTTTAATGTCAGCTTGAATACCAGCTCCTCCAGAACAATCTGATCCCGCAATTGTTAAAACTGTTTTCATAAATTCGCCATCCAATCTATTGATCCATAATAATTAGCTAATTGAGTTATCTCATCTTTATTACTTAGATTAGATGAATCAATAATTGCCAATACATCTAGATTTTGCTTTTTAGCTTCTTTAATAGCATATAAAGCATCCTCAATAATTAATATTCTTTTTTTTGGATACATTTCTTTAATCTTTATAAATGCACTTCCATCATTTTTTGTGGCATTTAAGATATCTGTTGAATAAACATTTGAAAAATAGTCATAAATATTATTATATTTTAAGCTATCTTTTAATAATGTTAAATCTGTTTGGGATAATAAAATCATTTCTTTATTCATTGATTTTATTTTTTCTAATACTTCTTTTACTTTATCCTTAATTTTGATACCTTTATATACCTGATGAATGTATTTTAAAATTAATTCCAAACACTCTTTTGGACTATTACCAATTTTATAGTGTTCATATACATAATTTGACGCTTCTATACTATTCATATCTGCAACAACACTATCTAAATCATCCTCTGGTATTAGTCCATATGATTTAACAAATGAAGAGGACATATTTGACCATTCCTTCATCGAATCTAAAAGAGTACCATCATAATCAAAAACTAATAAATCGTAATTGCTTAAATCTAGGACAATTTTGTCTATTTCTAATTTTAAAATCTCCGCTGCCTTCACCATATCATCTTTACTAAAGATTTCGGATACAACGGCTATACCATTAATTCCGGTATTTTTCAACTTGGATATTGTATCAAGATGAATACCACCTATTGCGACAACAGGAATATTAACACCAAATGTTATTTCTCTTAATTGATCAATGGAAACTAATGAAGCATCATCCTTGGTATTAGTTGGAAATATTGCGCCAACGCCAAGATAATCTGCCCCGTTAGAAACGGCAATTTGGGCTTCTTCTAAATTACGAGTACTTACTCCTAATATTTTATCAGGTCCGATTAATTTTCTAACCTCTTTGGCATTTAAATCCGATTGTCCAACATGAATCCCATCAGCGTCTACCGCCATCATAACCTCAATACTGTCATTAATGATTAATGGAATTTTAAATTCTTGGCAGGCTTTTTTTGCTTCAAGGGCTAGCTTGATGAACTCTTCATCAGAGATATGCTTTTCTCTTAATTGAATGATTGTTGCGCCACCTTTAATAGCATCCCTTACCATTTCATAAATGCTTCGATCCTTATGCCAGCATCTATCAGTAATAGCATATAATGAATAATCAATTTTATCTTTCATAAAGCTTTAGTCCTTTTTCTAGTTTTTCATCATCTAAGTTACTCATTGCGTCAATTAACCCGATATGAAGACTTCCTGTACCTTGAGCGTTCATCTCACTAATTTCACCAGATAAACCAATAGCCGCAATACTCTTCGCAACTGCTTCAAGCTTATTTTCTGGGTTTGCGACTAAATATGACGCTAAAACACCAGCTGACATACATCCTGTACCTGTGATTTTTCCCATTGCCTTAGTACCATTTAAGCAATAGTATGCATTATTTTCATCACAAATAACATCAATTGGGCCAGTAATAGCGATGATTGAATTAGTAATTTTGCTCAACTTTTTAGTAAATTCAATTGTTTCATCTAAATTATCCATGGTTACTAAATCTAACGCACTGGCATCTACTCCTTGAGTTTTATTGCTATTGAAAATAATAGCCTTAATCTCTGAAATATTACCTTTGATAACATCAAAATGAACCTCATCTAATAGCTTTTTAGTTACCTCAGTTCGATAAGGTGTTGCACCACATCCTACTGGATCTAAAATAACTGGATGATTTAACTTGTTAGCCATTTTACCTGCTAAAATCATTGAATCAACTGTTCTAGCATTTAACGTTCCAATGTTAATTACTAATGCATTACAAATAGCTTGCATATCGCTAACCTCATTAACATCATCTGCCATAATTGGTGATGCCCCACAAGCTAAAATTATATTAGCTACATCATTTACTGTTACATAATTTGTAATACAGTGAACAAGCGGGCACTTTTCTCTTGTATTTTTAATTACATCCATAAAATTTTCTCCTTAACTAAAATAAAAAATGTCCCCTAGGACATGCAGTAAAAAGAATATATATGAAGTAAAAATAGATATATACTTCTCACATTATTCCCTACGCTAGCATTACCTAGATCAGGTCATGGGTCGATAACTAAATATCCTCTCAGCCATTTGGCTCCCCTCAATATGACAACATTATTATATATCTAATTTTTCAAAGTTTCAACATAAAAATTCAAAAACATAAGCTTGTAATTATATTTTTTAAGTTTAAAATAATATAGCTAATAATTAGGGGGATATAATTATGAAAATAAAAGATTTAACATTAATGAGTATCCTACTTACACTACTCATCATTTGTTCTAAACTAACAATTCAAATCGGGCCCATACCATTAACCCTTCAAACATTTTGTGTAATCATCATCGATTTTATTTTAAAAATTAAAAAATCAATGATTGTTTTTGCTAGTTATATTTTGATGGGAATTATTGGAATACCAGTATTTTCCTCTGGTGGTGGCTTTGGATATATTTTTTATCCAAGCTTTGGATTTATCATTGAATTTTTCCTTTCTTGCCTTATTACTGGTTTGAATATATCTAATAAAAAAATATTTCTATTTCTTCAAGAATTAATGGGTTTATTAATAATTGATATAGTAGGTATTATATATATGTATTTTATTATGAACTATTATTTAGAATTAGATAAATCTCTTAGTTATATTATTTCTGTAAGACTAATTCCATTTTTGATCAAAGATATAGCAAGTGTTTTAATTTCTACAATTGTTTATATAAAGCTTATTCCAGCTATTAAAAAAGATAATTGAAAAGGGGCATTTTAAGCCCCTTTTTCTACTTAAAAACCAATTTAAATTCTGTACCAACATTTTCTTCAGACTCAACATCAATGGAAATGTTATTATTCATACAAATATGTTTTACTATTGCTAGTCCTAAACCTGTGCCTCCAAGCTCTTTAGATTTAGCCTTATCAACGCGATAAAAACGTTCAAATATTCGACTGATGTTTTCTTTGCTAATTCCAATTCCCGTATCTTTAATGATTAATGACCTTTGATTCTTATTAATAAAAATGGAGATAGTACTATTATTTCTACTGTACTTAATCGCATTATCCAATAAATTTTTAATGATATGGTATAGCTCATCCATATTCATATTTACAGAAAAATCATCATATTCCTTAACAATATTAATGTCATTTTCTTTTATTTTTATATCATACGACTCTAAAACACTCTCAACTGCATTAGCTAATGATAAATTCTCCTTCGTTACATTTGGCAACATTTCTAATCTTGATAATTCTAACATTTCAATAATTATTTGATTCATTCTATTAGCCTCTTTAATTGTCTTTAATGTTGCATCTTTAATATCTTTTTCATCAGTGAATATGCCCTCACTTATCATTTGTTGATATCCAATTATTAATGTAAGTGGGCTCTTTAACTCATGTGATGCATTCGCAAAAAAATCAAATTTAACTCTCTCTAACATCTTTTCTGCAGTTATGTCATGTATGAAAACAGCTACTCCATTTTTTTTGCCATTCATTACAAAGTTTGATTTTAACGATGCTACATTTATTAAATATGTCTTATTATTAGTAGAATAAGTCGTACTATATTCAAAGTCTTCATTCATTGCTTGCTCAATCTTATCGTTAATATTTAATCCAACAAAACCATATACATATGGGTTATTTTCTAATTCTTCTTTTTTTCGATTTAAAACACTTACTGCAAAACTGTTAACAAGCATTATATTTCCCAAGCCAGAAATAATGACAATTCCATTAATCATATTTTCAATGATGTAATTTAATTTTGCGGTTTCACTCTTGATGTCTTCAATATTTTTATTTATTAATCCTCTAACATTTTCTATTTGGCTTGATAACTCTACAATATCATCACCATCATATTGAATAACGGTATTTGTAATATTTGATAAATTATTAATCTCTTTTTTTATAGGTTTAACTAATTTTTTTGATGTGAAATATATGAATCCAAATGAAATAATGCTTAATAAAGCGATTCCACCTAATCCATAATAAGAAAATAGGTAAACAATACTAGAAACTTTTGACTCAGGAATTGAAACCCTAATATAAACATTATTTATACTATCATAACAAGCTAAATAATACATATTAACCTTAGTAGTATCTGAATATCGACACGCTACACTTCCAATATGCTTTATTTCGTATCTATTTAAATGATTATCCTCACTAGTTATTGATGTATCATATAAAACATTACCATCTCTATCAATGAATGTTACACGCACATCTTTATTAGATGAATGAACTAAATTGCTAACACTCTCCATATTTGTTCCATCATAGCTTGCTTCGACAATTGATAAATAATTCTTTATTGAAGCCTTAGTGTTTTTTTCGTTTAAAGCTGAAAGAATACTGATAGATACTAATAAAAAGATAAGTAGAGAAAACACCAATATTAATGTATTTATTATAATATATTTTTTTCTCATAAAACTACCTGATATCCAATCCCATAAATTGTTTTAATAACATCTTCATTATTGATCTTTTTTCTTATCGATTTTATATGCATATCGACAGTCCTTGTCTGCAGTTCTTCGTAATCGCCCCATATTTTATTAAGAATTTCTTCTCTTGAAACAACCTTTCCTTTAGCATTTATTAGCATTTCAAGTATTTGAAATTCTTTAACTGTTAAATCTAACTTAATATCATTATAAAACGCTACATGATATTCATTATCAATTTTTAAAGGTCCATAGATAACCTCTGATGTTCTTTTAATTCTTCGAAATTTTGAATTAACTCTTGACATTAATTCTAAAATATCAAAAGGCTTTTCAATATAGTCATCCGCTCCACAATCAAGGCCATCAACTTTATCTGTTAACATTCTTCTCGCAGATATTATTAAAACAAAAACATCATCGAACTTTTTATCATTTCTAATTTTTCTTAAAATATCTAATCCATCATAATCAGGAAGCATCATATCAAGTAAAATCATATCTGGTGTTTCATTTCTTAAAGCCGTAAAAAACGAATTACCATCATAAAATGATTTTACAATATATCCCTGCTTTGTTAATGTTAAATTAATGATTTTAGAAATATCCTTATCGTCCTCAACTGAATATATAAGTCCTTCCATTAAGTCATCTCCTCTCAGATTTTTAGTATTTTTCATAAAATTCTAAAATATTTGCTTATCCTTATGAAAACCACTAAAAATATAAATTACCCATTCACAAACGTTTACTGCATGATCAGCAATTCTCTCTATATATTTTAACACTAAAGTTGTATAAATTGAATAATCACTGCTATATTCTTTACCATTATTTTTTATTATTATGTCTAGGCATTCATCATATAATTTGTCTACAATGTCATCTCTTCTAATAACATCATTAGCCAAATTAATATCCTTTGAAACATAGCTTAAAATGCTATCATTCACCATTTTTAAAACAATGGCTATAGCCTCATCTAATTTTGGTATTTTATGATGCTCAGTATTATTTAATTTAATAGCAAAATCTCGGATATCTTCTGCATGGTCTCCTAACCTTTCTAAATCTGATACAAGTTTTAAAATACCTGACACGATTCGTAAATCTTTTGCATAAGGACGTTCCTTCAGCATAATATTTAAGCATAATTCTTCAATCAATCTTTCATGCAAATCAACGATATCATCATTAATAAGATCTAGTTTATTACTATCAAATTCATAATAAATATCTAAAGCTATTTTAATATTTTCTGAAACTCTTTCAGCCATTTTTACTAGCATTTGATTTAAATGTTCAATCTCTTTAACTAATTTCATTTTATCCAAACCTTCCTGTTATATAATCCTCCGTTTTCTTCTGTCTAGGATTCTTAAATAGCTCCTCTGTTAAATTATATTCGATTATTTCTCCTAGCATAAAAAACGCTGTATAATCCGATATTCTTGTGGCCTGTTGCATATTATGAGTAACAATAATTATCGTATAATCATTTTTAAGTTCATCAATTAATTCTTCGATTTTTAAGGTTGCAATCGGATCTAGAGCACTTGTTGGTTCATCCATTAATATAACATCAGGATGCATAGCTATCGCTCTAGCAATACATAGACGTTGCTGTTGTCCACCCGATAAAGATAATGCAGAATCCTTAAGTCGATCTTTAACCTCATCGTAAATAGCGGCCTTTTTTAAAGAATCGATAACGATATCATTTAATTCTTTTTTATTTTTTATTCCTTGGCATCTTGGGCCATAGGCAATATTATCAAAAATTGACATTGGAAATGGATTAGGATTTTGAAAGACCATTCCCACATTTGTCCTTAATATCATCGGATTTATAGAATTGATTTCCTCATTTTTGTATTTTATACTTCCTGTTATTTTACAACCATCAATTAAATCATTCATTCGATTTAAACATCTTAATAATGTTGATTTACCACAACCTGATGGCCCTATAAAAGCCGTAACTTTGTTTTTATATATATCGATATTTACGTCTTTTAAAACATGCTTTTCTCCATAACTTAAATTAACATTTTCAATTTTAAAAACACTTGTCATCTTTTCACCTCAAATCTGTTAAGCTTCTTACTTATAAGCTTAACAAGTAAATTTAATATTAATACCATTCCTAAAATTATTATTGATATTGCACAAGCTTGACCATAATTTGGATTTTCACCTGACATAACTGTCCATATATGAACTGATAATGTTGTGGAAGCTTTAGTTATTTCAATATCATCTTGAATGGATGTTCCTATTGCAAATATCAATGCGGCACTTTCTCCAATTATTCTTCCTATGCATAAAATGATAGATGTTAAAATTCCGGGAATCGCATTAGGTAAAATTATCTTAAATGTTGTTTGAGTTTCTGATGCGCCTAAGGCTAAGGATGCACTTTTATACACTTTAGGAATATTATTAATGGCTTCCTCGGTAGTTCTTATTACTGTTGGTAGTAGCATTACCGACAATGTCAACGCACCAGAAATAATACTTCCTCCTGGAGTTTTAGTTATACTAGAAGTAATTGGAATAAATATGATAATAGCAATTAATCCAAAGATGATTGATGGAATTCCAGAAATCATATCAATTAGACTTCTTAGTATCCTTGTAATTCTATTTTGTTTAGCATATAAAGCTAAATATATAGCAGCTATTGTTCCAATTGGAATTACAATCACTAGTGTTAATAATATTAGATAAATGGTTGATACTAATGAACCTCTTATTCCTCCACCTACAGTTAAATAATATAGTTCATTAATTACATATCCTTCATCCAATGTGTCTCTTAATTTTTTTGCACCATCTCTTGTTGTTGAAATTAAAAGGTCTTCTCCACTTACCACTTGAACTCTTCTTATGATTTGCCCTTCTTTTATTGTTTTACTCACACCATCACTATTTTTAGCATTTTTAACCGGAGATAGATTATCAATATATACTATTTCAATAACCGGATTTTTTTCTAAATCATATGAATCCTTAAGCCCAATCCCAAAGTTTTTAGAATAATATATTCCATTTCCATCTTCCTTTGAAAACGAATAACTACTGCTACTAGTAACACTTACAAAATAAGGGGTTTCGTAATAGTCACTTGTAAACATTTTAAAAGACATATTATTTATTCCTTTACTAAAAACAAATATGATAATAGCTAATAGTACTAATATTGAAAATGATGAGGATAAATAAGTTAATATATTAAGAATGACATCTTTAATCTTTCTTCTTTTTTCCATTTTGATTACCTATCCTATTCTTGACAAAATTCAAACCTAAATTTGTAATAATAATTATTAAAATTAGCAATAAACCAACCGAGAATCTAATATCATAATCCATACCTGTTGTTTCATGAATACCTTGAAGCATTGTTGATGTTAAAGTTCTTGTTATATCAAATAGACTAAATGTTGGTCCTGAACCACTGTTTCCACAAACCATTGATACAGCTGTTGCTTCTCCTAAGGCTCTACCAATTCCTAAAATAATTCCTGAAAAGATTCCAGATTTAGCACTTGATAGAACAACTTTAAAATTAGTTTGTGTTTTTGATGCTCCAAGGGCTAATGATCCTAAAATTAAAGAATTATCTACAGCTTTTAAAGATGTTATAGAGATCATCGTAATTGTTGGCAAAATCATTATTGATAATACTAAAACTGTTGATAATAATGAAATACCTCCAGCACTTTGAATTCCAAAAACATTTCCTAGTTTTTCAACTAAATTAGTAATAACTCCGGCTCCAAACAAACCGTAAATTATCGATGGTATACCAGATAATAATTCAACTATTGAATTTAGTACTTCTGATATTTTTTTTGGTGCAATTCTAACTATAAAAAGAGCGGTTAATATTGATATAGGTACTGATATCAAAAGGGAAAATAAAGTCACTATAATCGTATTAATTACAATATAACCTGCTCCATATATATTTGGTGCTTTAAACCAACTTGTTCCAAATAAAAATTTAAATACGTTAACACTATATAATTTATCATTTATTTCATATTTTTTAAAAAAAGGAGTTAATCCTTTTATACATATAAACAAGGCGATAAAAACGATACAAAGCGAGCATAAAATAGTAACTGTTAAGAATGCGATTCTTATTATCTTATCAATTGTTGTTTTTCTTTTAATTCTATTTAAATTAATGTTTTCCATAAGACAAAAAGTAGTCCAAAGACTACTTAACCTCACTCCATTTTGAGATTTCGCCTGTATAAATCTTTTTTAATATATCTGCTGTAACACTATCACAACTTGATGATTTGTTTACAACCGCTACAATAGCATCAATACACATTCTACCTACAAGTTCAGGATCCATAGCTTCAGTTGATTTGAATTCACGAGATGCGAATGCTAAATCACATGCGTTTGTTCCATCTTTTTCACTACCATTAGTTCTTTTATATGCATCAGATGAACCTGTTGGATTATAATTATATTTGAAGTTTCCACATTTACTAGAGAATTCTAGTAATAAGGCTTGAACAATTGATTTTACAGATGTTGATCCACCAACATTAATTGTGATGCTTGAATTATCCTTTGAAGCAATTGCATAATCTTCTTTAACTGTATTCCATGATTTATCTTGTGCTGATGTCTCTAGGATACCACCTTTATCTTTAATAGTAGCTTTTCCTTCAACTGTATTCATATATGCAATGAATGCTTCACAAATTTGTTTATTATCTTCATTTAAATACTCAGCTCTTAAGCAGTAATTGAAATTTCTTGTTAATTTATAGCTTCCATTTAATACATTGGCTTCAGTTGGTTCAACATTTTCATATACTAAACCTTTTAATCCTGAATCTGCTAATGATGATAATGAGATATAACCGATTCCGTTTTTATCTCCTTTGATGGCTGTAATCATATCACCATTTGAAGAAACCTCAATATATCCCTTCTTTAATGGTGTGTTATCCTCTTTAGCATCAGATAATCCAATTCCTGTAAAGAAACCATCTCTTGTTCCACTTGTTGTATCCCTTGTGTAAATTTTTATTTCTTCCTTTTTTTCACTTCCGCAAGCAGCTAAGGAAACAACTGCTCCAATTGCAGCAACCGCTGCTATAACATGTGTTAAGATTTTTTTAATTTTCATTTTTCTCTTCTCCTTTATTTCACCTAAATTATAAAATGAAAAATATTTTAAATCTTACATAATTGGGTAAATACAATGTAAAGAACCAGTAAAGAAAAAAAAGCCATATTTTTGGCTTTCTTTATCTTAATTTTGAACTTTTATTTCTCCATCTAATAACATTTCATATGAAATTAGATTTTTGCTATCCAAATTCTCACGATGCATATCAACAGCACTTATTTGATGATTATCATAGGTTTTATAATAATATATTCCCTTTGTGGCATTAGCACATGATGTGTAAATGCTTATTTCATATCCATCATGAACCATACAGCAGCCTCTTTGTTGACAAACTGAACCTAAAATATGAAAGAATTGACTAACACTTTGTTTTTCATTATCTGGTGAAATTGAATTCATTTTTGTAAATGCTACTCTGACAAATCTTGATTGGCTCGATAAATCACCAGGTAATCCTAAAGCTCCCATCCCTCGACTATATCTATTTAAGCTATATCCTTTCAAAAAAGTATCATTGGGATCCTTTGTCGTTAAATTCATATAATTATTTAACATAAACATTTGCATATCAAATGGCGGATTATTGGTTAAAACACCAACCGGATTATCATATACTTTAATTCCATCCTTTGTGGATTCAACAGTTATAGCCTTATTCTCATCTGCTATTATCCAATGCAACTGTGCTACTGGTAATTTTCCATTAAATGGTGTATTAGTAATATTTATTCTTTTAATCAATTCCATAGCCTCTATTACATTACTGCATTGACATAATATCCAAGGGATAAATTCAAATTGGCAAATATTATCTAAATCATCGATATTATCATTATAAATGGCATTCCCGACAAAATTTAATCCAGCCATTCCTAATCCCTTTTCATTAATCCCATCATAATATAAAGGATATTCATCGATCACATGAGCCATTCCAATTATCGCATAGTGATTATCAATTACTCCTTGATTTCTAAATTTTAACTGATAATTTCTAGGTGTAATCGTAATTGATTCTCCATATGAAAATTCATAATCTAAGGTTCTTCCAAAATAAAAATCTTTAGTTTTATAGGTTGCGGCTGTACACATAATATCTCTCCTTCAATATAACGTGAAATGTTAATTCAAAGCGGTTTCTATATAATATATTATTATTCAAAAAATTTAATTTATTGGCATAATCTTAAAAACATTTCCATTTCATTTTCATTAAGTTCTCCATCACACAATATGATGATTAATCCTAATGAACATATCATGATTCTTTCCTCTTCAGAAAATATTGAAATCACCTTTTCCATCATTGATACAAAGTTTTCATCGGCTCCACCATTAGTCGCATTATAAAATTCAACATAATCCATTTCAATATCCAAAATGGCTTTAATCATTTCATATTCATCATAGCTACATTCATAGTCCATACTTACAAAATATTTGATAAGATTGATGATTAATGTAAAATTATTCTCATCAGTATATCCATATTCTGATAAAAAATCAGCTAACAATTTTAATGCTTTTCTTCCAAAGAATACTTTTTCATCAAAGCTCATATCCATAATTCTATTAATAAGTATATCCAAATTCTCCATAATTCCCCTCCAAAATCTTATTAATTATATTTTACTACATTTTAATAATGAATTCATTGATTTAATAAAAAATCTAGTAGCTTTTTTGAACTGACCCTTGTCAAGTAGACACAGGAAAATTAAAATAATTAAAAGTAAATA
>JAEDCM010000023.1 GCA_016294165.1 Anaeroplasmataceae bacterium
ATACATAAACAATTACAGTTTTTTTATTACTGTCCTTGACTTAGGGTACATTTTATTTCGCTTTGTAGGCTTTTATTCATAATAGACATAAGTCGTTAATAATTAATTTAAACTGCATTTTTAAAGTTTTAGATGCTTTTTTGCATAAATTCATTCTTTCTAAGAAGATTTCAAAATAATCTAGAATTGGACAATATGTTGAATCAATGGTTAGATTTAATTCAATAGTGCCTTCATTAATATCTACATTGATTGATGATCTTTGAACAGAATAGTTAACACGGTCATGAATATCAAAGTTACTTGGGTCGTTGGTATTTCTTACACGACTGCGTCTAACATCAGCTTTATCCGCAAGAATTAATGCAGCAGTAATATGGTTGTTTGGAAAGGCGGTTTCTTCATCATGGTTGCCAATTGCTGTAGTGATTTTTATGACGTCATTGGTATCTAATCCTAGATCAGTTAAGATCTTAAAGGCCATTATTGCACCGCTTTGGGCATGACCAATACGATTAACTAGATTTCCAATGTCATGCATATATCCGGCTATTTCTGCAAGTTCGGCATCATGCTTATCATATCCTAACTGTAGTAGTATCTCCTTTGCGACGGCGGCAGTTCTTAAAACATGAGGATAAGAGTGTTCGGTATAGTTTAGTGCCTTTAAATATTCATCGGCATTTTCAATGTATTTCTTTATTTCAGTATTTTTTTTGATTTTTTCGATGTTCATTTTTATACTCCTTTGCGATGTTTTTTTCAACTTTTTTATTGAATTTATCTATAGAGAAAACCCATCCTATATAGGAATTAAGAAGTTTATTATCTTTTACTCTAAATATTGCTCGAAAGTAATAAAAGTTCTTTTTTCGATATTTTAAATCTAATAGGGTTATTTCGGTATATTCAGGATATTCATTAATTTCTACATTATAACAATAGGAAATGCTGGTAAATGCACGATATTCCTTAAGAAAGGATATAAGAGGCTTATATTGATTTGGAATATCTTTTTTTTCTACTTGATCAATGTTGCGTAGCTCAGCACAGTAGTTGGCGACAAGGAAATGGTCATCAAATTCAATAATTACATTCCAGTCATAAATTATTACCCTTGATAAAACGAATATTTTTTTAGCATCTGGAAACATTTTTGATAGTTTCTTTTTTATTCTAGTTTGAATAATCAACCGCAATATAAAATATGAAACCATTATTAAAATTGTTTGGTATGTCAAATATATTGAGATAAAGAATGAAAATGCTCCTGATAAAAGTAAAAATAGAAAGATAGGATCAAACGTATAAATTACACCATAGCTTATAAAAGTCCTTTTTGGCAAGATTCTAGTTCCATAAGGATTCAATAAATCTAAAAACGAATGAAAAACTATGCAAATTAATGAGAATAAATAGAGAGCTAAAAAGCTTATATTTTCTGTAAACGGGAATAATACTAATGGAGCTATCAATGCTAAAAATGGTAATCCCATTAATGAGTGAGTGGCATTTCGATGATAGCGAATGTAATTTTTGTTTTTAAATAATTTTGTTATTACATCAATATCAGGTATAACTGAACTGGTAATACCAACTCCTAATACGATATTAGGATTTTCTTTAAATCCTGGCATTTGGGTTGCGACTATTCCTAAAGTAACTCCTGCTAAAGCGTGCGTTATCGGATCCATAATTATCACCATTAATATTTTACCACTTTACGAAGTAAAAATATATTTTTTATTACAAAATTCTCGTTTTATGTTGATATTTTGTAATATTTAAAAAAACATTTGAAATTAATACATAATTAATTTATAATTAATATGTGTATTAATGTTTAGGAGGAATATAAATGAAAAAGATATTAACAACTTTCGTAGTTTTTTCTTTGTGCTTATTTGTGAGTGCATGCTCATTAATGGGTAAAAAGCCAACTGCGGAAATTATAGATATAGTTGAAGGTAGAACAAAAATCGAATGCACAGTAAGTGTTGAAGATAAGGGTGTTGTATCAGAAGATAGTGTTAGAGTAAAGCTTTATAAAGATGATGATTTGATTTCATCACAAAATATGACTGGTTTTGAGCCTAAGGATTTTACATTTACAGGCTTAAAAATAAATACTAAATATGAACTAAGAGTTTATGCAACATATGAAAAAAAATCAAGATGTATTGAAAAAACAACTGTTAGAACTAATGATTTAGGATCAGAAGCAAATCCATATAAAATTTCAAGTGTAAAGGATTTTGAATTAATTAGGGATGATTATGCATCTGATGTTCACTATATTATGGTTAACGATGTCGATTTTGAAGGGGAAAAATTTGATTATCTTTGTGGTTCAGCATCAAAAGCATTTAGTGGTTTATTTGATGGTCAAGGATATAAAATTAAAAATGTAAAGGTTGATGCTAGTAAATCTGCATATGCTGGATTCATTTCATACAACAAAGGAACAATTAAAAATGTTACTTTTGAAGGAATTGAAGTAACATGCAAAAAAACAACAACATCTACAATTTATTCTGGAATTATTGGATATAATAATGGTGGAGTAATTAATGATGTAGATGCCAAGGATGTAAAAATTATTGCGGAATCTACAACAGTCTATGCTGGTGGATTAACGGGGTATAATTATGGTGGAGTAATTAAGAATTGTTCTATTGAAGGATTAGATATTGATGTTAATAAGGCTAGTGCAAAAGCATATGTTGGTGGAATAGTAGCGTATAATCGTTTATCAGATACAAATAAGTATGGTAAAATTGAAAATTGTTCAGCAGATGGTAATATTTTAATTCAAGATGCATCTGATGTTCAATATGGTGGAGCTGTTGGAGAAGCGACAAGCAAAAGCTCATTAAGCAAAATCACTGTAGATATAGATGCAACTATTTATGCATCAGGAACTTTAAATGCTGGTGGTCTTATTGGATATACAAGAGAGATCCAAGTTAATAATATATTAGTTAAAGGAAACATCAATTATACATGTGCAACAACAAGCAAAGAAAATGATGCGTATGTTTATACTGATACAAAAACATCAAAGAATGTTTATGCTGGTGGAGTAGTTGGTTCTGCGACACAGGTTAGTCTTGAAAATTGTGTGGTTGAGACAAATATCAATGCAAAATATAATTTAGAAAAGAGCAATGAAACAGATACTTCAATTACCGCTGATGCAAGATTTGGTATTGTGTTTGGTGCAGGATTTGATTTTAGAACAGGAGCAAAGCATTGTTATTTCTTAGGTAATATTGAAGTTACAACTGATGAAGAAAGCGCAGTAAAAACTACTATTTCTAAATTTGATGGATCAGAAGGTGCTGAGCAAGGTATTAATCATATGGGTGTTGTATCACTTACTATAAATGGTGTAACAACAAGTGAAGGTACAAATGCAGTTGCTAATGATTTATTAGAAACATTAAAATTTGATAATTCAATTTGGACAATTACTGATGTTGAAGGTAAAGCAGTAGCCGTTTTAGTTCATCCAGATAATACAGATAACAAATAATTTATCAAGGAATTCTTAAAAAAAGAATTCCTTTTTGTTTTATTATCATATTTAATATGATATAATATACTTTAGTAGTATAAAGGAGAGAATTTTATGCAATTATACAATTCAATTACAAATAAAAAAGAAGAATTTAATCCTATTAATGAAAACAAGGTCAACATGTATGTTTGTGGGCCAACAGTTTACAATTATATTCATATTGGAAATGCTCGACCTGTCGTTTTCTTTGATATTGTAAAAAGATATTTAGAATTTAGCGGATATGAAGTGACATATGCATCAAATATAACAGATGTTGATGATAAAATCATTAATCGTGCGATTGATGAAAAGAAAACTGAAAAGGAAATAGTGGATTTCTTCGCAAAACAATATTTTACAGATTGTCATAATGTTGGTAGTAAGAGTCCGGATATTATTCCTTATGCAACACAGTATATTGATCAAATGATTTGTTTTATTGGAATGCTTATCGATAAGGGATTCGCCTATGAAGTGGATGGAGATGTTTATTTTCGTATTTCTAAAGCTAAGGATTATGGGGTTTTGAGCAATCAAAATACGATGGATTTAGAGGCAGGATCTCGAATTAGTGTTGAAAGTAAAAAAGAAAACCCTTTAGATTTCACACTATGGAAAAAGACGATTGATGGAATCAAATGGTCTAGCCCTTGGGGTGATGGAAGACCTGGATGGCATACGGAATGTGTTGTAATGATTGATGATATTTTCAAAAATCAAATTGATATTCATGGTGGAGGATCAGATTTAAAATTCCCACATCATGAAAATGAGATTGCTCAAGCTTGTGCATTACACGATCATCATTTAGCTAAATATTGGATGCACGTTGGACGCTTGGAAATTGACAATCAAAAAATGTCAAAATCAGAGGGTCGTAAGATTTGGTTAAAGGATTTATTAGAACAATATCCTTATCAAGCATTTAGATTATTTATGTTAAGTAGTCACTATCGCCAACCAATTAATTATACTGATGAAATTATGGAGCAATATAATAAAGAGTGGGAAAAGATTAAAACAGCGCTAAAGCAAGCTAATAATTTCTTATGTGTTAATAACATAAATGGTGATGATTTATTAGATTCAGTTGAGGAATTTAAAGAATTGATGGATGATGATTTTAATACACCAAATGTTCTAACATTGATTACTAATGTTTTGAAAAAGCTAAATGCCAATATTCGTGCTAAACAAGATGTGTTAGCACCATTTAACACTTTAAAATTAATCTTAAGCGTTTTAGGAATTGAATGTGAATTAAAGGATTTAACTCAAGAAGAGATTGGTATTTACAAAGCTTGGGAAGAAGCTCGAAAGTCTAAGGATTTTGCGAATGCTGATAAATATCGTGATATTCTTGTTAATAAGGGAATATTATGAAAAATTATAATGGATTAACGCTAGCATATATCGGAGATGCTTATTATGAGATGCTTGTTAGAGAGTATTTAATTGAAATAGGGTATACAAAGGTTAATGATTTACATAAACATGCAATTAATTTTACTAGTGGAGAAAGTCAAGCAAAATTTGTTGATTATTTTTTAGATAATAATATATTAAATGATGAGGAAGTTGAAATTTATAAAAAGGGTAGAAATCAAGCCTCATCATACCGAAAAAACCTTAGTTTAGCGGTTTATCAAAAGGCTACAGGGTTTGAATCTCTATTTGGATGGTTATATTTTTCTAAGAGTTTTGATAGATTAATGATGTTATTTGAAATTATTAAAAATATTGTGAAAAGCGGTGAATAGCTATGGAAGAAAACAAGAAGCCAAAAAGGGCAAAAAAGAAAGTAGAAAACGTGGCAGTTGAAGAAAAAGAAATTGAAACTATAATAGAAAAAGATGATGAAGTAGTTGAAGTAAAACCAGAGGTTAAATTCGAAATACCTGAGGTTAAGTCGTTATCAAATAGTTTTGCGGAAGAAAAAGATACAAAACAGGAAGCAACAGTTATTCGTGAAGTTTTAGAAAATGATGGAAGCTATAAAAAGAAAACTATTAAGGTAATTCGTAAGACGCCAGATCCAAATTTAGGACTAGATTCGGAAGATGTCCTAAATCGTGTTGCAGCTGGTTGGGTTAACGTTAATAACGTCAAGGGAACTAAATCAGTAAAAAAAATCATTTTTTCGAACCTTTTTACTGTTTTTAATATTTTGAACTTTGGTATTGCTGGATGGTTGATATCAGTTGAAGCGTACACTAATTTATTCTTTATTGTTATTGTTGCATTTAATATTATAATTGGAATTATTCAAGAGATTCGTGCTAAGGAAATTATTGATAATTTATCACTACTATCTGCTCCTGTCGCAAACGTTGTTCGTGATGGGTTAGAAATTGAAATTCCAACAAACGAAATTGTATTAGATGATATAATTGATTTAAAAATTGGAAAGCAGATTTGTTCGGATTGTAAAATTGTTTCTGGTAGTATTGAGGTCAATGAGTCACTACTTACTGGAGAGTCCGATGCAATATTAAAAAAACCTGGAGATGTGCTATTCAGTGGATCATTTGTTGTATCTGGATCATGTCGTGCTGTTGTTACAAAAGTTGGAGCTGACAATTATATTGAAAAGCTTGCTAACAACGCTAAGCATTATCAAAAGCCAAAATCAAACCTTTTAAAATCATTGAAGCTTGTAATTAGATTTGTTGGAGTTTTAATTTTAATTCTTGCTCCTATTTACTTTTATACAGCGTGGGTTATTAATGGTAATTCATATGTTGATTCAGTTGTAACAACATCTGGAGCAGTTATTGGAATGATTCCTTCGGGATTATTTTTGCTTACAAGTATTGCTTTAGCTGTTGGTGTTATGCGTTTAGGGCATAATAAAACATTAGTTCAAGAGTTATATTGCATCGAAATGTTAGCTCGTGTTGATGTTTTATGTTTGGATAAAACGGGAACAATTACCGATGGAACAATGACTGTTAGAAGTATGATTGAATATCCAAATGAAATCGGCTTAACAACAAAGCAAATTATTTCTGCTGTTTTAAATGCTCAACAGGATGATAATTTAACTTCAAAGGCGTTAGAAGCTAAATTTGGTTTAGGTAAGAAAATTAAGACAAATGCAATCATTCCTTTCTCAAGTTCAAGAAAATATAGTGCTGTTGAATTCGAAAAATATGGAACTATTTTATTAGGAGCACCTGAATTTGTAATGAAGGAAGGATTTGAAGAAATAGCTAATGATGTTAATCGAAATGCCCAACAGGGATATCGTGTTTTATTATTGGCAAGTGCTAGTGAATCAATCAAAGGTAATGAAGTAAAAGGCATTGTTAAGCCAATTGCCTTGATTTTAATTGAAGATACAATCCGCGCAGAAGCTGTAGATACAATTAAATACTTTAAAAATAATGGAGTTAGCGTCAAAGTCATCTCAGGAGATAATCCAGCTACCGTTTCAAAGGTTAGTGAGCGTGCTGGTGTTGAAAATGCCGATAAGTATATTTCACTTGAGGGACTAAACGATAAGGATGTAATAAAAGCTGCTGATAAATATACTGTATTTGGACGTGTTTCACCACATCAAAAGAAGCTATTGATTAAAACTTTAAAACAATCTGATCATACAGTTGCAATGACAGGTGATGGAGTAAATGATATCTTAGCTCTAAAAGAAGCCGATTGTAGCATTGCTATGGCATCTGGTAGTGAAGCAGCAAGAAATGTCAGCCATTTAGTTTTATTAGATTCTAATTTTGCTTCATTACCAAAGGTTGTTAATGAAGGAAGAAGAGTTATTAACAATATTCAACGTGTTGCATCACTTTTCTTAACAAAAACAATTTTCTCAACATTATTATTAATTATGGTTCTTGTAATGGGATTAAAAAAATATCCGATTTCACCAATTCAATTAACAATGATTGATTTCTTAGTTATCGGTATCCCATCATTTATCTTAGCATTAGAGCCTAATAAAAATATTATTAAAGGAAATTTCTTAAAGAATGTCTTACGAACATCTCTTCCAGGAGCGTTAGTGATTGTTGCTAGTGCATTACTTGTATTTGGGATGAAAAAATCATTAGGATTAACTGATGATGCCGTGTCTACAACAATTGTAATATCTACGACATTTACATGTATGCTAGTATTGTTTAGGGTTTGTAAACCATTCAACTATATTAGAGGTATTTTATGGACCTTAATGTTCTCGGCCTTTATTATTATGATTTTAACTTCATATAAGTTATTAGAGCTTGTGCCTATTCAAGATTTAAGTGTTGCGAATATTCTTTTATTAGTGGTATTAATGCAAGCCTCATATCCGGTAATGGCAATCCTATCTGAGTCAAAAGGATTCCTTAAAGCAAAGATAAAGAACTTTGTTGAGTGGTTAGGAAAAATTGATGTTGAATAAAGTAATCAGAAGAATCGTTGCGATTCTTCTTTTTATAATGTATAATAGATTTTGGAAGTTAGGAGAGTAAATTATGACTAAAATATGTGGAAAAAGCGTTGTTAAAGAAGCGTTTAATGCGGGAAGAAAAATTTATAATATTATGGTAACGGATGTTTTTTTAGAAAAAGAAGCTAAGCTTGTTGAAGTTTTTAAATCAAATAAAATACCCGTTAATGTCGTAAAAAAGCATATTCTTGAACCATATGGAAATCATCAAGGGATTTTAGCTGAGGTAGAAGATTATAAATATAAAGAACTAAATGAAGTATTAAACGGCAATAAACAATATTTTATCATTTTAGATGGAATTGTTGATCCACATAATTTAGGTGCTATTTTAAGAAGTGCAGACGCTTGCAGTATTGATGGAATTATTATTCCTAAAAATAGAAGCGTATCATTAAATGCTACAGTAGCTAAGGTTTCAACTGGAGCTATTGAGCATGTGAATGTTATACAAGTAAATAATATTACAAGGGCTATTCAAGATTTAAAGAAAAATGGCTTTTGGGTAGTTGGAACAGATATGGTTGCTGATAAATTATATACGGAAATTGATCCATCAACATCACTTGCAATAGTAATTGGAAATGAAGGTGAAGGGATGTCAAGATTAGTTAAAGAAAATTGCGATTATCTTGTAAACATTCCAATGGATGGGCATGTTAATTCTTTGAATGCTAGTGTAAGCGCCGCTTTACTAATGTATGAAATAAAAAGAAAAAGATAGGAGTAAATATGATTTTATTTCAAGGCCTAAATGACTATGAAATTATTTATCTAATAAAAGATGGAAATGAGCTTGCCTATGAAATAATGTTTAAAAAATATGAATGCTTTATATATAAGAAAATTAGAGATTATGGTATTTCTAATTTGTATGTAGATGAATATCTCCAAGAGGGCCTAATAACGCTTAATAAGGCTATTTTCAAATTTGATGATAGTTTTAATAAAAGCTTTATGAGGTTTTTTGAATTGCTACTTGAAAGGCATTTTATTAATATGCTCAAAAGAAATAAGATCACTTATGAAGAGTTAAATGAAAACCTTTTTGAAGCCAATGATAATGTTTTAGAAGAAACAGTCGTTTATTATCAATCTAAGATGAATTTTTCTAAATTTAAATCAAAAATTGAACAAATTGTTTATAAAGAATATTATTTAGAGAATTGGAGTATTGAGCATATTAGTGAAAAATATGGAATTGAAACGCCATGTATCTATAATGCAATTAGGAGAATAAAAAAGAAGCTATAGGTATTTAAAATATATAAAATTATTTTATATCATTGACAAACCATTTGAATTAATGGTAAAATTGCTTATGCAACCTAATGTAAAGGCAGGTTTTTTCATTGAGAGAAAAAATAATTTTAGTTTGTACAGAGTGTTTTAGTAGGAATTATAGTAAGACTAAAAATAAACAAACTACAAACACAAGATTAGAAATTAATAAATTTTGTCCAAAGTGTAACAAGCATACGTTACATAAAGAGACTAAATAGGAGGACTGACCATGGCTTTTAAAGAAAGCGTAGCTGAAAAAAAGAATAAGCTATTAGAAATTTTAAACAAGGAATATAAATTTGAGAATATATTTTTAGCTTTTGTAGCAGTATTGTCAATCGCATTTGGAATTATGATTTTAAATGGTGATTTCGTTGTTAAAGAAGGTTTCCCGATTTTAGGAGATTTTCCAAGAGTATTTGCTTGGGCTTTAATTGGAATTGCGTTATTTGGATTATTAATGGTAATATATCCTTTTTATGAACCAGCCTTTCCAGAATTCAAAAAAATCACTTGGGCAACAAGAAATGAGTTATTAACAGATATCGCTCGTGTATTTTCATATATGATTATTATTTCCCTTGCATTTTTATTTTTCGATTTGATTATTAAAAGAATTGTGGGGTTGATTTGGTAATATGGAAGCAAGAAGATGGTATGTAGTTCAAACTTATTCTGGGTTTGAGAATTCTGTTAAGGAAGATTTAGAAAGACGTATCCAATCAATGGGAATGGAAGAACAAATCTTTACTGTAATGATTCCTGAAGAAGTTGTTGTCGAGACTAAGGCTGATGGGACAAAGAAGGAAAAGGTTAAAAAAATGTTTCCTGGTTATGTATTTGTTGAAATGATTGTTACTGATGAGTCATGGTTTATAGTTCGTAATACTCAAAAGGTTACTGGATTCCTTGGATCAAGTGGTGGAGGAACTAAACCAGTACCACTACCAACTGAAGAAATCAATCTAATTTTAAAGAAGGTTGGAATGATGGAACCATTAAAATTAGACTTTGAGGTTGGAGATCGTGTTGATATTGTTAATGGAACAATGAAAGGTCAAATTGGAGAAGTATCAGAAATTAATGTTGAAAAAGGAACTGTTTCAGTGTTAATTGAAATGTTTGGACGCCATGTTCCAGTTGATCTTGAAATAACAGATGTTAAAAAAATAAGATAGAAAAAAGTGCTTTTGCAGTTGCAAGAGCACTTATTTTTTATTTACATATTTATTAATTGTCTTTCCAACACCACTATCAATATTTGATTCACAAATATAGCTTGCAACATCTAAAACATCCTTTGTAGCATTAGCCATAGCTACTCCCATTTTGCATTCCTTGACCATCAATAGATCATTCTCAGAATCGCCAAATGTCATTATTTCATCTAAGGATACATTTAAGTGCTTTGCTAGATTAACAATTCCATACCATTTATCGGTTTTCTTATTCAAGAATTCTAAGAAGAATGGAGCACTTTGAACAATGTTATATTTCTCTTTAAATCTTTGTGGAATTTTTTTGATTGCTTCACTTAGCACTTCGGGATCATCAACAAGCATTATTTTAATGATTTCATCTTTTTTAGTTAAGGTATTAAAATCCTTAATAATTAAAGGAATATCATTTAAAGTAACCTCATGAATTGTCCATCTGCTTTCTTTAGGAGAAATACAGTTTTGATCGATATCAAAAGCATGGATATTAACTCCTAATTTTAAGGATAAATCATAAATTTCTTTTGCATCATCACCATTTAAACAGTCGCATTTAATTATATGCTTCCCATCTACTGAAGAAATCAATCCACCATTAAAATTAATCGCATAAGTGTCATTCTTAAAATGTAATTCTTCAAAATATTTTTTTATACCTGTTAATGGTCTTCCGGTAGCAAGAACTACCATTGCTCCATTTTGTTGAGCATCGATGATTGCTTCTTGATTTATTTTAGAAATCCTTTTTTCGTTATCTAATAAAGTTCCATCTAAATCTATTGCAATTATTTTATACATATAAATCACCATCCTTAATTATATATTTAAATAAGAAAAAGGAAAAGAAAAAAATAAAAAATATTTGGATTTTTTTATTGACTTTACTTTCTTAAAATGATAATATAATAGAGCGTATGTGTGTACGTAAAGAGTGGAAGGGTTCATCTCTACCCGCTATACCACATTATATTAAGAAGGAGGTATATTAAAAATGGCAAAAGAAGTTGTAAAGAAAATCAAATTACAAGTAGCAGCCGGAAAAGCAAACCCAGCGCCACCTATTGGTCCAGCACTAGGTCAAGCACAAGTAAACATCCCATCTTTCTGTTCACAATTTAATGAAGCAACAAAAGATAAAATCGGATTTATTTGTCCAGTTGTTATTAGTGTATATGACGATCGTTCATTTACTTTCGTTGTAAAAACTCCACCAGCAAGTGATTTATTAAAGAAAGCTGCTGGAATTGAGAGTGGATCAAGTAACTCTAAGAAAACTAAGGTTGCAACATTAACTCGCGCTAAAATTCGCGAAATTGCAGAAATGAAAATGCCAGACTTAAATGCTCATACAATTGAAGCTGCTTCAAATATTATTGAAGGAACTGCAAGAAACATGGGAATTGTAGTCGTAGACTAAGTAGGTTGTTCTTACAATCTAAATTGTGGGAGGATATCCCGCTATACCACATTTTAGGAGGAAATATATGAAAAGAGGAAAAAAATACGCTGACGCTAGCAAATTAGTTGACAGAAACACTAAGTATTCTGCGAGCGAAGCTTTAGCATTAGCTACTAAAACTTCAACAACTAAATTTGATGCAACAGTTGAAGCTGCTTTCCGTTTAAATATTGATCCACGTAAGGCTGAACAAAACCTACGTGGTGCAATGGTATTGCCTCATGGAACAGGAAAAACTAAAGTTGTATTAGTAATCGCAAGAGGAGAAAAAGCTAAGGAAGCTTTAGCTGCTGGTGCAGATTACGCTGGAGATAGCGAATATATCGCAAAAATCCAAGGTGGATGGTTTGAATTCGATACTATCGTTGCAACACCTGACATGATGGCTGAGTTAGGTAAATTAGGACGTATCTTAGGTCCTAAAGGTTTAATGCCAAACCCTAAAACAGGAACAGTTACAATGAACACTGCAGCTGCAGTAAAAGAAATTAAAAATGGTAAGATTGAATACCGTGCTGACAAAGTTGGAAATATTCATGTTCCAATTGGTAAGGTATCATTTGGACCAGAAAAATTAGTTGAAAACCTAAGAGCAGTTAAGGATTCTTTAAACAAAGTTAAACCAACAACTGTAAAAGGTACTTATATGAAAAATATCACAGTTTCAACAACAATGGGACCTGGTATTAAAGTAGAAGAAACAACAATTTAATCACCATAGACTCAGGTGCTTAAGCTTAATATCCTGCCGAGGTAAAAGATATAATAGACTCTTTTTTCTCGCGGGAAAAGAGTCTTATTGTTTAAGAAGGAGGTGTCTTTGTGGAAAAACCAATTATTGCACAAAAGAAAGAAGAGGTTGCTGCTTTAGCTAGTAAAATTAAAAACGCTGAGACAGTTATCGCTTTAGATTATTTAGGATTACCTGTTGAAGATTTAACAAACTTAAGAAATCAATTAAGAGAAGCTGGATGTGAAATTAAA
The DNA here is from genome assembly GCA_016294165.1 of Anaeroplasmataceae bacterium. Classification (GTDB taxonomy): domain Bacteria; phylum Bacillota_I; class Bacilli_A; order Acholeplasmatales; family JAEDCM01; genus JAEDCM01. The sequence goes on from JAEDCM010000023.1 coordinate 12,951, forward strand.
GTTTATAAAAATAACATTTCACGTCGTGCTGCAATTGAAGCAGGATATCCAGAATTTGCAGAATGCTTTAAAGGACCAAAAGCTATCGCTATGTCAAGTAGTGATGCAGTAGCTCCTGCTAAGGTTGTTTTCGAATTTGGAAAAACAAATCCATTAGTAAAGATTTATTCAGGTGTTGTTCAAGGTAAAGAAGCAACTGCTAGTCAAGTTGAGGAAATCGCATCATTACCATCATACGAAGGATTATTAACAATGCTTGCTGGTGGAATGCTACAACCATTAACTCAATTAGCTATCGGATTAAATATGATTACTGAAAAAATGGCAGAAGCCTAATTAAAAAATTAAATTAAAACGGAGGAAAATTAAAATGGCAAAAATTACTAAAGCTGAATTTATCAGCTCATTAAAAGAAATGACTATTCTTGAAATTAAAGAATTAGTAGACGCAATGAAAGAAGAATTTGGAATCGATCCAACTGCAGTAGCAGTTGCAGGACCTGCTCAAGGTGCAGCAGCAGATCAAGGACCAACTGAAGTTACAGTTACATTAGTAGCAGCAGGTGGAAATAAGATTTCTGTTATCAAAGTTGTTAGAGAAATCACTGGTTTAGGATTAAAAGAAGCTAAAGAATTAGTTGACGGAGCTCCAAAACCAATCAAAGAAAACATCAAACCAGAAGAAGCAGCTGAAATCAAAGAAAAATTAGAAGCAGCTGGTGCAACTGTTGAAGTTAAATAATTTCACAAAGACCAAAAAATAACCTGAGTTCTGCTCAGGTTTTTGATTTTCTATTAAAGAGGTGTAATTATGAATCATTATTTTACGAATAATTCGAATATAAAAAGCGATGTTCGCGAATATAAAGTTTCGATTTTAGAGGATACATTTACGTTTTTTACAGACAATGGTGTATTCTCTAAGGAACACCTTGATTTTGGAAGTCGTTTATTAATTGAAAGTTTTATTGACAATGGTATCGAAGGAGATTTGCTTGATTTAGGGTCAGGTATAGGGGTTATAAGCATCATTTTATCGAAGAAATATAAGCGTCACGTAACCATGATTGAGGTTAATGAAAGGGCAGCTTCATTGTCAAAAATTAATGCATCAAAAAATGGTGTTGACGCGTTAATTATAAATAAAAGTATTGAGGATGGTCATGATGGGAACTATGCTTATGTTGTGACTAATCCGCCAATTAGAGCTGGAAAAAAAATTGTGTATAAGTTCTTTGAGGTAGCATATAATTGCTTAGCTGATCAGGGAGAATTATGGGTTGTAATGAGGAAACAACATGGCGCTGAATCAGCCATCAAGGAAATTGAGAGTCTTTTTTTAAATTCGATGATAGTTAAGAAGAAAAACGGTTTTTTTATAATAAAAGCAATAAAAAATGCTAAATAATATTGACTATTTTGCAATAATATGATAATATTATTAAATGCGAAACAGCGCAAAAAACAAGCGTAATTATTATTATAATAATTAAAAAAACTATTTGTAAGGAGTGGCTTAAATGAACTACAAAACAGTACAATACGGACAAAAAGCAGTTCGTAGAAACTATTCAAAGGTACACATGGATGTTGAGTTACCTAACTTAATTGAAATTCAAACAAAATCCTTTGATTGGTTCGTAAATCAAGGGTTAAAAGAAGTATTTGCAGATGTTTCTCCTATTGAAAATTTCAATGGGGATTTAAGACTATATTTTGGTAACCATAAATTTGAAAAACCAAAATATGACATTTGGGAATCTAAAATGAGAGATACAAACTATTCTCGCCCTCTAAAGGTTAATGTCAAATTAGAAAACATTCAAACAGGTGAAGTTACTGAGCAAGAATTATTTATGGGTGACATTCCATATATGACTCCAGTTGGTACATTTGTTATTAATGGAGCTGAACGTGTAATTGTTTCTCAAATCGTTCGTTCTGCTGGTGTTTACTATGCATTAGAGACTGATAAGAAGACTCAACAAAAGAAATATGTTGGGCAAGTTATCCCTACAAGAGGAGCATGGATTGAATATGAAATGGGTTCTAAAGATATTTTATATGCTAAGTTAGACCGTTCAAAGAAAATCCCAGTTACAACTTTTTTAAGATCTCTAGGTCTTTCAAACAATGAAGACATCACAAATCTATATGGTAATTCAAAATTTTTAGAGGAAACGTTCCTAAAGGATACCACTACAAATAGTGAAGAAGCTATTATTGAAGTTTACTCAAAATTACGTCAAGGTGAAAAAGTTCCTGTTGATGGAGCAAGAGAATTAGTTAAAAATCGTTTATTTGATGACAAACGTTATGATTTAGCTAAAGTTGGTCGTTATAAGTTCAATAAAAAGCTTGATGTATTTAATCGTGCAAAAGGATTATTCCTTGGTAAGGATGTTAAAGGTAAAATTCAAGAAGTTATTAATCCAGAAACTGGAGAAATCGTTGTTGAAGCAAAAACATTTAACTTTAAAGCCGGAACAAAAATCGAAGGTGAAGTGTTAGAAACATTAAAAGCTGGAAGATTAAGTTTACGTCAAGAGGTTAAATTAGATGCTGGATTAAATGATGAACCAGTTTATGTTGAAGTTTTATATGTTAAGACATCTGATGCAAAAGATGCTGAAATTATTAAATTAATTGGTAGCTACCAAGCAGAAAACAATGAAGATTTACTTCATATATCAATTTCTGATATTTTAGCAGCTACAAGCTACTACTTCACATTATTTGATGGAGTAGGATCATTAGACGATATTGACCATTTAGGTAACCGTCGTTTAAGATTAATTGGTGAGTTATTAAAGAACCAATTTAGAATTGGATTCTCTAAATTAGAGAAAAACATTAAAGATAGAATGTCTACTGTTGATCCTAAGGATGCTACACCACAAAACTTAATCAATATTAAGCCGCTAACATCTTCATTGAAGGAATTCTTCGGAAGCTCACAATTATCACAATTCATGGATCAAATTAATCCATTAGCAGAAATTACACAAAAGCGTCGTATCTCAGCCTTAGGAACAGGTGGTATTGCCAGAGATCGTGCTGGAGTTGAGGTTCGTGACGTTCACAATTCTCACTATGGTAGAATGTGTCCAATCGAAACACCAGAGGGTCCTTCAATTGGATTAATCAGTTCATTATCAACTTATGCATCTGTTAATGAATATGGATTCATTGAAACTCCATATTTGAGAGTTGTTGACGATATTGATGCAAACGGAAAAAAAGTTAAAAAGGTTACAAGTGAAAAAGTATATTTATCAGCTGATGTTGAAGAAGAATATGTTTTGGCTGCTGCTTCAACTAAGCTAGATGATAATGGAGTTATTATTGATCAAAAAGTTATTGCTCGTGTCAAGGGAGAAACTGAATTCGTAGCCCCAGAAGAGGTAGATTTTATCGACGTTTCACCTAAACAAGTTGTTTCTGTTGCAACATCATGTATTCCATTCCTTGAGCATGACGATGCATCTCGTGCCTTAATGGGTGCTAACATGCAACGTCAAGCAGTACCGCTAATTTCAACTGAATCACCAATCGTTGGTACAGGTATTGAATATAAGGCTGCTAAGGACTCAGGAATTGCTGTAGTCGCTAATAAAGGTGGAGAAGTTGTTTATTCAGATTCAAGAGTAATTAAAATTAAGAATAATGATGGAGAATTAGATGAATATAAGCTAATTCAATATATGAGATCAAATCAAGATACATGTTTACTACAAAGACCAATTGTTAAAGCTGGTGAATTCGTAAATGATGGAGATGTTATCGCTGATGGTCCATCTACATCACAAGGAGAGTTAGCTTTAGGAAAGAATGTTACAATCGCATTCATGACATGGAACGGATATAACTATGAGGATGCCGTAATCATGAGTGAAAGATTAGTTAAAGAGGATGTATATACATCAATTCATATTGATGAATATGAAATTGAAGCACGCGATACTAAATTAGGTCGTGAAGAAATTACAAGAGAAATTCCAAATGCTAGTCAAGAAATTACAAAATATCTTGATGAAAGAGGAATTATTATTCCTGGTGCTGAGGTTAAAGAAGGAGATATCCTTGTTGGTAAGGTTACTCCGAAGGGACAAAGCGAACCAACACCGGAAGAAAAACTATTATTAGCTATCTTTGGTGAAAAATCTAGAGAAGTTAGAGACTCTTCATTAAAGGTTCCACATGGAGGAGGCGGAGTTGTTCAAAGTGTTGAATGCTTCAGCAAAGCTAAAGGTGACGAACTACCTCCTGGAGTAAATGAAGTTATCCGCGTATTTATCGTTAAGAAACGTAAGATTTCTGAAGGAGATAAAATGGCTGGTCGTCATGGAAATAAAGGTGTTATTTCACGCATTTTACCAGTTGAAGATATGCCATATATGGCTGATGGAAATCCAGTTGACATCATGCTTAACCCACAAGGTGTACCATCACGTATGAATATCGGGCAAGTTCTTGAAATTCATTTAGGTATGGCCGCTAAGAAATTAGGAATTAAGGTTGCAACTCCAGTATTTGATGGTGTTACAAGTGAAGATTTAAAATTAATCATGGAAGAAGCAGGAATGGCTCCTGATGGTAAGACAGTATTATACGATGGTCGTACTGGTGAACCATTTGAAAATAGAATTTCTGTTGGAGTTATGTACTTCGTTAAGTTAAGCCACATGGTTGATGACAAGTTACATGCTCGTGCTGTTGGTCCATATACATTAGTTACTCAACAACCAATGGGTGGTAAAGCTCAAAAAGGTGGTCAACGCTTTGGAGAGATGGAAGTTTGGGCTCTTGAGGCATATGGAGCAGCTCATACATTACAAGAAATGCTTACAGTTAAGTCTGATGATATTATCGGTAGAAATAAAGTATTTAGAGCTATCGTTGATGGAAAACCAATTCCAGAAGGAAGTATTCCAGAATCATTTAGAGTATTAACAAGAGAATTACAGGCATTAGGAGTACACGTTGAATTAATCTCATCAGCAACTGGTGAAAATGAAGCAAATAAATCATTAGTTGATTATGAAGAAAACTATATTAATAAATTTGGATTTAATGAATAGGAGGCTTTAAAAATGGGAAAAACATATTCACATATTAGAATTAGATTAGCATCTCCTGAAGAAATCCGTTCTTGGTCACACGGGGAAGTTAAAAAGCATGAAACTATTAACTATCGTACTTTAAAGCCTGAGGTTGACGGATTATTCTGTGAAAAGATTTTCGGGCCAACTAAGGACTATCAATGTGCTTGTGGTAAATCTAAAAGAAACCAAGATAAAGGAACAGTTTGTGATAAATGTGGTGTAGAAATCACTGAATCAAAGGTTCGTCGTGAAAGAATGGGACACATTGAGTTAGCTGCACCAGTTGTTCACACTTGGTATTTAAAAAATTCTCCTTCAAGATTAGCTATTTTACTTGATGTAAAGGCTAAAGATTTAGAAGAGGTTGTATATTTAGCATCATATATGGTTATTGATCCAGGAAACGTTCCAGGATTAGAAAAAAAGCAAATTTTATCTGAAGCTGAATATAGTAGATTATATGAAGAATACGGTAGAACATTTAAAGCTCTTACGGGGGCAGAAGCCGTTAAAACACTTTTAAAAGAAATTGATTTACCATCTGAAGTAAAGAAATTAAGAAAAGAATTAAAAAAGGCTTCTAAACAAAAACGTGATCGTATTATTAAACGTTTAGAGGTTGTAGAATCATTTAATAATTCTGATAATAAGCCAGAATGGATGGTATTAGATGTACTACCAGTTATTCCACCAGATATTCGTCCAATGGTTCAATTAGATGGTGGTAGATTTGCGACTACTGACTTAAATGATTTATATAGACGTATCTTAAACCGTAATAATCGTTTAAAGAAGCAATATGAACAAAATGCACCACATCTAATTACAAAGAACGAAAAACGTATGCTTCAAGAAGCTGTTGATGCGTTAATTGATAATTCAAAACGTGGTAAAAAAGCAGTTGTTGAAAAAAATCGTCATTTGAAATCATTGTCAGATATGCTACGTGGTAAGCAAGGACGTTTCCGTCAAAACTTACTTGGTAAACGTGTTGACTATTCAGGACGTTCAGTTATCGTTGTTGGTCCAGATTTAAAAATGTATCAATGCGGTATTCCAAAAGAAATGGCGTTAACATTATTCAAACCATTTGTTATTAGAGAGTTAATAAAGGATGGTAAAGTAGCTATTTCAAGCGCTAAACGCATGATTGATCGTTTAGATGATAAAGTATGGGGAATCCTAGAAGAAGTTATTAGAGAGCATCCAGTTCTACTTAACCGTGCCCCAACTTTACATAGATTAGGTATTCAAGCATTTGAACCTAAATTGATCGAAGGTAAAGCAATTAGACTTCATCCACTTGTAACTACAGCCTTCAATGCGGACTTTGACGGTGACCAAATGGCTGTTCACGTTCCTCTATCACATGAGGCACAAGCGGAGGCTCGTTTATTAATGCTTGCGTCAAATAATATCCTTAACCCTAAGGATGGAAAACCAGTTGTTACTCCATCACAAGATATGGTTTTAGGAAACTATTATTTAACAATGGAAAAAGCATATAAAGAGTTAGATAAATTTGGAAACGAAGTTGTTGATGAAAAACAATACAACGAAGGACACGTATTCTTAGATTATGATGAAGCATATATGGCTTATAAGAATAATGAAATTACTCTTCATACTCGTATCGGAGTTTTACCTCAATCAGTAAATAAATCATTCAACAAAGAAAAAATGTCATGCTTCTTAATTACTACATTAGGAAAAATGATTTTTAACAAGATTTTACCTGAAAACTTCCCTTATTTAAATGAAGCAACAGAGTCAAATTTGACAAAAGAAACTCCAATGAAATATTTCATTAAGCGTAGTGAGAATCTACCTGAGTATCTTGCAAAAACTCCTGTTGTTGAACCATTTAAGAAGAAATTTTTAGGAAGAATTATAGCAGAAGTATTTAAGCAATTCCAAATCACTGAAACATCAAGAATGCTTGACAAATTAAAGGATTTAGGATTTAAATATTCAACTGTAGCTGGTATCACAATTTCAGCTAGTGACGTAAATGTTTACTCAAAGAAGGGTGAAGTATTACAAGCAGCTGAAAGTCAAATTGATAATATTACTGAGCTATTTGAATTAGGATTATTAACTGATGCCGAAAGAAAGAGTTTAGTAAAAGAAACATGGACAAAAGCTCGTCAAGATATCCAAGATGGATTAACAAAAGAATTTGATAAGAATAACCATATCTTTATGATGCAAGATTCAGGTGCTCGTGGTAACATTTCAAACTTCTCACAATTAGCCGGTATGCGTGGATTAATGAACAACCCTACCGGAGATGTAATTGAAGTACCAGTTAAGGCTTCATTCCGTGAAGGTTTAACAGTATCAGAATTCTTTATCTCTACTCATGGTGCGCGTAAAGGTTCTACCGATACAGCGTTAAAAACTGCTGAGTCTGGATATTTAACTCGTCGTTTAGTTGATGTAAGCCAAGATGTAATTATCAGTGAAGTTGATTGTAAGACAGAAAGAAGCCTTGTAGTTGAAGAGATTACTGATGATTCAGGAAAAGTTATCGTTAAGTTATATGACAGAATTATTGGACGTTTCGCTGCAAAAGATGTTATTCATCCAGAAACAGGTGAAGTAATCGTTGCTAGAAATGAAAATATCACAAATGATTTAGCAGATATTATTGATAAAGCAGGAATTAAACAAGTAGCAATCAGAAGTGTACTTACATGTGATCTTCACAATGGAGTATGTATGAAGTGTTATGGACGTAACCTTGCAACTAACAAAACTGTTGAGGTTGGAGAAGCAGTTGGTACAATTGCTGCCCAATCAATTGGTGAACCAGGTACACAGTTAACAATGCGTACATTCCATACAGGAGGAGTTGCCTCTGCAGCCGATATTACACAAGGTCTTCCTCGTGTTCAAGAGTTGTTTGAAGCACGTAATCCAAAAGGAAAAGCAACTATTACTGAAGCTGCCGGAACTATTAAATCAATTACACCAAGAGGAAGCTTCATTGATATTTTAGTAGTTGGAAATGAAGAACATAAATATACAGTTGATAGCCATTCAGAGTTATTAGTTAAAATTGGAGATAATGTTAAACAAGGTCAAAAGCTTAATAAAGGATCTATTGCTCCAAAAGAATTATTAAGAGCTGCTAACGCTGAAGAAGTACAAAAGTACATCTTAAAAGAAGTTCAAGCAGTTTATCGTGCGCAAGGTGTTGAAATCGGAGATAAGCACATTGAGATTATAATTCGTCAAATGATGCGTAAGGTTGTTGTTGTTACTGAAGGAGATACAAACCTATTACCAGGTGCAGAAGTATCTTTATATGAATTCCAACAAGAAAATAAACGTGTATTTAAGGAAGGTGGACATTTAGCAGTTGCTAAACCAATCTTACTTGGTATCACAAGAGCTTCATTAAGAAGCGAATCATTCTTATCTGCTGCATCATTCCAAGAAACAACTCGTATTTTAACTGATGCTGCAATCAATGGTAAGAACGATAACCTAATCGGTTTAAAAGAAAATGTAATTATTGGTGGATTAATCCCAGCAGGAACAGGTATCTTAAAGCATATTGAAGGAACATTTACATGTCCTCATAATGCTGATGAAGAAGAATTTGATCCTGAATATGAATCAGAATACAAATCAGAATATGAAGATGACAATGAATTTGTTATGGATGAAGAAGATGAAATCGTCTCATATGATGATATGGAATTTGATGAAGAATAGTTAAAAGGCGATGAAAAATCGCCTTTTTTATTAAAAATTTAAAATATATGTTGACAAAAATATATAGAAAAAGTATAATATCTATGCATGTGTAGAAAATATACTTGATGAAATTAAAGTTTTGGCCTAATTAAGCCAAAACTATATTTTGAGAAACTATATGAAACACAAGGTTATGTGTAAAGAAAGGAGTGCCTAAAAGTGCCAACTATTAGTCAATTAGTACGTAAAGGAAGAACAGACAAAGTAACAAAGTCTAAATCACCACATTTAAGTGTTGGATTTAACAGTTTACAAAAGAAACAAACTAACATTGAGTCTCCTCAAAAAAGAGGTGTATGTACTCGTGTTACTACAATGACACCAAAGAAACCGAATTCAGCTTTACGTAAGTACGCTCGTGTGCGTTTATCAAATGGATTAGAAGTAACAGCTTATATCCCTGGAATTGGACACAGTTTACAAGAACATAGTGTTGTTTTAATTCGTGGAGGACGTGTAAAAGACTTACCAGGAGTTCGTTACCATATCATTCGTGGAACACTAGATTCAACTGGTGTTGCAAAGAGAAATCAAAGCCGTTCAAAATACGGTGCAAAGAGACCTAAGGCAAAGAAATAGGAAGGAGGAATAATTATGCCTCGTAAAGGACATATTGCGAAAAGAGAAGTATTACCAGATCCAATTTACGGTTCTAAAGTTGTAACAAGATTAATTAACACTGTTATGTTAGATGGTAAAAAAGGAACTGCACAAGGAATTATTTATGGTGCATTAAGCCGTGTAGAAGCTGCTACAGGAAGAAATGCATTAGAAGTGTTTGATGAAGCACTTAATAACATCATGCCAGTTTTAGAAGTTCGTTCAAGAAGAATTGGGGGACAAAATTATCAAGTTCCTGTTGAAGTTCGTCCTGAAAGAAAACAAACTCTAGGTTTAAGATGGTTAGTTACTTATTCACGTAAACGTGGAGAAAAAACTATGGAAGAAAGATTAGCAAAAGAAATTTTAGATGCATCACAAGGAAATGGAGCATCTGTTAAGAAACGCGAAGATACTCACAGAATGGCCGAAGCTAATAAAGCATTCGCTCATTATCGTTGGTAATAATTAAAAGGAGAACTAGAAATGCCAAGAGAAATACCTTTACATTTAACTCGTAACATTGGTATTATGGCTCATATTGATGCTGGAAAAACAACAACAACTGAGCGTATTTTATACCATACGGGAAAAATTCATAAAATCGGTGAAACTCATGACGGTGCTTCTCAAATGGACTGGATGGAGCAAGAGCAAGAACGTGGTATCACAATCACTTCTGCAGCAACAACAGCTCAATGGAAAGGATACCGTGTTAACATTATCGATACTCCAGGTCACGTAGACTTCACAGTAGAAGTTCAAAGATCATTAAGAGTACTAGATGGTGCTGTTACAGTATTAGATGCTCAAGCTGGTGTAGAGCCACAAACAGAAACTGTTTGGAGACAAGCAACTGAGTATATGGTACCTCGTATTGTATTTGTTAATAAAATGGATAAAACAGGTGCAGATTTTGAGTATTCATGTAAAACTATTATTGATCGTTTAGGTGCTAAAGCAGCTCCAATTCAATTACCAATTGGTGCTGAAGATCAATTTAAAGGAATTATCGACTTAGTTGAAATGAAAGCATACACTTATAATGGTGACCCTGATGAAACTTCAACTGAAATTGAGATTCCTGCAGAATTAAAGGATGAAGCAGAAGCAGCAAGAGAACAATTAATTGATGCTGTTGCTGAATTCGATGAAGAAATGATGATGGCTTACCTTGATGGTGAAGAGGTTACTGCTGAAATGTTAAAAGCTGCAATTCGTAAAGCTACATTATCAGTTCAATTTTTCCCAGTATTATGCGGTACTGCCTTCAAAAATAAAGGTGTTAGATTAATGCTTGATGCAGTTATCGACTATTTACCTGCTCCAACTGATGTTGCAGCAATTAAAGGTCATGACTCAGAAGGTAATGAAGTTGAAAGAATTTCATCTGATGATGAACCATTCAGTGCATTAGCATTCAAGGTTATGACTGACCCATTCGTTGGAAGATTAACTTTCTTCCGTGTATATTCTGGAACATTAACTTCAGGATCATACATTAAGAATTCTACAAAAGATAAAAAAGAACGTGTAGGACGTTTACTACAAATGCATGCTAATACACGTAATGAAATTAAAGAAGTATTTGCTGGAGATATCGCTGCAGCTGTAGGATTTAAAGATACTACAACAGGAGATACATTAGTTGGTGAAAAAGATGATATCATCCTTGAATCAATGAACTTCCCTGAACCAGTAATTAATGTTGCTATTGAGCCAAAAACTAAAGGTGATCAAGATAAGATGAGTGCTGCATTAATTAAATTAGCTGAAGAGGATCCAACTTTCAAAACTTATACTGATCATGAAACAGGTCAAACAATTATCGCTGGTATGGGTGAATTACACTTAGACATCATTGTTGACCGTATGAAACGTGAATTTAAAGTAGAAGCTAACGTTGGTGCTCCACAAGTATCATATCGTGAAACTATCACTGTTGCAGGTGATTGTGAAGGTAAATTTATCCGTCAATCTGGTGGACGTGGACAATACGGACACTGTTGGGTTAAATTTGAACCAAACCCTGGTAAAGGATTTGAGTTCGTTGATGCTATCGTTGGTGGAACAGTACCTAGAGAATATATTCCTGTAGTTCAAAAAGGATTAGAGGAAGCTCTTCCAAATGGTATTATTGCTAATTATCCAGTTATCGATATCAAAGCTACTTTATTTGATGGATCATATCATGACGTAGACTCATCAGAAATGGCATATAAGGTTGCAGCATCTATGGCATTAAAAGCTGCTAAAGATAAATGTAAACCAGTATTACTTGAACCAATCATGGAAGTTGAAGTAGTAGTACCAGATGAGTACTTAGGAAATGTTATCGGAGATTTAACTAGCCGTCGTGGACGTCTTGAAAGCCAAGAAGCAAGAGGTAAAGCCTACTCTGTTAGAGCAATGGTACCACTTGCAGAAATGTTTGGTTATGCAACAAGCTTAAGATCTAACTCACAAGGTCGTGGAAACTTCGTTATGCAATTCCATCATTATGAAGCTTGTCCAAAATCAATTGGAGAAGAAATCATTAAAAAACGCGCTTAATGCAAAACATTATTGCATTTAGAAAAAAAATAATATAAAATATTAATGGAAATCAATTAGGAGGATTATTAAAATGGCAAAGCAAAAATTTGAACGTACAAAACCGCATGTTAATATTGGTACCATTGGACACGTTGACCATGGTAAAACAACTTTAACTGCAGCTATCGCTACTATCTTAGCTAAAAAAGGTATGGCTGAAGCAAGAGATTATGCTTCAATCGATAGTGCACCAGAAGAAAAAGAACGTGGAATCACAATCAACACAGCTCACGTAGAATATGAAACAAATGCAAGACACTACGCACACGTAGACTGCCCAGGACATGCTGACTATGTTAAAAACATGATCACAGGTGCTGCTCAAATGGACGGTGGAATCTTAGTAGTTTCTGCTGCAGATGGTCCAATGCCACAAACTCGTGAACACATCTTATTAGCTCGTCAAGTAGGAGTACCTAAATTAGTTGTTTTCATGAACAAATGTGATATGGTTGATGATGAAGAATTATTAGAATTAGTTGAAATGGAAATTCGTGAATTATTAAGCGAATATGACTTCCCAGGAGATGAAATTCCTGTTGTTCGTGGATCAGCTTTAAAAGCTCTTGAAGGTGATGAAGCATGGGTTGGAAAAATTGATGAATTAATGGAATATGTTGATTCATACATCGATACTCCATCTCGTGAAACTGACAAACCATTCTTAATGCCAGTTGAAGACGTATTCACTATCACTGGACGTGGAACAGTTGCTACTGGACGTGTTGAACGTGGAACAATCAAAGTTCAAGAAGAAGTTGAAATTATCGGAATTAAAGAAACTCAAAAGACTATCGTTACTGGTGTTGAAATGTTCCGTAAATTATTAGACAAAGCTGAAGCTGGAGACAACATTGGAGCTTTATTAAGAGGTATTACTCGTGACGCTATCCAACGTGGTCAAGTATTAGCTAAACCAGGTTCAGTTAAACCTCACTTCAAATTTAATGCACAAGTTTATGTATTAAGTAAAGAAGAAGGTGGACGTCATACTCCATTCTTCAGTAACTATCGTCCTCAATTCTATTTCAGAACTACTGATATTACTGGTGTTATCAATTTACCTGCTGGTGTAGAAATGGTTATGCCTGGTGACAACGTAGAAATGACTGTAGAATTAATTCACCCAATCGCAATCGAACAAGGAACTAAGTTCTCAATTCGTGAAGGTGGACGTACAGTTGGTGCTGGTTCAGTTACTACTATCATTGAATAATTATTTAAATTATAAAACTAACTCAGTTCATATGAACTGAGTTTTTTTTAAATGTATATTATGTGTAAAAATGATTAACAATTATATTTTAATTGTGGTATAATTTATTCGGTGATTATATGAGAACAATTTTATTAAAAAAATGTTATCAATATATAATTTTCATAATCGCAATGATATTTATCGAATTTTTTACTTTTAGAAAATTAGACTTTAATTTTCCAGAGTATTTTTCTTTAGATTTCTTGTTTTTTTGCGTTTTTGCCAGTTTTATTTTCTTTTTTAAAAGAAGCTTTATTCCGAATATTTATTTAATGATTGTATTCCTGTTATTTATGATACTATCGTTTACTAATATTGTTATGTTTAATATTTATGGAAATGTTTTCTCAATTAATATGCTTTTTGATGTTGGGGAAGGAATGGATGTTTTTTCATGGAGTTTTATTCCTCTGAAAACAATGTTTTTTTACATTTTTATTTATGTTTTAATGGGGGTTTTACTTGTTTTACCGAGCTTTAAGTGGAAATCAAAAGGATTAGATTATTCTTTGGAATTTCGCCTTGTTTTCTCAACTTTTTTAGTTTGTTTATCTTTATGTGCATTTTCATTTTTACTTATTGGAGTAGAGAAAAAATATAATAATCGATATGGAGCAATTATTGAAAATTCGAAATATAATTTTATGCAGTATTATGCATCTACGTCAAAGAATTCGGCCTTTAAAAAATTTGGAATGGCAACTTTCTTCTTAGAAGAATATAATGTTTACACGATTGATAAGCAAGCTATCGAAGCTGATGATGAGTATAATGATTTAAGAGGCTATTTTGCTAAACCACAAAATACTGATAGTGAGTTTACCGGAATTTTAAGAGGTAAAAATGTGATTACTATTTTAGCGGAATCTATTCAACCTTTTGCGATTAACGAATATCTAACTCCAACACTATATCACCTTTTAAATAACGGATTAAATTTTACAAATAATTATAGCTATAATAAAACTGATCATAGTGAGATGATTAGTTTTGCAGGGAATAAGTTCAATGAATCTGGACTGCAAACCCATTTTGTGGAATATCAATTTCCGTTTTCATTGCCTAACTTATTAAACAAAAATTATAAAACACAGTACTTTCATGATAATGTAGGGAGCTTTTATCGTCGAAGTGAATTTAATAAAATGTTTGGCTTT
>JAEDCM010000050.1 GCA_016294165.1 Anaeroplasmataceae bacterium
AACTTTATTAAAAAAGTTTAAATTTATACTTGATTAATAATAGTTAATCACTCCTATACCCTATGGGGGTATATATATTATAACACTCCTTAATATTTTATGCAAGAAAAAAGGCTTTATTTAAAAAGCCTATTCCATCTTAATATTTACATTATTTATTTCAATGTTTTTAATAGCATCATAATTACTACCAAATAATTTAGTATTAATGTCTAAATTGCTAAGTTTAAAATCATATAAATCATATTGTTCACTCTTAGTTACATTAAAATAGCATTGGCAATTTAGCCTACAATTAGACATTAGAATATCATGCGCCTTGGATGTTAAATCATCTGTGCACCCCTTTAAATCAAAAAACTGTGTCCATGGCTTAATATATAGAAACGTCACAACATTTCCTTTAATATAATCAACCATTATATTTTCATAATGTTGTTTAGTGTCAGGTCGCATTTTTAACCATAAAATATTTTTAGCATCTTTAACATTAATTCTTCTTAAAATGATATTCTTATTGTGAATTGATTCTGAACCACATGTTAAGCAGCTATGACAAAAGCCAAATTCGCAATCCTCAATAATGATTCGTTCATTACTTCCATTTTCCGGACTAACATGAGCATATGGTCCCTTTCCACCCTTTAGAGCTACTGCATCATCATTAACTTCTAAATAGCAGTTTTTAACCAAAACATCACTACATACATCAATATCGATGGCATCAGTGCTTGGAGCCTTGATTGGCTCATGCGGTGAAAAAAATCGACAATTTAAATATTTAACATATTGGCATTTATAAATATGAGTTGTCCAAAATGGTGAATTTTGAAATGTAGCATCCGCAATTATCACATTTTTACTATTAGAAATATATAATAGCCTTGGCCTTTGTTCATCCTTATTTTTACACTTTGGATTCCACTTCAAGCGCTGCCAAAAAGCTTGCCAGTACTTTTTCCCATTACCATCAATTGTTCCTTTACCAAATAAAACAAATCCATCTACATTGTCAACATTAATAAGGGCATTATAGTACTTACAGGTTTCTCCTTCAACTCTTGTTTCTTTTATTTCATAATCAAGAATATCGTCACTCCCCTTTAAAATAGCATCTTCATTTAAATATAAATTAACGCCCTGTCTGAAGTTCAATGATCCTGAAATATATGTACCTTTCGGTATAATCATTACTCCTCCACCCTTTTGATATATCAAATCAATGAGTGTTTGAAACTCTTTTGTATATACTTTTCCATCATCGAAAATGCCGTAATCAGTAATGATATATTGCTTCATACTTTCTAATTGTGGGATATTTATATCATAAAACCAATCATCAATTGGTGTTTGATCTAAAAAATATTCGTTCATAATCATCAATTCCTTTTGTTTAAATTGTATCATAAATAATTATATTACTCAATTTAAATAAAAAAAGGTGTAGCAATTAAACTACACCCAGATAATTAATTATGTTTTTTTCTATTGATTAATTTAGAGATTTCCATGATAACTACCATTACTAATGATAATCCCATGCAAATTGCAAAGTAACCAATATTCATTGGATCAAATTCGAATAAATCACGAATTCCAGGAGTATATATTACAATAACTTGTAATGCAAATCCAACAATAAATGCAAAGTTCATAAACTTATTCTTATAGCTCTTTGGACTTAATACTGAATGGTGTGATTTTACATTATAAGCATGGAATAATTGAGTAGATGATAGAGTAAGGAAGGCCATTGTTTGACCTAATGCATGGCTTTCTTGTTCACCAATGATATAAGCAAGTAACGTTACTCCTCCAATAATAATTCCTTCAATAACGATTTTCCATGAATATCCATTTGCGAAGAATCCTTCTTTTTTAGAGCGTGGCTTTTCATCCATTACTGTATCTTCAGCTGCTTCCATACCAATACCAAATGCTGGAAGTGAATCAGTGATTAAGTTAATCCATAATAAATGCATTGCGGCAAGTGGTGTTCCTAAATTGATAATTCCAAAAGCTGTTAATAATGAAGCAACAAATATCGTTAAAACTTCACCAATATTTGATGATAATAAGTATTTAACACATTTACGGATATTATCATAAATACCACGTCCTTCTTTAACAGCTGAAACAATTGTCGAGAAGTTATCATCAGTTAAAATCATATCAGCTGCTTCTTTAGAAACGTCTGTACCTGTGATTCCCATTGCACATCCAATTTCCGCTTTTTTAAGAGCAGGAGCATCATTTACACCGTCTCCAGTCATCGCAACGATAGCATCATTCTTTTGCCATGCTTCAACAATTCTAACCTTATCCTTTGGAGCAACACGTGCAAATACACTATATTCATGAATGTGTTCTGCTAAATATTCATCACTTAAATCTTCTAATTCTTGAGAAGTTATTGCTTTGTCTCCTTCTCTTAAAATTCCTAATTCCTTGGCAATTGCTGAAGCGGTAACAATGTGGTCACCAGTAATCATTACTGTTTTAATTCCAGCTTTTGTAGCAACCTTAATTGATTCCTTAACCTCAGGTCTTGCAGGGTCAATCATACCGACTAATCCAATGAAGTTCAAATCTTTTTCTAATTCTTCAGCGTTTGGCAGATAATCAAACTCTTGAATACCTAATGCTAAAACACGCAAAGCGTTTGTTGCCATTTCTTGATTAGCATTTAAAGCATTATTTTTAACCTCATCACTATTAATGCTTAAATTGATAACTCTATCTGGAGCTCCTTTAGTGATAGATACATATTTATTGTCCAATTTAATAACAGTTGTCATTAATTTCCTATCGCTATCAAAAGGAATATCTAAAACACGATTATAGTTATGAATATCCTTTCCACATGCAATATTAATATCTAATAAAGCTAGTTCTGTTGGGTCTCCGATACGAGTAAGCTTCCCATTTTTTGTTTCAATTGAAGCATCGCAACATACTGCAAAATAAGTGATCATTTCAACTTCAGATTCAGTTAAATCTTGAGGATTCTTAATCTCATTTACATAAATTTTAGTTACTGTCATCTTGTTTTGTGTTAATGTACCAGTCTTATCTGAACAAATTACATTACAAGAACCTAATGTTTCAACAGCAGGTAGTTTTTTAACGATGGCATTTTCTTTACTCATCTTAGTTACACCAATTGATAATACAATTGTAACTACAGTCGCTAAACCTTCAGGAATAGCAGCAACTGCTAAGGCTACAGCTGTAATGAATGCTTCGCTGAAGGCACTTGATTTCCAATCAGCTGCGATCATTTCAAGAACAAAAACAACAACACAGATGGCAAGAGCCATAATACCAATAACCCCACCAACATAATTTAATTTTTGTTGTAATGGAGTTTGCTCATCCTCTTGAGCACTTAGCATACCCGCAATTTTTCCGATTTCTGTTCCCATACCTACAGATGATACGATGGCTTTAGCTTTACCATTTGTAACATAAGTAGATGAGAATAGGCAGTTTTTCATATCTCCAAGAGGAATATCATCATTTTCAATTTCTTCATTATTTTTCCCAACCGGAACTGATTCACCAGTTAAAGCAGCTTCTTCAACCTTTAGATTAGTACATTCAATAATTCTTGCATCAGCAGGAATGCTATCTCCAGCTTCCACATAAATGATATCTCCAACCACTAAATCAGCAGCATCAATTGTAATAAGACTAGAATTTCTCATTACCTTACATGTTGCGGCACTCATCTTCTTTAAGGCTTCTAGACTCTTTTCTGCTTTACTTTCTTGGTATAATCCTAAAATAGCATTAATTAATACTACAACCATAATAATTACTGATTCAATCCATTCATTTGGATCTACGATAACTGATACAACTGCGGCGATAATTAGAATAATTATTAAAGGGTCCTTAAATTCAAGGATGAATTTTAACCACATTGGTGTTTTTTTCTTTTCCTCTAATTCATTTTTACCATACTTTTCTCTGTTTTCTGCAACTTGATCGTCAGTAAGACCTGTTTGCAAATCAGAATTGAACTCTTGTTTTAGTTCTACTAATTTTTTCATCTTTTAACCTCCAAAAAATAATAAAAAGACCTATAAACTCTTAAAATAAGTTTAAAGGTCTTGCAAATCAAAATAATGACTACTATACCCGGATATTGCTATCGTGATGACGACTATAGTAAGAGCTACTCCCCTTTGGTCTATTCGATTAATATAATCATATCATAATTGTTTTTTTTTAGCAACAATAAATTTTATTAATTAAAACCATACTTATTTTTTAAAATAAGCTATCCCAATTCCATTAGGACCAATATGAGTTCCAATTGTGCATCCTAATTGATAAATATTTATTCCTTCTTCAATTCCTAAAGCACTTTTATTATTCTCAAAATAACTCTCAACCATACTTGCATCGTTACCTGAATATACCATACCATATGGTTTTGTTTCATCAATCCCACCAGATTCCACAACCATTTTGGTAATTATTTTATTAGAATTTTGAGTACCTCTTCCTTTTCCAATCATTTTAACCTCACCATCGACAATTCCGATAATTGGTTTAATGTTTAATGTTTCACCAAAAAAAGAAACTAAAGCTGAGATTCTTCCACCCATTCTTAAATATTTTAAAGTGTCTAATCGAGCAGTAAATGTAATATTTTTCTTTTCTTCTTCAAGAATCGAAATGATCTCTTCAAAGTTTTTATTTTGGCTAATAAGTTCTAATGCATATAAAACTAATAATTTTTCACCTAATGCAGCATTTAAACTATCCAACACATAAATCTTATTATCATATTGCTTTTCAAGCATTTTGGCATTTTGATATGTACCAGATAATTTTGATGATAGTAAAATAACAATTGCCTGATCTTTATTCTCAATAACTCTATCAAAAACCTCAGAAAATCGATAAGGATTAATTTGACTTGTTTTAGGTAAAGCTTTAACATTTTCTAGCTTATTATAAAAATCTTCTCTTGTGATATTATCTCCATCTAAATAAACATTATCGGCAATATTTATTTCCATTGATATAATTTCAATACCAAGTGCTTTTGCTTCTTCCTTATTAATATCAGAAGCCGAATCAGTTATTATTCTAATACTCATTACTATTTCTCCTTATTTAAGATGCATATCTATATTTTCCTACATTAAGGTATTATTCATTATTTTAAAAAGTAAATTATGCTATACTTTATTCAGATATTACAGTTTTAATAACTGAGTCTATTATAATAGTATTAAAATCATTTTTCAACAAAAAATTTTTAATTTACAATTAGGGGTGTTTTGTAATAGTTGATAAAAAATATGAGGAGATTTGAATTACCATAATTTAATATATCAATTTTAAATTAAACTTATTGGTTATAGTTTATTTGTCATGCAAATGACTATACCATTTGCAATATCAGCTAATATGAATTTGATCTTTCAGTTACTACTATTCAAAAAATATTTGACTATAGGATCAATATATGGCGTCAACCTTTTGTGGAATGGAACGTACAAATAGAGATATTAAAACAATTATTAGACATGCTTATGGTTTTAAGAATTTCTCTAGATTAAGAAATAGAATTATGTATATTAAAAATAAAAGTTGTCCAACTAAAATTACCAAATAATTAAGCTATAAATCATTTATTTCTGCCATAAAAAAAATGTATTATTTTACAATTCAGTCTGTTTAATAATACATCTTTTTTTATTGTTTATAAATTGGTTTTTTTATAGATTTACATCTATTTTTTTAAAGAACCATTAAAACTTACACCTATCATTTATTTAATTATTCCCAATTTGTAATTACACCATCTACATAATGCCAATATTTATTTGTTGTGTCAAGAGGTTTTGTTTCTGAATAATAATATATTTCAGCATCTATTATGCTTGTATTATTATAAGAATCAATATTAATAGAATCCCATTCTTTTTTTGTTCCTTTATAATAAACGCTCGATAAATTGGTACATGTATTAAATGCTTCTGAGTCTATACTCATTACACTATTTGGGATTGTTATACTTGTTAGACTGCTACAA
>JAEDCM010000051.1 GCA_016294165.1 Anaeroplasmataceae bacterium
AGCTCTCATTTAAATAATATTCTTTTTTGTGTCTATGAACTATTGACTAGTTCATAAATCCTCGTTATTTTTTTATAGATGTAATTTAATACGATCCTCATGATGATCATTAAATTCATTTAAAACTTCTTTAGCTCTTGCGACATTTTTAGCTAGCTTTGGCCCACCTTTGGCAAGCATTTGAATTTGATGAACAATCATACTACGGTAAAGAATTTGTTCCTCAATTGTTAATACATGACTATCCTTAATCTTACTCTTGATTTTATCAGTGATTTCATTAGCGCGACCATAATCCTTAGGGAACTTAGCTCCACCAACGAATAATAATTCAGCAACGTAATATCCACTTAATCTATCACCTAATTCATAACCTCTAGCAAAGCATTGATATGCAAGTTTTTGACTTTCAGGATCTTTATTGTCATAATTAATCTTTCCAAGCTTATATTGATATAATGGATTGCTTGGGAATCTAGCTACAAGATTTGCATAAATCTTAGCTGCTTTATTCTTTTCTTGCTTAACTCCAAATTTACCTTCTTCAAAGATGTCAGCCATTTTTAATTGATACATTTCATTTTCTGGATATCTATTGATTAAATCAAAGTACAACTCAACAGCACGTTTAGTATCAACCTCAACACTATATTCACCTTTTTCATAAGCTTCAGCCATTAGATATTTATAATATCCATCATTAACATCAAGTTTTGCTAATTTAGCCAAAATCTCCATAACCTTTTTATGGTCTTGTGGAACTCCATTTTTTCCATCAATATATAAATCAAGATATTTCTTTTGGTATTTTTTGTTTTCAGGTTGTAATTCAGCTAGCTTAGTAATATACATAACATATTTTTCATCATCTTTTGGTACATCATACAAACCTTTTAGATAAATGTTAGACATACTTTCAATTGCTTCAATTACTCCGCGTTTAGCAGCAACCTCATAATAGTGAACTGCTTTAGTTCTATCAAACATACGTCCGATACCAGTTGAATGTAGGTCTGCAGTTTTCATAATAGCTTCAATATCTCCAGCTTCTGCACATAATTCATAATATCTAACAGCAACAGCATTGTTTACCATACTGATACCAACTTCTCTTTCATATTTATGAGCAATTTTCATAACAAATTTAATTGCTTCAGGTTTTTTAGTATCAATAAACTTTTTACAATATGCTAAAGCTTTATCATGATTTTGTTCAATACCATATGCCCCTTTTTCATAAATATCAGCTAATGTGTAAGTTGCTTTTTCATAACCTTCATTAGATGCTTCTTCTAAAAGCTTAATCGCATTATTTAAATCCTTTTGGATATACTTTCCACTAATATGCTGTAATGCAATACAATATTTTGCTTCAGTACTTTTGTTTTCTGCAGCAGCCTTCCATAATTTGATTGCCTCTACAGGATTTCCTTCTTTATATTTTTTGATTGCTTCACCACATAATTTTTGTCCATATGATTGTTGTTCTACTTGTGACATACAATCCCTCCTCATCTTTATTCCTTTTCACACTTTCTAAAACATTTACATTATAATAAATACGATATATCCCCAAAAAGTATCATAAATTATAAAAACTTGTTTTTATATATCGAACCCTAAATTCGACATATTTTTACAGTGTAAACGCTTATATCTGATTCTATTCTATCATTTTTTCATTTTATTTACAATAAAAAAAAACTAAAAAATGATAAATTTATCAATATTTTTTTGCTTTTATTTTAGCATTCTATATAATTCATATAAAAATGTATGAAAAATCCTATTTTAAAGCGATTAATTTACCAAAATTATTATTAATTAGGGCATAATTTTTTTCATCACTAAAACTATATAGTACGTTTTGATAAATAAAATATGCATCATTAACTTTTTTATCTTTGACAACGCTAAATCCATTTTCATCAAAGGCAACACAAACATTGTTATCAATTGCTAATCCGATATTATCTTTTTCAATTAAATCAAAGAAAATTTCCTTTCCACTTTCATTATAATGCGGACAACAATATCCTTTAATTATTCCTAGACCATCTTTTAACAAAAAATTGAAATTTCCATTACCAAGATTAAAGACATTTTGATCGGATAAATATTTATCAAATAGACAAATAGCTCCTGCACTTATGCCAACATATATTTTATCTCTGATGACATTGACTAATTCATCCTTCAGATTATTTTTATTGATAAAATCGATGATTAAGGATGTATTTCCACCACCAAAATAAATGATATCAGCCCAGCTACAACTTTCTTTAAAATCATCCTTAAATACCCTTATATTTGCTAAATCCTTAAAGGCATTAATAAAAGCATCAATATTATCCTTACTATCCTTACTTGCTAGTGCAAAATACATAATATTTGGCTTTTCTTTATTGGTTAAATTTACAATATATTTGTTTATATTTTTATTTTCATTTTCTCTAGTGTTTCCTCCACCTATCAAGCAAATTCTCATAAAATCACCATTCCTATTATAACACGAAAAAAATTTCACCTAAATATAAAGGTGAAACTTTTTTATCTTATTTGTCCATTTCCATATATTTTATATTTATAAGTTGTCATTTCTTTTAATCCCATAGGTCCACGAGCATGAAGTTTTTGAGTAGAAATTCCTAATTCTGCCCCAAATCCAAAACATCCTCCATCCGTAAATCTTGTGGACGCATTTAAGTATAAACATGCACTATCGATACTATTTAAGAATATTTCTGCTTTTTCATTATTATTTGTAATGATTGATTCACTGTGGGCAGTTGAGTATTTCTTTATATGATTGATAGCTTCAAAAACATCTGATACAACCTTAATTGATAGCATCAAATCATCATATTCATAATCAAAATGAACATCAGTATCACAATCAATAATTTTTGATGTTTTTTCACATCCGTATAGTTTTACATTTGGCATATTTTTAGATATTAATGGTAAAAATTCAGCAGCTATTTTTTCATTTACTAGCAATGTTTCAACCGCATTACATACCGCAGGATTTGATGTTTTCGCATTAACAAGCACCTTCATAGCCATTTTTAAATCCGCTTCATCGTCAATGTATATATGGCAAACACCGGCACCAGTTTCAATATATGGAACCTTGGCATTACTTACTACATGATTGATTAATCCTTTACCTCCACGAGGCACAACTAAATCAATCTTACCACGCATTAGAATTAACTCATTAACTGCTTCTCGACTTGTATCCTCAATCAAAGTGATTGCATCTTTAGGAATATATTTAGACACCGCTTCCTTCATAATCTTGACTAAAGCTCTATTGGTGTTGATTGCTTCCTTACCACCCTTTAAAATACAAGCATTTCCTGTTTTAATACATAATGTAGAAATATCCACACATACATTTGGACGAGATTCAAAAATGGCCGCAATTACTCCAAAAGGAACACGAATTTTTTTAATAATTAAGCCATTTGGACGGCTAATTTCTTCGATTGTTTCACCAATAATATCCCCAAGATTTTTGACACTTTTTACATCGCTAGCAATGCTTTTGATCTTATCCTCGCTCAATCTTAAACGATTAATCATTGATGTTGATAGATTTGTAGCATTTAAAATATCCTTTTTATTCTCTTGTAAAATATACTCAATATTGTTTATTAGGGCCTCACTCATCTTTTCTAAGGCTAAATTACGTAAATCATTACTAATAAGCTTAAGCTCATCTGAGGCCTTTTTAGCTAATTCTACTTGTTCTTCAAGTTTCATTTCTATTCCTCCATTAGAACCATATAATTGGCATGAATAACGACATTTTTAGCATCATATCCTAAAATCTCTTTGATTTCACTAGAATTATGCCCTTTGACCATTTTTATTTCTTCGCTTGAGAAATTACTAATTCCTCTAGCAATCTCTAAATCATCACAAACAACCGAAATTACATCATTAGCTTTAAAGTTTGATTTTACATCAATAATTCCCTTAGCTAAAAGACTAGTACGTGATAAGATAGCATTTTTAGCTCCTTGATCAATATAGATAATTCCTTTAGGATGAGAATTAAAAGAAACCCACTTAAGTTTTGAATTTAATTTATTCTCACTTGCTTTAAACAAAGTACCCATTTCTTCTTCAAATACTTTATTTAGATTCTTTAAATTATTGTTATTCATAATTATCATATCAACACCTGACGATGTGGCAATCTTCGCTGCTTTTATTTTAGTAGACATTCCACCAGTTCCAACTTGGGTTGTTGCACCGCCAGCCATATTAATAATTTCATCATCAATTTTTTCTACAACCTTTAATAATTTGGCATTAGAATATATTTTGGGATTTTTATCATATAATCCATCAATATCGGAAATAAGTACTAACAAATTAGCGTTAACCATTGAAGCAATTAAAGCTGACAAGGTATCATTATCTCCTAGTTTAATCTCTTCAACTGCCAATGCATCATTTTCATTTATAATAGGAATTACATTATTTTCCAATAATGAAGTAATAGTATTTTCTAAATTTTTCATTCTTTTACGGTCATCAAAGTCATCATGATTTAATAGAATTTGCGCGCATT
This sequence comes from Anaeroplasmataceae bacterium, assembly GCA_016294165.1. Taxonomy (GTDB): domain Bacteria; phylum Bacillota_I; class Bacilli_A; order Acholeplasmatales; family JAEDCM01; genus JAEDCM01. The sequence continues at coordinate 4,586 of JAEDCM010000051.1, forward strand.
TTAAACCATACATATCACAAATCAAATCGTAATCATGCATTAAAGAGGCTTGTCCAATAGCCGCACATGCTTGCTTCATTTTTACAGTTTTAGGCTTAATTCCTAGTTTTGAAGATCCAACAGCTACAGCACCTGATGTTACAATGATTGGAGATACACCTTTATTCTTCAATAAATTTATCTCATTTACTAGCTCAATAATTTTTGCACGATTGATTTTTCCTTCATCATTGATTAGCGACGAAGAACCAATTTTCACTACTAATGTTTTCATAGTACATCATCTCCATTTCTATTTAGTATACTAGATTTTTTTTACTTTATCAAGATAAAGAGAATAATTAAGACAAAATTTCACGAATTATGCTAAAATATAAAAAGAGGAGGATTGTTTATGAAGAAAATATATGTCATATTACTTACATTAGTTTTTTTATGTGGTTGTGAAATTACTTTAGGTTCAACAACCGATAATTCAAGCACCACTTATCATAGTACAACATCTTATACAACTAAAACCTCAATAAACAATACTACAAAACCTAAATTAGAATATTATAATTCGATTACCAACCAAACAGGGCAAGATTTAGTTGTTGCATTATATAATATTATTAGCAATAATCGTGTATTAAGTTATAATGATTGTTGGGATGCTATTAGCTACACTGATGAGGATCCTAATAACTCAAACAATGTTTTATTAATCTACACTGGTCGTAGTCAAGCAAAAACTACTAAGGCTAGTGGAACTGATAGCAGTAAACAAAGCTATTGGAATCGTGAGCATGTTTGGCCTCAATCAGCCTTTTCATCTGCTAGTAATGCGAAAACGGATTTGCATCATCTACGTGCAAGTGATGTCAGTGTTAATTCTACAAGAGGTAATAAGATGTTTGATGAATGTAGTGGATCATATATTTTTGATTCAAACACTTGTGATAATTTAGATTCTAATTTAAACACTTATTGTCGAACTGATTCAGTGGCTTTTGAACCTCGCGATGAGGTAAAAGGGGATATCGCTAGAATGCTATTTTATATGGCTGTTAGATATTATAATGTTTTAGAGTTAGTTAATAATCCTGTAGCTGCAAATGGTGAAATGGGATGCTTAGACACCTTATTAAAATGGCATAATAGTGATCCTGTTGATGCATATGAGGAAAGACGCAACGAAAGAATTTATGAAATTCAAGGGAATCGTAATCCTTTCATTGACAATCCTAGTTACGTAAACTTAATTTGGAAATAAAAAAAACCTGTATTTATAAAAACTAAAATAGACCCTATAAAGTAGACACATAAAAAAAACATGTGATTCTATTTTATA
>JAEDCM010000052.1 GCA_016294165.1 Anaeroplasmataceae bacterium
TATGCTTTCATCTCGGAAATTTAATAACCGAGGATTCCCGCTTTATGTTCCTAAATTGTTAGCTGCTGGCGTTTCATAATTTGGATCAATTTCTCTTAATAAAATCATTCCCCTTGAGGCTGTACCAGTAAGCATTCCAAACATTGAAAAGAAAGCCTCATATTCATATTCTGGATATAAAGTATGCGATACCCATTTAACATATAGGAAGGTTACTATTGCCCCTACTATGCATACAATTAGTAATGGAATGATAAAGCCTAATCCATTGAGGTTGTATGATTACAGATCACTAAAGATCCATCCTCAATTGATATTGGCTTTTCAATAACTGCTTTATATTTAATTCTCAAAAATGTTCGAAAAATAATTCTTAAAAAACTTGTTACAAATTGAGGTCTCTTCTTAATCAACATAATAAACCTCACAATAATATTTATACTTTAATTATATTTACAAAAAAAAGATATTTAGGAAACCTAAATATCTCTTATTATATTATAATCATCATCACAACAAATAGACATATAGTAATTATCGCCCTGGCTATCAGCTAGTAGATGCGTATAACATTTATCTTCCTTATCCAAGGAATCAAAAACAGATAAGCCATATTTTTTGACTCGAGCTTCTTTGATTGTAAAATTCTTAATTGCTTCATCACCATATTTTTCCTTGAATTTATCACTAACAGTTCTAACAATTTGAATATCAATTCCACATAAATCATTAGAAATAATGACACCAACTAAATTATTACTATGTGTTAAATTAAATTCAATTTCTTTGATATATGGCTTACCTAAAGCATTTTTTGATATTTCACTTTTAGATAAATCAATATTGTAATCATCCTTCAGCTTTATATATAATATTCCCCAAGCATATAAACTTTGAATGTAATCATTACCTTTATGTTTATTTATTTCCTCTAAGACATTATTTGGAAGAATGTCTAATAAATAGTTCTTGTTTATGGATGTCTTATTAATATCTAAAACATATACATTATTCATCTTATTGTTTCTTTAAAAGCTTAGCTTGGATATGTGATGGAGCTTGCTCATATGCATAGAACTCACGATTAAAGAATCCAGCACCTTGTGTTAATGATTTCAAATCATTTACATATTCTAGAATTTCAGATTCTGGTACTAAAGCTGTAACCTTTTGATTTCCTGATGAATTAATGTCCATACCAATAATCTTTGCACGTCTTTGATTTAAGTCTGAAATAATATCTCCAACAACATCACTTGAAACTGTAACAACTACTTGAATGATTGGTTCAAGAATAACTGGTTTACATTTTTCATATGCGTCCTTAAAAGCCAAGATAGCAGCCATCTTAAACGCATGCTCATTTGAGTCAACATCATGATACTTACCATCTTTAAGAATTGCATGCATACCAATTACAGGGTATCCAGCTAATAATCCTTTTTCACAAGCCTCAAAGAATCCTTTTTCAATAGCAGGGAAGTAATTCTTAGGTACTGCACCACCAAATACCTCTTCACTGAATTTATTTTCTTCAGATGGTTCAAAATCCATCTCAACAACACCATAGAATCCAGATCCACCACTTTGCTTGATGTAGCGTCCACTTCCGTGTGCTTTACCCTTAATTGTTTCACGATATACAACTTTAACATCTTCTACTCCAACTTCAATTTTATATGAATTTTTCATTCTTTCTAAAATGTAGTTTAAGTGTCCCAATCCCAATGTACCAATTAATAATTGGTTGGTTTCTGGATTACGTTTAAGTTCAATCGATTTATCTTCAAGTTGAACCTTTTGTAATGTTGTAAATAATTTATCTTCATCTTGTTTTGTCTTAGGAACTAATGCTTTATAGTAAACAGCTGTTGGATAATCAATTGCATCATAAGCAATATGATCTTTTAATGCACAAATTGTCATTGAATTTTCCAATCCATTAATCTTTGAAACACATCCAATATCACCGGCATGTAATTCTGTGACGCTATTTAATTTACCACCAATTGGTGTATATAATTGGTTAACTACAACTGATTTCTTTAAATTTGGTACATATACCTCATCGCCAACTTTAATAACTCCTGAATTTACTTTGAAGGTATTTGTGACACCTGAATAGGCATCCACAGTTGTCTTAAAGATAAATGCTGAGAATGGTTCAGAATCTAAAGTCTTTCTTTCAACTGGATTACCATTATCATCAACACCAACAATTGAATTTAAATCCTGAGGGTTTGGTAGGTAATCAATAAACATATCTAGCATTGTATGTAAACCGATATTCTTAGTTGCTGAACCAACTAATACAGGAATTAAATCTCCATTTAAAACACCATCTCTTAAACCAGTTCTAATTTCATCTAATGTTAATTGCTCACCACTAAAGAATTTATCCAATAATTCTTCTGATGTTTCCGCTACAGCTTCAATCATATTATTGTGTAATTCAAATACCTTAGCTTTCTTTTCAGCATAAATTTCAGCATCCTCACACGTTGTTCCATTAAACTTACGAGCCTTTAATGTTACAACGTTAACAAATCCATCAAATTCTTCATTATGTCCCATTGGATAACAGAAAGGAATAGCTTTCTTTCCTAATTTTTCCTTAATTTCTGCTAGTAGTTTTTCAAAATGAACATCCTCTTTATCCATTTTATTAACATAAATAATTGTTGGAATGTTTTTCTTTCTTAACATATTCCAATGCTTTGTTGTTTGAATTTCAATTCCAGCTTGAGCATTGATGACTAAAACAGCACCCTTGACAACACTAATAGCTGCCATTGCTTCACAAATAAAATCATCACTACCTGGTATATCAATTAAATTAAGCTTATAATCCTTATAGTTAATTGGAACGATAGCTGATTTGATTGAATTCATTTTATTTTTTTCTTCTAGTGTGTAATCACTAATTGTTGTTCCTTTTTCAATAGACCCCTTTGGGTTTCCTGTAGTAATTGAGTATAATGACTCAACTAAAGTTGTCTTACCGCTTTGTAAGTGCCCTAAGACAGCAATGTTTCTAATTTTGTTTTCCATAAAAATCTCCTCCAGTGTAAACGTTTTCTCTATTAACAATTATATCACAGATAATATAAAAAAAAATCACTTTTTTTTAATTTCAAGTGATTTTCTCTTATTTTACTCTTATAGCACCTTGTATCCTTGGCTTTCAATAGCATTTTTAAAAACTGAATCTGCAATCTCTTTAGTCATATAAATCTTAGCCGTTCCATCCTTGTGACTAACAACTGCTTTAGAAACACCATCCATACCTTCTAAAATTTGTTTTACTCTCGCCTCACAATGTGCACACATCATTCCTTCAATTTTTAATTCCTTTTCCATAATCTTCTCCTTTTTAAAATTATTTAATCTTAATGCATTCATCACAACACAGAAACTTGATAGACTCATTGTCAAAGCTCCAATCATTGGATTAATTGATAACCCAAAGAATCCAGTCGCTAATGGAATACAAATAATGTTATAAATAAATGCCCAAAATAAATTTTCATGAATATTTTTTAAAACCTTTTTACTAAGCTTAATACTTAACACCACATCCGCTAAGCTATTTTTCATCAAAATAACATCAGCAGAGGAGATTGCAATATCACTTCCAGCTCCAATAGCAATTCCGACATCTGCAACGCTTAATGCTAAAGCGTCATTAATTCCATCTCCAACCATTGCGACATTCCCTTGCTTCTTAAGCTCTTCAATCACTTTTTTCTTATCAATTGGCTTTTGTTCAGCGTATATCTCATCACACAATACCTCATTTTTAATAGCATTAGCAGTTTTATAATTATCACCTGTAATCATAACAACCTTTATTCCTAATTTTCTTAGTTCAGCAATTGATTCCTTACTATCCTCTTTAGTTTTATCACGAACCGCAATCATTCCAAGATACTCATTATCATAGGCAAATAAAATTGGGGTTTTACCTTCAATAGCTAATTTTTCATATTGTGTCATTATATCTTCATTAATATCACATTTATCACTGATAAATTCAAGGTTTCCACCATAGGCCATTTTATAATCAATACGTGCACTAATTCCATTACCAGCATAGCTTTGAAAATCCGTATTTTCTTTTAATTTAATCTCATCTACTACTGCCCTATTCACAATCGCTTTGGCAATTGGATGTTCACTCTTAGCCTCTAAGGAATAAGCAATCTCTAAAACATCACCTAATATATCCGTTACAATAGGCTTACCATAAGTAATTGTTCCTGTCTTATCTAGAGCAATTATTTTCATTTTTCCTGTTTCCTCTAACGAGGTTGCATTTTTAAATAAGATGCCCTTTTTAGCTCCAACACCACTTCCAACCATGATGGCCACCGGTGTTGCTAGACCTAAGGCACAAGGGCAACTTATAACTAAAACAGAAATAGCTCTCATTAATGAAAACTCAATGTTTTTCCCTAAACAAAGCCAAATTACAAGAGTAATAGTTGCTACAAGCATGACAAAAGGAACAAAAACTCCTGCCACTCTATCCGCAATTTTGGCAATTGGTGCTTTGCTTGATGTCGCATCACTAACCATTTTGATAATTTGAGATAAAACCGTATTTTCATTGGTTTTAGTCACTCTACATTTAACATAACCACTATTATTAATAGTAGCGGTTAATACTTCATCACCTACGTTTTTATCAACGGGAATGCTTTCACCTGTGAAACTTGATTCATCAACAGCACAGTATCCCTCGATAACCATCCCGTCAGCAGGAAAGGCTTCACCAGATTTAACAATAAAAATATCATTAACTATTAAATCCTCTGAGTTTATTTCAATAACTTCGTCATTTCTAATAACCGTTGCCTTTTGCGGTTTTAATTTAATTAAATCACTTATTGCATTTGTTGTTTTACCTTTAGAATATGCCTCTAGCATTTTTCCTAAGGTAATCAAAGATGGGATCATTGCAGATGATTCAAAAAATAAATCATGTAAACAGTACTTATCTAAGTTGATTAAAACAACTAAGCTATAAATAAATGCAGCACTTGATCCTATCGCTACTAAGGAATCCATGTTTGGGCTGCCTTTAATTAAGGCTTTCACCCCATTTGTAAAGAACTTTTTATTAATAATTAAAACAATAGTTGTTAAAATCATTTGGATGATTCCAATTGCTAATGGATTCCTATCTAATATATCTGGCAAAGGAAAACTTAGCATATTATATCCCATTGAAAGATACATTAAAATTAATAAAAATCCTATTGAATAAAACAATCTATTTTTTAAAATCTGAATATCATTCTTAATTGTTTTTCCTTGCTTTATTCCGTATCCAGCATTAATTACAGCCTTCTTTATATCATCAGGTTTAGCTTCTCCTTCAACAATTAGAACACCTGTTAATAGATTTACTGAACAATAACTAACCCCTTGTACTTTTGAAACCTCACGCTCTACACGACTGCTACAAGCAGCACAGTTCATTCCTATGACTTCATACTTCTGCATATTGTCACCTCATCATCTTGTTAATTACATCAATAATCTCATCAACTGCTTCATCACTTCCATTTTTAATATCCTCATATACGCAAGTTTTTAAATGGTTTGACAAAAGTTCCTTATTAAAAGAATTTAAGGCTGCGGTAATGGCTTTCACTTGAAATAAAATATCTGGACAATAGGCATTGTTTTCCACCATTTTTTTTACACCTCTAACCTGTCCTTCAATTTTACTTAGTCTAGTGATTAGATTATTATATTCCTCACAACAACGAATCTTTTTTCTTTCACTCATTCTATCACGTATAATCAATTTAGATAGGTTTGATATCTTTATTGATTATTTCTCCTT
>JAEDCM010000053.1 GCA_016294165.1 Anaeroplasmataceae bacterium
ATATATTTTTCAATATATAATCTCACTTTGTAGCATAACAACTGTAAAACTCAGGATTTGTTATTTGAAGTTGGTGAATAAGTAATAAGAGCTGTTAAGAAACGTAAATGTTTCTGACAGCTTTTTTTGTATTAACTATTTAAACGATTTATCCATTATATCATATTATTGATAGTGAAATTTTCATTAAAAAAATTTTAAAAAAATATCTGGTGCTAGTATAGATATATAGACACTTAAAGATAAACTATTAGATATGATATAATATCAATAGTAAAGGATATTACATATATTTATACTAATGAATTAGGGTGGACATATTTAGCAACTGTGATGGATTTATTTGACTTGAAAATAATTGGTTGGGAATATGCATCTTCTATGACTGATGATTTAACAATAAAAGCATTAGAGTATGTTTGACAAGCATAGAATCTTGTTTTTAAATTATGTGGTGTACAATGTAGATTTTGTGACATAATAGATATGTGTTTTAATTCCTTTCATGTTTGGTTTGGTCACTTAACATTATACAGGAATTAGAACACTTTTTTAATCATCTGATCAAATTGATGTGAAATGGTCTCACATCTATTGCAAACTAACAGTAATTATTGAATTTGGTATGTGTTTTTCTTGAATGATTAATATAAGTGTGATATAATTTATTGAAATAAAGTAAAGGAGGAATATTATGGAAAATACTAAAAAGTATCAACGTGGATATTTTATGCCACCAGTTAATTCAACATCATGGGTTAATAAAGAGTATATCGACAAAGCCCCAATTTGGTGTAGCGTTGATTTACGTGATGGAAATCAATCATTGGTAATTCCAATGAGCTTAGAAGAGAAAGTGGAATTTTTCAACCTCCTTGTTGAAGTAGGATTTAAAGAGATTGAAGTTGGATTCCCAGCAGCATCAGAAACTGAATATATATTCTTAAGAAAATTAATAGATGAAAATTTAATACCTGATGATGTTACTATACAAGTTTTAACACAAGCTAGAGAACACATTGTTGAAAAAACATTTATGGCACTTGAAGGATGTAAAAATGCTATCGTTCACGTTTACAATTCAACATCAAAAGCTCAAAGAGAGCAAGTATTTAAGAAATCTAAGGAGGAAATCTTAGAGATTGCGGTTAATGGAGCAAAAATGCTTAATAAATACGCAAAAGAAACAAAAGGAAATTTTAGATTTGAATACTCACCTGAAAGCTTTACAGGAACGGAGATTGATTATGCATTAGAGGTATGTAATGCAGTGTTGGATGAGTTTAAACCAACAAAGGATAATAAAGTTATTATTAATTTACCAGTTACTGTATCAATGAGTTTGCCTCATGTTTATGCAAATCAAATTGAATACATGAGCAATAATTTGAAATATCGTGAAAATGTTATTATTTCATTACATCCACATAATGATCGTGGTTGCGCAGTTGCGGACAGTGAGTTAGGATTATTGGCTGGTGCTGATCGTATTGAAGGAACATTATTTGGAAACGGGGAAAGAACAGGCAATGTGGATATTGTAACTCTTGCGTTAAATATGTATACACATGGAATTGAACCTAATCTTAATTTCAAAGATTTACCACATATTGTTTCTGTATATGAAAAGGTAACAAGAATGCATGTTTATGAAAGAAGTCCATATGCTGGAAAACTTGTGTTTGCTGCTTTTTCAGGTTCGCATCAAGATGCCATTGCCAAAGGTATGAAAATGCGTAAAGAATTAAATAAAGAAATTTGGGATGTACCATATTTACCAATTGATCCTCAAGATCTAGGCCGCGAATATGAAAGTGATGTAATTAGAATTAATTCACAATCAGGTAAAGGTGGTATTGGATATATCCTTGAAACACACTATGGTCTTGATCTTCCACCAAAAATGCGTGAAGTGGTTGGTTATAAGGTTAAGAGTGTCAGTGATCATGCTCATAAGGAATTATCAAAAGAAGAAGTATATGAAGTATTCTATGACACATATGTTAATCTTTGCAAACCATATAAGCTAGTTGATTATCATTATTTCAGAAAAGACGTTGTTAAGGTTATTTTAACAATGGAAATAAATGGAGAAATTAAAGACATTACAGGTAGTGGAAATGGTCGATTAGCAGCTGTAAGCAGTGCTTTAAATGATTATGGAATTAAACATCAAATTATCACATATAAGGAGCATGCTTTGGAAAGCGGATCAACATCACAAGCAGTAGCATATGTATGTGTAAGTGTTAATGATCAAATCTATTGGGGAGCCGGTATTGATGAGGATATTATGGCCGCAAGTATCATTGGTCTTATCAGTGCATTAAATCGTTCACAAGAATAAAAAAACGACAAAGTGGAAAAATAGATTTATCTTCTACTTTGTCTTTTTGTTCTTTTAAGAGGAGGTATATTATGTACGAATTGCATCATTTAAAAGGAAATACATATTATATAGATGGAACTACAAACTGTGGAGTTTATTTATTAAATGATAAAAAAGAAGTATTACTATTTGACTGTGGATTTGAAGTTGATGGTCCAAAGATTTATGATACATTAGAAAAAAACGGTATGAAAGTAGCGTATTTGCTTTTTAGTCATGTCCATGCTGATCATAGCGGTGGTTGGGAGTATATTTATAAAAAATCTAATTGTAAGATGATAGCTTCAAAGGTGGAAAGAGGATTTTTTAGAGATCCTAAGATTGATTTAGGATTTTTATATGGGGGATATCCATTAGATGAATATGATGGTAAGCTAATGCATATTGATATGAATGATGAGATATATGCTTTAGATGAAATACCAGCTGGAGTAGAATATTTCCATTTGCCAGGGCATCATGCGGGAATGATTGGAATCAGAACAATTGATGATGTTTATTTTGTGGCAGATACATTAGGTTCAATTGATTTAGTTGAAAGAGCGCATATTTTACTTATATATGATGTAAAGGGATATTTAGAATCACTTGATTTTGTTGAAAAACTTGATGGTAAGATAGTTGTCCCATCACATAATGAAGCAACAACAAACATTAAACCAGTCGTGGAATTTAACAAAAATAAGATATATGAAATAATGGATGTATTGCTAGATTACCTAAAGGAAGAGCATAACTGTACAGAATGCTGCAGTTATATATTTATCTATTATAATCTAAAGATTACTTATAATAAGTATATGCTTATATTATCAACAGTAAGAAGTTATTTATCGTATTTGAGCAATAGCAAAAGAATTAAGAACTATTTCAAAGATAACAGATTAGTATTTATAAATGAGGCCTAGAAATAGGTCTTTGTAATTTGTTTTAAATTGTTGATTTACCACAAAAACTATTGTATAATAAGAGTAATGGTGGTGAATTAACGATGGTATATGATTTTCAAAGCTTAAAAATTAAATATAATGAGTATTCTAATATCTATCAGAAAATAGATAGCGAATGTAAGAAAGGTACTCTAATTAGAATTAAAAGAGGATTATATACAGATGATTTATTTAATGATAAAGAATTAATTGCTAATGTTTGCTATAATCCATCTTATATTTCTTTTGAATATGCATTAAGCTTTTATGGGATAATTCCAGAATATGTTTCAGTATATACGTCTGCAGTCTATGGAAAGAAGAATAATAAAATGTATCGAATGACGGATGTAACATTTGATTATCGTAGTATTCCTGGCGATGTATTTCCAAAGGGAATTGTAATTATGAAAAATTCAAATAATATATCATATAAAATTGCTTCAAAAGAAAAGGCTTTATGTGATCTTTTATATTCTAAATACCCAGTAAGAAGTATTAGCGATTTGAAAATTTTACTATTTGAAGACTTAAGAATAGATGAAGATGAAATTAAAAAAATGGATACTGATTTTATTTTAGAAATTGCACCACTATATCATTCAAATTCATTAAATACGTTAATGAAATTTTTAAAGAAGGAGCTTTAGTATGAATACTGTTATAGAACAATTAATAGATAATTATAATCCAAAGAATTCAGAAGAAGTAAAGAATGCAATAAGAGAAATTACTCAATCTATTGTATTAATCGGATTAAGTAGAAGCGACTTTTTTTCAAAAGCATCATTTTATGGTGGAACTGCATTAAGAATATTTTATGGCTTAAATAGATATTCAGAAGATTTGGATTTTACATTAAATATGGTTGATGTTTCATTTTCTCTTGAGCCATATATAGAATCAATTAGGAATGTAGCTAAATCATATGGTATAGAATTAAATATAGAGGTGAGAAATAAAAAGATAGAAACTCCAATAGAAAGTGCATTTGCTAAACTAAGCACATATCAAACATTTATTAGCTTAAATATTGATGATAAAATAACTAAAAAACTGCATAAGGATGAAATATTAAAGGTTAAGTTTGAAGTAGACTGTAACCCTTCATTAGGATTTAATATAGAAAGTAAATGGATAACGGATCCTGAATTAGCAGCTGTAAATGTGCTTGATATTGAAAGCTTATTTGCAGGTAAATTACATGCTATATTATGTAGAAGTTATAAAGGAACTGTTAAAGGAAGAGATTATTATGACTTTATATTTTATATAAATAAAAGAGTTAAACCTAATTTACAATATCTAAGAAATAAATTGATAGAGTCAAAAAAGATTAGTGAAAATGATGAATTTAATATGGAAATCTTAAAAAATATGTTATATGAGAGATTTAATCAAATTGATTTTAATCAGGTTAGATCTGATGCTCAAAGGTTTGTAATGAAAAACGAAGATTTGAGCCTTTATTGTAAAGAATTGTTCATCGATTGCATAAATAGAATGTAATATTATAACAAAGTTATAATACTTAAAAACAACCATGGACCGTTATGTTAGTAGTCAGCACATGCAGATCACGCTGGTGGTTGGGAGTATATCTATAAAAAATCTAATTGTAAGATGATTGCTTCAAAGGTGGAAAGAGGATTTTTTA
>JAEDCM010000024.1 GCA_016294165.1 Anaeroplasmataceae bacterium
TTAAGTATGTAGTCGGCTTTTGTAGCATAACAACTGTAAAACTCGGGTTATATCACATTATAATAACTTTTCAAATAGTCAATTGCAAAAATATATCCTTTTTCTTTCTGACCAACGATACTTTTAGTGCAAACATCCCTAATAAAATTAACTTTTCGAAAATCCTCGCGGTTGTAAATGTCACTTAAATGGACCTCAACTTTTGGCCCTTGATAAATATCTAGGGCATCTCTTAAAGCCACTGATGTGTGAGTTAACCCACCAGCATTGATAATAATTCCATCCACATTTAATGATTCATGAATCTTATCAATGATAAATCCTTCATGATTGCTTTGAAAGAAATCAAACTCCCAATCAATATATTCAGCCATACTTTTAGTAATGTCATCTAAAGTTACACTGCCATATTGGATTTTATCCCTCTTACCTAGCATATTTAAATTTGGTCCATTAATAACTAATATTTTCATTTTACCACCTCAATAATATCTTTTATACAATCATCAATATTCTTATTATGTATTGTAAAATCCGCAAATTCTTCATACAATTCCTTGCGTTCTAAATATAAATCCTCTAATGTATTATCCTGCAATAGTGGTCTACTTGAATCATTTTGAAGTCTTCTTTCCAATTCTTCTAAAGAAACCTTAATATAAATAACTATTCCTTTCATATGATCTTTATTACTCTTTCTTTTAATGATTCCTCCACCAGTTGATATAACTAAATTGTCACCTGTAATTTCACTAAGAATTTTCGTTTCTTGATTTCTAAATGTTTCTTCTCCATATCTTTCAAAAATATCAGAAATAAACATTAAAGAATCCTCTTCAATCATTAAATCCAAATCTTTAAACTCATATCCAAGATGATCTGCAAGCTTTTTTCCAACTGTTGTTTTCCCGCATCCTGGCATACCAATCAAATAAATGTTCATTATTTCACATCCCTTGTAATTATATACATATCTTTGTTATATTGCTTTACTAAGCCTTTTTTTACAAATCCAATCTTATCATAGAACGCTTGCGCTTTTAAATTTTTCTTATCCACAAGCATAACATATTTACCCTTAAATCTTCTAAAACAATAATTGAATAATATGGTTGCTAAAAAGCTTTTACGAATATGAGGTGACACCATTAATCTTCCTAAATAATAATCTCCTATATTATCAATACCTAAATCATTATTTGTTGAAGATTTGATATACCCAGCTACCTTACCTAAGTAAGTAATCACCAAACCATCACCATTTAAAATGTCATTTTTAAAATCCTCGATTTTTGGATATAATTCATTCCAATAATCCTCATTATTGGACCTCATATTCTCTAAAACATCCTTAAGCAATGATTCTATTTCATCTAAATCACTAATGCCCGCTTTTCTAACCTCCGTTTTATAAAAACTATCAACCAGTGAGCTGATTTTATCATAGGCATTATCAAAAGCATCTATTTCAACAGTATTCATTTGATTTTTAAACCATGTCAATTGTCTCTTTGCATAATGCCTAGTGTTTTTTTGAATCAACGAAATAGCTTCTTCTAAACTAATTTTTCCGTCTAAATACTCATATATTTCACTATATCCAATTGCCTTAACACGAATGTTTTGTTCTAACAATCCCTTAACCTCTGAAACTAAACCCTCATCAATCATTTTTAAAACACGGCGATTAATACGATCATATATGACATCACGATCAGCATTTAAAGTTATAATCAAGTCATCATATAATGGCTCATCCTTCTTATTTCTGCTAGACAATGGCATATCCATTTTAGCCATCATTAATGCCCTTAATAATCGATTTCGATTGTTCTTATCAACCTTAGAATTGGGTTCAATTTGCATCAATTCGTCATAGATTTTTTCATTATCAACATTATCATATTGTTTTTCAAACTCGAAATCTCTTTTATTTCCATCAAATTCATAATTATATAGAGCAGCTTTCACATATAGGCCTGTCCCACCAACAATTAACGGCCTATCAATCTCTTCAATTTTAGAACGAACACAATTTTGAAAATCACAAACACTATATTCTTCATTAGGCTCTAAAATATCAATTAAATGATGAGTTACACCTTGAGTATCTAATAATTTAGCACTCCCGATGTCCAACTTTTTATAGACCTGAACTGAATCACCACTGATAATCTCATTATTAAATTGTTTTGCAAGTCTTAAGGAAATGTCGCTTTTACCAACACCTGTCGGACCTACAATCACAATAACCTTTTTCATCACATTACCCTCTTAAACATTTTTTCAATTTCATAATTAGTTAATTTAATAATGCTAGGACGCCCATGTGGACAAGTATAGGGATTCTTACACTTCGCTAAATTTTTCATTAAAGTATTTACCTCATCAAGTGAAATCTTTTTATTAGCCTTTATGGCTCCCTTACAGCTAATTGATTTAGCTAAATTATTTCTAATTTTTCTAATATCTATCACTTTATTATTTACAATATGCTTAATAATTTGTTCAATTATTTCCGTTGACTCCTTTTGAGCCCATAAAGGAATAGTCCTTATATAAAATGAATCTTCAGATGCTTCCTCAATCTTGAATCCTAAATTGTTAAAAGTATCTAGATTATCCATAATAAACAAATATTCTACTTTTGTAACATCAAAAATAATTGGCACAATTAAATCTATTTTTTCTTGATTAGATTTTCCAAGTTCTTCATAAAAATATTCATAACGAATACGCTCAGCAGCCGCATGCTGATCAACTAGATATAAGCCATCCTCATTTTGAAATAATAGATATGTCCCTCCAAATTGCCCGATATATTCTAAATATGGAAGTCTTTCTTCTACCTTTATCTCAACATCCTGTTCATATAATTTTCTTAATACTTCTTCGCTATATTCCTTAATTGGCTCCTTATATTCTTTAACCGATTCTTTAAAAAATGAGCTGTTCCCTTTATACTTATATGTTTCATCTGATTTACTTGAAATTGGCTCTACAAAAGGAATTTCAACATCATCAGTAATTGTATCTGAAACATACATTGGCTTAGATTTAACATCATTTATTGTTGGAATAACTGGTTTAACAGTTAATGAATCCTTAATTAAATTACTAATCATTATAATCAATTCATCAATTGATGAAAACTTAATTTCCTGCTTAGAAGGATGAACGTTAACATCTATTAATAAAGGATCAATATCAATACAAATTAAAGCAATTGGATATCTTCCAACTGGTAAAAAAGTATCGTACGCTTCAATAACTGTATTTTGTATTTTTTGATTTTTTACACATCGATTGTTTACGACTAAAGTAATGGCATCTCTTCTTGCTCGTGTTATTTCTGGTGATACAATATAAGTATTAATATGTGCTCCATTAGATTCCACTTCATTATGAATAATCTTCTTAATAATGTTAGCTCCATACATATTACCAAAAATATTTTTAATATCACCATTACCATTTGTTTGTAAAATAATCTTCTTATTATTTGTAAGCTTAAACCTGATTGATGGATGACTGATTGAAATCTTTTCAATAATATCCACAACACCTGCAAGTTCAATATTCTCTCTCTTCAAATATTTTAATCTAGCAGGCGTATTATAAAATAAATTACTAACCGTAATAATTGTTCCTTTATTGATAGCAACTGTTCCTTCCTCAATCATTTTTGAAGCCTTTGAGCGAACATAGTATCCTTCACTCCCAGGATTTGATTTAATTGTCATGTCACTAACTGCAGCAATTGAAGGAATCGCCTCACCCCTAAATCCTAAGGTATTAATACGATATAAATCATATTGATTTTTGATTTTAGATGTAGCATGTCTTAAGAAGGATAATTTAATATCTTCCTTATCCATTCCATCGCCATTATCAATCACAACAATTTCCTTCATTCCGGAGTTGGTTAAATGGATTTCAATATTATCACTATTAGCATCAATCGAATTTTCAACAAGCTCTTTTACAACACTAGATACCTTTTCTACAACCTCACCTGCAGAAATCATATTTGATAAATGCTCATCTAACTTAATAATCTTTGCCATTTTTATCAACCTCCATAATAAATATTATATAATATTTTCTTTCCTTTTTCCACATTCATGATATAATAATCATAGAAATGAGTGATTATATGGATTTTTTATTATTAATGCTTAAAGGAGCCATCATTGGTGCAGCAAATATTATTCCAGGTGTCAGTGGTAGCACGCTAGCTTTAATCCTAGGAATATATCAAAAGCTAATATCCATTTTGGGAGCATTTTGGAAAAACATCAAAGAAAATATAAAATTTCTTCTTCCCATTGGAATAGGAGCTGTCTTGGCAGTTTTAATCTTCTCTAAAATTACCAATTCCTTATTATCCTTCTTTCCGATTGCGACCGTAATGTTTTTCATTGGATTAATACTTGGTGGAATTCCGATGCTTTATAAGCATATTGAGCACAAGTTTAATACTAAAAATGTTATAATCTTTTCAATTATATTTATTTCTTTAATTCTATTTTCAATATTTAACTCTGTAAATACTGTTAATTTGATAAAATTGAATTTCATTGACTATGTCAAATTATTCTTTGTTGGAATCATATCAGCCGCTACCATGGTTATACCGGGTATTAGTGGTTCAATGGTTCTTATGAATATTGGATATTATAAACCCCTTTTAGAAACTATCAGTAATTTAACTAACTTTAATCAATTCTTTAATTCATGCCTTATTTTATTTCCTTTTGGCATTGGAGTTATCGTTGGAATTATTGTTATATCTCGTATTATTTCGTTTTGTTTCAAACACTTTCCAACTGAAACATATTTTGGAATATTTGCCTTTGTTTTAGGAAGTATTATAGGAATTATCACCCAACTTAAAGCAACATTTAATATAATTGAAGTTATTGTTGGAGCTGTCTTATTAATTTTAGGGGCAATATCTGCATACTATCTAAGCACTCTTAACAAGGAAGACGAAACCTTAACAAATGAAAAAGTATCAGACTAATCTGATACTTTATTTTTTAATTCTGATAAGATATTTAAAGCCTGGATTGGTGTTAAATCATTGACATCGATCCTTTTTAACTCTTCTAAAACTTCATGAGTATATGGAGTCTCCTCTTCGACTTCATCAAAGTTAAATAAATCAATATTTATTTCTTTAGAAATTAATTTCTTCTCCAATTCAGTCAAGATTTGATTAGCACGATTAATCAATGGTTTTGGTAAATTAGCCAATTGTGCAACATTGATTCCATAAGATTTATCTGTTGCACCATCAAGAACTTTATGAAGAAATACTACTCCTCCTTTTTCTTCCTTGGCACTTACATGAACATTTTTTAACCTTTTTAACGTGTTTTCTAATACCGTTAATTCATGATAATGTGTTGAAAACATGGTAATACAACCAATTTTTTCATGAACATACTCAATAATCGACTGTGCTAAAGCCATTCCATCATATGTTGCAGTTCCACGTCCAATTTCATCAAATAAAATCAAACTATCCTTTGTGGCATTTGATATAGCTTTTTTTACTTCCATCATTTCAACCATAAACGTTGATTGACCACTAATTAAATCATCAGCTGCACCAATTCTCGTAAAAATTTGATCAAAAATAGGAAGTGTCGCACTTTTAGCACATACAAAGCAGCCAATTTGCGCCATAATTGCATTCAATGCTAATTGACGCATGTATGTAGATTTTCCACTCATATTTGGACCAGTAATCAATAACGTATTGTATTTATTGACTATGATATCATTAGCCACAAATATATCATCACTAATTTCTTCAATCACAGGATGTCTTGAGTCAATTAATACAACCTCACGATTCATACTTATCTTTGGTCTAACATAATTATTCTTTTCACTTACCACCGCAAAAGATGTAAAAACATCAATCATGCTGATTATACCAGCTAATTTTTGAAGTTCATTTGTAAATTTACTAACTTCATTTCGAATTTGAACAAATATCTCATACTCAAGACTTATAGACTTATCTTTTGCCTCTAAAATCAAGGTTTCATATTCTTTCAAATCTGGTGTAATATAACGTTCTGAGTTGGCTGTTGTTTGTTTTCTTTCATAATTGATGTCCTCAGGTAAACTAGATACTGCCCCTTTAGAAACCTCAATATAATATCCAAAAACACGATTATACCCAACCTTCATCGTTTTGATTCCGGTTAAATCCTTTTGTTTTTGTTCATAATCCAAAAGCCATTTTTTACCATCCTGATTAACATTATGATATTTATCCAATAGCTCATTAAAACCTTCCTTGATAATTCCACCTTCCTTAATAGTAAGTGGACAATCTTCTCTAATTGAATTATCTAATAACTCATATAATTCATGCAAAGGATTAATCTCTAATGAAATTTCCTTTGCATAATCACATGGAAGATTTGCAACTATATCTTTAATAGAAGGCATTTTTTCAAGTGATCTTTTTAATTGAAATAAATCCCTAGCATTAGCATTTCCATAAGAAACTCTACCAACAATTCTTTCTAAATCATAGATTGTCTTTAACATTGATATTAAATCAGTTTTAATATCTAAATTATTCATTAAAGCCTCAACAAAATCATACCTTTTGTTTAGTTGTGAAGCATTAATTAATGGCTTTATTAACCACTTTTTCAGTTCTCTAGATCCCATAGCAGTTTGGCAATGATCTAGAAGCCATAAAAGTGATCCAATGCGTGTATTATTACGCATATTTGATAATATCTCTAGTGAATTAATTGAATGAATATCCATTCTTAAAAACTGTTTAGATGAATATATTTCTAGTGGTTTTAAATGCAATAATTCACGTTTTTGTGTTCTAGAAATATAATTTAAAATAAGACTAAACGCTTCTTTACATTCATCGTCACAATTAATCATCAATCCTTTAAAAATAGGATTAACAGAACAATCATTTTCATATGAAATAATTATTTGATAATTATTTTCTAACATTTTTATTATTTCTTTGTTAAAGCTTTCACTAACAATAACTTCTTTAGTGTTTAAAATTAGAACTTCATTTATTAATAAATCTATTTGTTTAGGAATGCTTGTGATATAGTTTTCACCTGTTGAAAGATCACTATATGCAACAATATATTCCTTCTTACTTTCTTTAATCGCAACTAAATAGTTGTTTTCCTTTGATTCAATACTTCCTTCATCCATCACTGTTCCCGGTGTAATTAATCTAACAACATCGCGTTTAACCAGTTTCTTCCCGGCCGTTGGTTCTTCTACCTGTTCTACAATAGCAACCTTATACCCTTTTTCAATCAATTTTTCAATATACGTATTAGCCGCATGATGAGGAACTCCACACATAGGTACACGTTCCTTTGCACCTGCATCACGCCCAGTTAACGCAATTTCAAGCTCTCGAGATGCAATATAAGCATCCTTGAAGAACATCTCATAAAAGTCTCCTAACCTAAAAAAGACTAGTGTGTCCACATAGTCTTTTTTAATATCAAGATATTGTTGCATCATTGGCGTATATAAACTTCTATCAATATCTTTAAATTCCATAATTTTACCTTTTATTACTTAATTAAATCCTTAATTCCTTGGAAAATAGTATGCATATCAAATCCAGTTAATTTATATACAACATCAGCGATTCCTTCTTTAATGTTCATATATAAATCATATAAGAATGAACCACTTGGAAGAACACCAGCTACACCACAAATTCCTAAAGTAATAATTGCAATAATAAGAATTAATAAGATTAATACAACCCATTTAATAATTTGAACTGCAAGACTACGTTTTTTACGACGTTTAGAGAACTTAGCATCAGCCTTAAGAGCTTCTTGTAATGCTTTTTCTTCTGCTTGACGACGCTTCTTATCAGCTTTTGTTTCACTAGTTAATCTTCTGCGAACATTTGATGCTCTTTGTTCACCATAAACTGGAGCCTCAAAAATTGGCGCTTCGAAAATTGGAGTATCAAATGTAGGGTTATCAAATACAGCTGCATCACCCTCTTCAGTTGAATCATATAATGGTGCTTCAAATGTATTACTTTCAAATGTTAAATCAGCATCATCTTCAACAACAACTAATGGTTCATCATCTTCAACTACAACAGCTGGCTCTTCATCCATATCCATGAATAATTGATCAATTTGTTCTTCATCAGTTACAACTACTGGTTCATCATCTTCGAATGTAGCTAAGAATGGTTCATCAATAACTTCTTCAACTACTTCTTCAGTAACTACTTCAGCAACCTCTTCAACAGGTTCTTCAACTACTTCTTCTTCAACACCCATTAAAGAATCTAAATCCATAAAATCATCTTCAACAACAGCTTGTTCTTCAACAACTTCATCATCTTTAATTGTATCTTCTTCATAATCAAATGTTGGAATTACAAAATCACTTGAATCTAACGTTTGTGATTCACTTAATGTATCAATTTGTTGATTTAAGAATTCTTCTTTTTCTTTAGCTAATCTTTCAGCTTCTTCTTTTTCAAAAGCAATTCTTTCTTTTTCTAATCTCTCAGCTTCTAATTTCTTAGCTAATGCTTCTTTTTCTAATCTTTCAGCTTCTAATGCTTCCTCTAATGCAGCTTTTTCAGCAGCAATTCTTTCAGCCTCTGCTTGTTCAGCAGCTAATCTCTCAGCTTCAGCTTGTTCAGCAGCTAATCTCTCAGCTTCAGCTTGTTCAGCGGCTAATCTTTCAGCTTCTTCTCTTTCCTTTTCAGCTAATTGATTTGCTAATGCTTCTTTTTCTAATCTTTCAGCTTCTAATGCTTCCTCTAATGCAGCTTTTTCAGCAGCTAGTCTTTCAGCTTCTGCTTGTTCAGCAGCAATTCTTTCTGCCTCTGCTTGTTCAGCAGCTAATCTCTCAGCTTCTGCTTGTTCAGCTGCAATTCTTTCTGCCTCTGCTTGCTCAGCAGCTAATCTTTCAGCTTCAGCTTGCTCTAAGGCCACAACTTTATCTGCTAATTCAACCTTAGCATTCTTTTCATCTTCTAATGCTTGTTCAAGAGCTTCTTTCTCAATACGAATTCTTTCAAGTTCAGCAAGAATTTCAGGACTAACACTTGTTTCTTCAACTTCATCTTTAACATCAGTTAAAACTGAAAGGTTAACATTTGATTTTTCAACCTCAGTTTCAACACGTGCAATGATATATTCGATAATGTCTTCTTTCTTTAATTCAGTTGAAGCTTTAATCTTGTTATCTTTAGCAAATCTTTGTAGAGCCATTACACTCATTCTCTTAATTCTTGCTTCAGTATCAGCATCTAATGTACCTGCTTGAGACATTTCATCAAGAATAATATCTGCTAATTCATTTTTCTTAATACGACGTGGAATTTCAATTTCATATTTTGTTCCAATTTCTCTTAATTCATTTAATGTAGAGCTAGCTTTTAGAACAGCACGGAAGTCTGCATATTCTAAACCATCTACCTTACCACTTTCATCAAAGAATAATGAGTCAATCCCTCTATTGAACTCCATAATTCCTTCACGAGGTGAATTCTTATAACCTTTAGCCATTTCAAATACTTCAGCTAATTTTTCATCATCAATTTTTAATTGATCGTTTAATTTTAAGAATGTTAACCAAAGTTCTTCTCTATATTCATTTTCAAAATTAACGTTACCCAATGAATATAAAACATTTTCTAATTGATACTCACTGAATGTATGAAACCATTTCATACGATATCTAACTTCATCAGTGAATTTAGATGCAATATCATCTTGTTTAACTTTATCATCCAATACATTATGTAATGCTGTCATACGAACTTGACGAGGCATTGTCATATGTAACCCTCTAAAGAATGATACTATTTCACCAGATGGTAAATACTTTAGAGTTCCAACTACATCTTCCATTTTAGTTCTAACTCCATTAATTAGCACTTCACTTTTACGACTTATTACTTTCATAACAAATCCACCTCCATATTTTTAGTACGCTATCTCATGCTATTATTTTATACTATTTTAAATAGTATTTCAAGTAGTAATTCAAGTATTTTAGCCATTTTCTTATTTTATTCGCCTTTAAATTTAAAAAAGTGGGAGAAAATCCCACAATTTTGTCATTTCTTCCCAATATAATTTTGATTAATCTGTGATGTAAAATCTTCATCATCATCTAAAAAAACTTCGACATTATCAAGGATACTAATCTGAATTTTTGTTTCACCAATAACATCTACCGCTAATTCAAATTCAATTGTAACATTAACCTCATTATCATTTATTTTGACATCTTGGCAAGATGGATGTGAATCTACTTTAACAATTATATCATCATCTCTTGAAACAAAATCATTGATAATTTGCTTTGTTTTAACGTTTTCCTTATAATAAACAACTTGCTTTAGAATCTCAGTTTGACTATTATTCATTGTGCTATACCAAACGTTTAATTCAAAATTACCATCAATATAAATATCAAAATTTTCACGTCTTGCATCGAACTTATTATTGATAACGATGCATCCAAGTATCGAATAAATCGGCTCGTTACCTAATATCTTAGCGTCAATTCTAACATTTTTTTTACCTTTTGCCACAACTGCTTTAGTGACAATTTCACGGACCTGGTTCATACCTTCCCCCCTCTATATAATATATGATTTGAAGGTATCATTGCCACATGACTTATTATTTATTTTATGTTAGAACATCCGCATTTATTCCTTCTTCAATAATATTTTTTATAAGCATTATATCCGCATTTATTTCCTCAATTAAATCTAAATATTCACTTATAATAATATTACTTTTGAATTCATCTAATCTATTATTATATAATGTGAAATCATTTTTTCTAACTGCTTCACGTTGTAAAAAAAGAATTTTTTCATAGTCATCCTTATATTTTAAATTTACAATTTTTTCTAATTCTAAATATCTTTGGACCTTTATGCTACTTTTAAATGAATTAACTAAATTATTCAACTTCTTCACCCATTAAGAACCAAGTTTTAGCTTCAGTAATCATTACATTAACAATTTGTCCAATTTTTGAAGCATCGCCCTTGAAATTTACAAGTTTATTATGTTCGCTATATCCATTAAGCATATTAGGGTCATTCTTTGAATATCCATCAACTAATACCTTAACCACCTTACCAACAAATCTTAAATTTCCATCAAGATATCCCTGATTAATCTTATCATGAAGTCGATCTAAACGATTATGTTTTTCCTCCATACTTACTAAATCCTCATATGTTGCAGCTGGTGTACCAGTTCTTGGAGAGAAAATAAATGTAAAGGCTCCTTCATATCCAACCTCATCAACTAATGATAAGGTATCCAAGAATTGTTCTTCAGTTTCTCCAGGGAATCCAACAATAATATCCGTAGTAAGTGAAATACCAGGATTTAACTCCTTTAATCTTCTAATTTTATCAAGATATTCCTCTCTAGTGTATTTTCGATTCATACGCTTAAGAACTTCATTATTCCCTGATTGAACTGGCAAATGTAGATGTGGCATAACTGAAGGCAAAGTCATTGCCTCAATTGTTCTTTGATCTAAATCTCTTGGATGACTTGTTGTATATCTAATACGAGTAATTCCTGTCTTATCCAAATCAATTAACAAATCGGCAAACGTATAATCCTTTTCCTTAAAATCCTTACCATAAGCATTTACATTTTGACCTAAAAGAGTAACCTCTAAATATCCATCCGCAACTAATTGCTTAACCTCATTAATAATATCCTCTGGATCTCTTGAACGTTCACGACCTCTAGTATAAGGGACAATACAATATGTACAGAATTCATCACAACCAAACATAATATTAACCCAAGCCTTCTTATTTGAAACACGAACATGTGGTAGATTTTCCACAATGCATCCTTCATTTGAAAATACATTAATTACCTTTTTACTTGAATTAATATGTTCTAAAATATAATCTGGTAATAAATGAATATTATGAGTTCCAAACACGATATCAATTTGCGGATATTTAGCAAGGATATTGTTAATTACCTTTTCCTCCTGTGCCATACACCCACAAATAGCAATGATTAAATCCGGATTCTTTTGTTTTAAAGCCTTAAAACTTCCAATTGTTCCCCAAAATTTATTCTCCGCATTTTCTCTAATTGCACATGTATTAACAACAATCACATCACTTGATGCAAGATCTTCATTCTTATTGTATCCCATGTTTTCTAGAATACCAGAAATAACCTCGCTATCAGCTTCATTTCCTTGGCATCCAAATGTAACTACATTATATGTTTTACCTAATCCAATATTAAGAGCTTCCTCATTGATTTGATATAATATTTTTTCAACCTTTTCCTTTGTTCTTTTACGAGCCTTATTTAAATCTGGCTTCAAATATTTACTATAATCTTTTGACATCTTAATCACCTTTTAATATTCTAACATATTATTATAAAAAATAAAATATCCCTAATTATTAATTAGAGATATCATATTATCCTAGACAGCTTTTACGATTAATTTTATTGCTGTTCTTTCTTCACCTTCAATCAAAATATCTGAAAATGCGGGAATGCATATTAAATCATGACCTGTAGGCGCTACATATCCACGAGCAATTGCTATCGCTTTGATAGCTTGATTTAACGCTCCAGCCCCAATGGCCTGAATTTCCACAACTGATTTTTCCTTAAATGCATTTGCTAATGCTCCTGCAACCGAATTCGGTTTTGATTTTGATGAAACTTTTAATATTTCCATATTTATTATCCTCCCTATCTACTTTAGATTATATGCAAACAAATATGAAAATATAATCGAAAAATGACTATTCAATAAAATTTATTCGAGAAATTTTATTCTTATCAAAATCCAACACGACCGCATTAAATTGTGCTGGACCTTTTGCTG
The DNA here is from genome assembly GCA_016294165.1 of Anaeroplasmataceae bacterium. Lineage (GTDB taxonomy): Bacteria > Bacillota_I > Bacilli_A > Acholeplasmatales > JAEDCM01 > JAEDCM01. The sequence continues at coordinate 12,916 of JAEDCM010000024.1, forward strand.
TTTTGTTCATAACATGAGCACCTTTCACAAAACGATCAATAATTAACGAAGCATCAACCCCAAGCACTCCATTTAATGGTCCTGTCATTCCGATATCTGATATATATAATGTTCCATTTGGCAACGCTCTTTCATCAGCAGTAGGAACATGAGTATGTGTTCCAACAACCGCCCCTTTAATTCCATCCAAATATAATCCTAAAGCAATCTTTTCACTAGTCGCCTCAGCATGCATATCGATGATATAATAATCAGATTTAACCTCATCAATTATCTTTTTTGCCGTTTTAAATGGGCAATCTAAAGGAAGATAATTCATGTAAACGCGTCCTAATAAATTAATAATAGTAATCTTTTTTTGATTATAGTTAATTGTTAGATATCCATTTTTCGGACTATTTGGATAATTAGCAGGGATTACCACATTACTTCCTTCTAAAAATTCTTCTAACTCCTTGTTTCCCCAAGTATGGTTTCCCATAGTAACAGCACAAACACCTTTGCTCATTAATTCCTTATAAATCTTTTGATTGATTCCTCTACCACCAGCAATGTTTTCACCATTAACAATAACTAGATTTATGTTATGTTCCTTTTTTATTCTATCGATATTTTTAAAAAAACAATCTCTTCCAACATCACCATAAATATCACCTACAAATAAAACTTTCATTAAATCACTCCTTTGGAAACAAAAGGGAGCCAATGGCCCCCGTTTATTATTTAGCAACATCAACCGCTCTTGTTTCACGAATAACAGTTACTTTAATTGTACCAGGATAGCTTAGCTTATCCTCAATTTCTTCTTTGATCTCTCTTGCAACCTTGAATGTAGATAGATCATCAACCTCTTCTGGTTTAACAATTACTCTAATTTCACGTCCCGCTTGAATAGCATATGTTGAAGATACACCCTTAACATTATTAGAAATTTCTTCTAGTTGCTCAAGACGTTTAATATAATTTTCTAATGATTCACTTCTAGCACCTGGCCTTGCAGCACTTAACGCATCAGCAGCAGCAACTAAAACCGCAATGATTGATTCTGGCTCTTTATCTCCATGATGACTAGCAATTGCATCAATAACCTCTTTTGGTTCATGATACTTATTAGCAAGCATAACACCAATTTCAACATGTGAACCTTCAACTTCATGATCTACTGCTTTACCAATATCATGTAATAAACCAGCACGTCTTGCTAATGTCTCATTTTCGCCCAATTCACATGCTAATTTTGCAGCTAAGAATGCTGTTTCAATTGAATGTGATAAAACATTTTGGCCAAAACTTGTTCGGTAATACAATCTACCTAATAATTTAATAAGATCCGGATGAATTTTTCCAATATTTGTTCTAAATACGGCTTCCTCACCACGCTCACGCATGAATGTTTCAACTTCTTGTCTAGAACGTTCAACGATTTCTTCAATTCTACCTGGATGAATTCTTCCATCAGATACTAAAGTTTCCAACGCTTTTCTTGCAATTTCACGTCTAACTGGATTAAATCCACTTAATACTACGGCCTCTGGAGTATCATCAACAATTAAATCTACACCAGTTAAAGCCTCAATTGTTCTAATATTACGACCTTCACGTCCGATGATACGGCCTTTCATTTCATCACTTGGAAGACCAACAACACTTACTGTCTTTTCACTTGTTGTATCACTTGCATATTTTTGAATAGCAAGTGCTAACAATTGTTTTGCTTTATTGTGAATTTCTGATTTAGCTTTTTCTTCTTCATCTTTAATGTAAGCAGCAATTTCTACACTCATGTCCTCTTTAACCTTATCCATGATTGTATTTCTTGCTTCTTCTAAACTAATCCCTGATATTTCAATCAGTTTTGCCTCTTGTTTTTGTAAAATCTCTTCCACTTTACCTTGTAGAACTTCAATCTCTACCTTTTTATCATCTAATTTTGCTTCCTTGTTATTTAGCATTTCTTCACGTTTATCTAAATTTAAAACACGTTTATCAAAAGCTTGTTCTCTTTGATTTAATTTATTCTCTTGCTCAAGCATATCTGATTTACGTTCTTTAATGTCCTTTTCAGCATCCTTTTTTAAGTTAAAAATTTCTTGCTTAGCTTCAAGGATCATTTCCTTCTTTGTTTTTTCAGCATCCTTCTTACCTTCCTCTAGAAGCTTTTGAATGCTTTCATTTGTTGCTTTTAAAGAACCCTCATGTTGTTTAATTCTAAAAAAATAACCCGACAAAATCCCAACGATAATACCTAGTAAAATGGAAAGAATAAGTACTGCGATATCATCCATCTTTATTCATTCCTCCATTTATATTTAACGCACTTTATGATAAATCAAAGGCTGCTATATCACCATGTTCAATACATAAAGATAATAAAATGGCTTTATTATCCCTTTTAACACATAACTTTCTAATAAAGAAAGATAATTACAAATCAAACTTCACAAATATATTATACATTAGGAAACCTTTTAAGTCAACGAACAAAAAAAGAAAAAACGTTCAAAATGTGAACGTTTTTACTAAACCTTATTTTTTATACTTTTTAGCATAATCCTCTTTGTTCGTTTGATTACTTCTTGCAATAGCTAAAGCATCATTAGGAACATCCTTAGTAATTGTTGATCCAGCTGCAATATAAGCTCCATCTCCGATTTCCACAGGAGCAATTAAATTGGAATTACATCCAACAAAAACATTATCACCAATAATGGTCTTGTTTTTATTTTTACCATCATAATTTACAGTGATTACTCCACAACCCATATTTACATGTGAACCAATAATTGAATCTCCCATATATGTTAAATGAGCGGCATTAGTATTTGAACCTAATGTTGATTTCTTAATTTCAACGAAATTTCCAATACGATCATTTTCCCCGACAATGGTATTCATTCTTAAATGAGCAAATGGTCCAACAGTTGCATTATCACAAACCTTTGAATCATAAACCACAGAATGTTTAACTGTAGCATTATTCATTATAACTGCATTATGAAGCTCTGATGATGGTCCAATAATTGAATTCTCACCAATTTCAGTATTTCCGGTAATAACCGTATTAGGCATAATAACTGTACCCTTACCAATCTTAACATCAGGGCCAATAATTACACTTGATTGATTAATAATATTGACACCATTATACATATGTTTACGATTAATGCTATCTCTTAAAAACTCTTCTAAGCATGATAATGTATATAAATCATTTACCCCTGTTAATAATTCAACATTCTTTATTAAACTGATTCCTTTTCTTTCTATATAATATACTATATCGGTTAAATAATACTCATGCTTGCTATTGTCATTTTTAACCTGACTAATTGCTTTTTTTAAGACATCATTATTGACAACCATCAGTCCACTATTACAAACATTAATTTGCTTTTGTTCTTCTGTTGCTTCTTTTTCTTCAACAATACCAACAAAACTATCATCTTTCATAATGATTCTTCCATAACCAAATGGATTATTTACCACCATTGCTCCAACTGTAAGCTCATTTTTATTTTCAATATGTTCATTAATTAAACCATCAATTATTTCTGAACTAATCAAAGGAGCATCACCAGGAAGAATGATTGTGATACCTTCATTTAATAATTCTAATCCCATCTTTACAGCATGAGCAGTTCCTAACTGCTCATTTTGATAAGCAATTAAGCAATCATCAAGTAAATCAGAAAAATATTCTTTTTTATGCCCTAAAATTACAATGTTCTTTTCAACCATTGAGCCCTTTAAAGACTCTAAAATATAACTAATCATCGGTTTTTTCAACAAAGGAAACGCACATTTAGGAAGTTCTGTTTTCATTCTTGTTCCCTTCCCTGCAGCTAATACAATTGAATAAATCATGTTATCCCTCCTGATTCAAATTATTAACCATTGAAACTAACTCATCTAAATATTTAAGTTGAACCTCTTGATCCTTAGCCATTACTGAAACACGAATTAAGTTTTCCGTCCCACTAGCTCTTAAAATTACCTTACCATATTTTCCAAGATCATTTTCAATTTCCTTTATACGATTATTAAGTTCATCATTATTAATAATCGCCTTATTATTAACTGGTATATTAACCATTTTGTCATGATACATCTCAATTGTCTTTGTTAATTCCTCTAATGTCTTCTTTTCTTCATCAAGAACCATCAAAATTAATAACCCAACTAAAATTCCATCACCAGTATTAGAATATGGAGTAATAATATGACCAGAGTTTTCTCCACCTAATGAGAAATCATTCTTTTCCATAGATTCTAAAACATATTTATCACCAACATCAGTAACATCAACATCAATATTAATATCCTTTAAGCTGTTAATAATTCCTAAATTGCACATTTTTGTTAAAACAACTGTTTTCTTGTTCAATTTGTTTTTCTTTGCAAAATAATTTGCTAAAACATATAGTATTTTGTCACCATCATAAATATAACCATTCTTATCAACAACCATAATACGATCACCATCACCATCAAAAGCAAATCCAAGATCATATTTACCCTTAGTAGTATTGATAATACTTTCTAAATGAGTTGAACCTACATTATTATTAATGTTATATCCATCAGGGCAATTATTTGTAATATATGCCCCATACCTACTAAAAACATCTTCAGCTAATTTATATGTAGCACCATTTGCCGCATCAATCGCAATCTTCAAATCACTTTTAACATTTAAACTTTTTAAATATTTAATATATTCTTCCGTAACTAAGGCTTGTTTAATTTCTCCAATATTTGATTTATTAATTGTTATATTACCATCAATATAATTCTCAATTAACGCTTGTTCATCATTTAAAATCTTTTTACCATATTTAACAACCTTAATTCCATTATCATAATAAGGATTATGACTAGCTGTAATCATTATCCCAATTGTATGAAAGTGCCTGCTCGCAAACATCAAGCATGGTGTTGAAACCTTTCCTGCTAAAATTACATTTTTACCAACAGATAAAGCTCCTGCACAAACCGCAGAAATTAGCATATCAGTTGATACTCTTGTATCTCCAGCAATGATTACATCCTTCTCATCAATCAATGCTAAAGCTTCTCCAACCTTCAAGGCTAAACTAGCAGTAAGTTTCTCATTTGCCTTTCCTCTTATTCCATCTGTTCCAAAATATTTACCCACTAGAAACACTCCCATATTTCACTTAATTTACTAACAATACTGTAATTGAAGCCTAAATCCGCTGGACGATAATTTTCCTTTAGGAAAAATAAATTCCTTATATTAGCCATATAACCTGCCATCACATCTGAAATCTTATCGCCAATCATAATAGAATTTGATGGATCACCATCATACTTTTTCAAAGCATCTAAAATCATTTTTGGCTTAGGCTTACGACAATCACAATTAGCCTTTGGATTGTGAGGGCAATAATAAACATCTAAAATTTGAATGTTTCTTTTTTTAAACTCCTCAAGCATATACCTATTAACACATAAAAAATCATCTAAAGTATATAGCCCACATCCAATGCCTGTTTGATTTGTTACCACAATAATTTTATATCCTTTTTCTTGAAAAAAATGGCATAATTTAAAAATATCTGGATGAAATTCAAAATCTTCTAAACTAGCAACAAAACCTTTATCTATATTTATTATACCATCTCGATCTAAAAATAAGATTTTGTTCATTAAATCACCCCATTTAAAATAAAAAGGGAAAAAATTCCCTTCTTATAATCCTAATTTTTCACGCACTTTAGTTTCAATTTCCTTAAGAATATCAGGGTTTTTAGAAAGATAATCTATCGTTTTTTCGCGTCCTTGTCCAATCTTTTCTCCATTATAACTGAACCAAGCTCCTGATTTATTTACAATATCTTGTTCAACTGCCATATCCAAGATTTCTCCATCCTTTGAGATTCCTTGTCCAAAAATAATATCCACTGATGCAACCTTAAATGGAGAAGCAACTTTATTCTTAACAACCTTCAAGTTCGTTTTAGCACCGATTACCTCAGTACCATTTTTAATCCAATCTCCCTTGCGAACATCAATTCTTACAGATGAATAAAACTTAAGGGCTCTACCTCCAGGTGTAACCTCAGGATTTCCATACATAACTCCAACCTTTTCACGTAATTGATTAATAAAAATAACGATAGCGTTCGTTTTATTAACAATTCCACTCATCTTACGCATCGCTTGACTCATCAGACGAGCTTGAATACCAACATGACTATCTCCCATTTCACCATTGATTTCCGCTTCTGGAACCAAAGCTGCAACTGAATCTATAACGATAATATCAATTGCTGATGATCTTACAAGAGCTTCAGCTATCTCTAAGCCTTGTTCACCAGTATCTGGTTGAGAAATCAATAGATTATCAATATCAACACCTAAACGTTTAGCATAACTTGGATCTAGCGCATGCTCAGCATCAATAAATGCTGCCATACCACCATTTTTTTGAACTTCTGCAATAGCTGTAAGAGCAATTGTTGTCTTACCAGATGACTCTGGTCCAAAGATTTCAATAATACGTCCTTTAGGATATCCACCAATTCCTAAAGCTTGGTCTAAAGCAATAGACCCTGAAGAAACTGAATCAACATTCTTATTAGCTTCTTCTCCTAATTTCATAACTGCTCCTTTACCAAATTGCTTTTCAATTTGTTTAAGAGCTTCCTTTAATGCTTGTTCTCTATCACTCATATAATATACCTCCATATATTATAATACAATTCAAATGGTTTTTTTAATTTATACTGATTCAAAAATGATACCTCTATTTTTGTATAGATAATCAATTCCTGAAATCACAGTTAACGCTAAAGCAACATACATCATAATGTCTCCAGCAGTATGTAAATAATCAACAGCATGGAAGAATAAAAGAATGATTGCGACCATTGTTGATGCTGTTTTATATTTTCCTAATTTAGAAGCTGCGATAACCTTTCCATGTTCGATTGCTAATAATCTAACACCTGTTACTAAAAACTCTCTTGCAAGAATAAGAATACAAACCCAAGCATAAACAAGTCCTCGTGACATTAAAATTAGTAAAGCTGCCATAACTAGTATTTTATCAGCTAATGGATCGGCAAATTTTCCAAACGTTGTAACTTGATTGTTCTTTCTTGCTAAGTATCCATCTAAGAAATCAGTTAATGATGCAATTGTAAAAATCGCACACATTATAAACTCCGCCAATGAAATATCAAAAACAAACTCATGAACATTTAAATAATCAATGTAAGCAACAATAACCATAATCGGTATTAACAGCACTCTAAAAAAAGTTAATTTATTTGGTAAATTCATATTATTCCCTCCATCGTATAAACTTCTTTTTTTATTATACCATTTTAGAAAAATAATAACAACAATTTTTATTATATAAAAAAAACAATATCGTATTTTTTTTAAAATATATGTTAAAATAGGTTAAAGAGGTGTTATTATGACTACATTAGAAAGATTTTTAAAATATGTAAAAATAAATACTCAATCTGATCCAAATTCTGATACTAGTCCAACTAGCAAACAACAATTTGACTTGGCATATGAGTTAGAAAAGGAATTAAAGAATCTTGGCTTAAAAGATGTAAAGGTCAGTGAATATTGTTATGTTACTGCTCTTCTTCCTAAAAATACCAATGTTGATACAAAAACAATCGGATTAATTGCCCATCTTGATACTTCTCCAGATTTAACAGGAAAAAATGTCATACCACAGATTATTAAAAATTATGATGGGAACGATATTTGCTTAAATAAAGAAGAAAACATATATCTAAAAGTTTCTGATTTCCCATACCTTAAAGAATACATTGGCCACGATTTAGTAACTACCAATGGATTAACATTGCTAGGAGCTGATGATAAAGCTGGTATTGCAGCTATCATGGGTATGCTTGAAAACATTATTACAAACAATATTCCCCATGGTGACATCAAAATCTGCTTTACTCCTGATGAGGAGGTTGGAAAAGGTACTGCTCACTTTAATGTTGAAGACTTTGGATGTGACTTTGCTTACACAGTCGATGGTGGCAAAATCGGCGAAATAAGCTATGAAAACTTCAATGCTGCTAGTGCTAATTTAACATTCATTGGAAAAGAAATCCATCCTGGAAGTGCAAAAGGCAAAATGGTTAATGCCATTCGTGTAGCAATGGAATTTGAATCAATGCTTCCTCAACAGTTAAAGCCTGAATATACTGATGGCTATGATGGGTTTAATCACCTGCATGCAATTAGCGGTGATGTGAGTATCGCAAAAACCGAATATATTATTAGAAATCATGATGAATCATTATTTAAAACTCAAAAAGATGAGTTTATAAGAATTAAAGACTACCTAAATAGCAAATATCAATATGAAATTGTTAAGTTGGAAATTAAGGATTCATATAAAAATATGCGTTATTTACTAGAAGATAAAAAATACATCATCGATTTAGCAACCGAGTGTATGAAAAAGCTTAATATTAAGCCTTTATTATTGCCAATTAGGGGTGGTACTGATGGTGCAAATCTAACATACATGGGTCTTCCATGTCCAAATTTAGGAACCGGTGGTATGAACTTTCATGGGCGATATGAATTTTTATCAATCAATGAATTAGAATTAAATGTTCAGCTGCTTACTGAAATTATAAAAATTTAAATTGAAAATACTTTCATTGTATTATACAATTATGTTGAGGTGTTTTTATGGCAGAGGGGAAATTTAGACGTTTTATCCGTCACAAAAAATTAATATTCGCTTTTTTATATTTGATTATTTTACCAATTATTGTAATATCTTTGGTTTATGGAATAACATACTTTAAAAATCGACCAGTCGTTTTTAACGATAAAAATGCAACAATTCTAAAGTATGATGAAACAAAGGATTTTAGAGTAAAACTAAATGTATCCTTGGTTAAAAATGCAACTAAAACTTCCGATGGAAAGATTACCTTAACAGCGACAATTGATAAAATTCAAAAGGATATCACTGATGTTAATATTTATTTTGAATTAGATAATAATTGGAAATCAACTAAGGTAACAAATGATACTCCATTAACAATTAAATCTGGTTCTACTCTTTCAAAAGGTCAAGAGTATACATCTACCACAAAGAATTTAACATTCAAAAATATTTATCCAATTAAACCTTTGTGGTTTGTCAAGTTAGAAGCTCCTGACATTTATATTAAGGTTACATATAAGATAAAAGCGACAGATAAAGAAAAAAAGGTATACGTTAGATATACCTTTGATGATTACTATTCAAATAAAACAGTTATAGATGGTTTATAATAACCATCTTTTTTTATAGTCCAAAAATTATTTTTAGTCCCTTTGAACAAATATCAATAGTTCCGTCAAACATCTTAACAATAACCTTTTCACCAAAATTGCCGGCTTTCATAAAAATGTTCTCCTTAACATCATCAACGCTTACCATTTCCCCTTCCTTACTTTCAATCCTTCCTAATGATAATCCAAAGATAAAGATTAAAATTACTATTAAATATTTGAATCGTTTTTTCATAAATAATCACCAATAATAGTTTACAATTCACAATACTGACTATTGTGTCGAATTTACTTTTTGATGTAAACAAAGATTAATTCCTCTAGAAATAATCATCGCAAAATTGGATATTGCTTGATCAATATCCTTGGTGGTAACCATAAAATTATAACCAGTTGGCGCAATTGCTTCAAAAATTAATCTTCTTAACTCGTCCTCATTAAGATTACCAATTAATCCAATATACTTGTTTTTTTGTTCCTTAGGAACACTTACATTTTGATTGTTAGGCATAAACAACAATGGATTTGAAGGATTAATTATTTCTTTATGAATATGGTTTAGAATAAAATTTATTACATCATTTGTAATACTCGCAACATCCACAACCGTTGGCACACCAACCGATATTACCGGAACACCCATCGTTTTAAAAGATATTTCTTTTCTGCTATTTCCAATTCCGCTTCCTGGACATATGCCTTTAGTAGAGATTTGAATAGTTTGATTAACACGATTTAAATTTATCGAAGCCAAAGCATCAATAACAATTAAAAAATCAGGCTTAAACTTTTGAACAATAGACTCTATAATTAAACTCGTTTCCATTCCCGTATTTCCCATAACCGATGGACTAAATGATGAAACATTTCTTAAACCAGTAATATCCTCATCATTATCAAATAAATGCTTTGTAACTAAAATACGATCAATACATCTTGGGCCTAAAGCATCTGGAGTTATCTTATCATTTCCCAACCCAACCACCAAAGCTTTAGAACTCTCATTTATTTTTAAGTGTTTTAAAACTTGTTTTAAAATATTATCAATAATTTCCGGTATTTTTTTAATTTCATCACTAATATTGTTAATTACTGCATCCGTGTAAATCGAAAAAAAGATATCATCATTATGATAGCTTTTAACGATATTACAACCATTTAATTTGAATTCTTCTTTTTGATATTTTTCATTCTCACAAGCCAAATCAGTCCTTGAATTAAACAAATCTAAATTAATCAATTATATCACCTAATTACTATTCTTATTAGTTTTAACTAATTTATTCAAAAATAATTGATATTTAGTGTAATTTATTATTGCATTTTATTTTTATTTTTGGTAAAATAAATTTGCTTGATAGTCGGAGGTGAAATAAATGGCTAACATTAAACAACAAGTTAAACGTATTAAAACTAATGAAAAAAGAAGATTACAAAACGCATCATTCAAATCATCTATGAAAACCGCATTAAAGGCTGTTGACGCTGCTGTAGCTAAAAAAGATGCTGAAGCTGCTAAAACTGCATATGCTTTTGCTTGCAAAAAATTAGATAAAGCATTAGCAAAAGGTGTAGTTCATGCAAACTTTGTTGCTAGAAATAAATCAAAGATTGCTAAATTAGTTAACACTTTATAAGATGAATTTTTAAAATAAATGAGAGCTAAATGCTCTTTTTTTATTATACTTAAATAAAAGCAGAAAGCTTTTGTAGTGAACCCACAAAGTTGGACATAATAATTTAATATTGTAATTGAAGAA